>CACXUV010000055.1 GCA_902770845.1 uncultured Prevotellaceae bacterium
ACAACATCACCAGTGAAAATTTCTTGATACTGATCGTCCTTAAATCTTGTATCTACACCAGCAAAGATTACAGGCACCATCGACCATAAGGTAGAAAGATGTAAGGGCTTGTGAAATTTCGTGTATTTGTGGTCTTTCGTCAATAGTATTATGACATCACCATCAAAAGTGAACTCACCAAAATAGGCATAGTCAAATTCACCTAAAGGATTGATGAATCTAACACGCCTGCCGTCAAGTACGGACTTTAAGTTGTTCTTGTCTGGAGACGCAACAATTTGCCTGTGATATTTTCGGCATAAATCCTGTATGCCACGAAAACTGTATTTGCTGAAATTAAATACCATAGTTAATCCTCCTTGTATTTGTTCCACATTCTTTTAATCTTTCCGGCAATTTCTTTGCGGAGCCAGTAGGGTTCAAGTACCTCCATGTCTTCTCCATTCCAAAGCAGTTCCTGCTGGAAGTCAAACTCTGGACGGAGATTGAAGGTAAAGATGCTGTACTCTTCGTTGCGCTCTATCTCTTCCTGAGATTCATGCATCTTCAGGTCACGGATATAGTTTGCCTGTCCTGCAGAAATTTTTAGTTTAACGGGCTGAATCTTGACAGACTGTTCTGCAATGATGCCGAAACAGCCTTCAAAGAAATCCTCTGCCGGCCAGTCCTTTGGCATTTCAAAAGTCTCGTCTGTTGCATGAAGATATTTAATTCGGTCAAGAGAATAGATGAACGGTCCTTTTTTATAATAATATGGATCTGTGCTTCGTGCCACCATGTACCAACGCTGACGGAAAAGCTTCACGCAATAGGGCTGCACATCAAAGTTATTCTCCTCATCCTTCCAATAACTGTGGTAGGTCATGTTCAGTACACGGTTTTCCTTCATCGCCTCAATGATGGGCTGAAGGTAGCTCTGGCCAGACGGCACGTATTCCAGAATGATGCGGTCTTTGATGCTCTGACTGTTGGCTAAGGCATTGCTCACACAGAAAGTGTTGTATAGCCAGGAACGAAGTCCGTTTTTACTTATGTCTTCCTCGTTTTCGATATAGTAGCGGTATTCACCACGGTTCTCATTGACTATGCTGATACCGAACATATCCCAGATGACATAACGCCAGTTGTCAAAGGTGCGTTTGGGAATGTCCACACCTCTACTGATGTCATCACGAAGCCATAGTTCATTCAGTTCTTTGAATGAAATCTTCCGTCTGCGATGGATGGTCTCTATCACCCAGACGTATTTGGTAATTAGGCTTTGCCCTCTATCATTGTCTGCCATATAAAATCGAATTTTTCTGCAAAAGTACACGAAGGCTGCGCCAAATCGTGGCAGAGGTCTGAGAAAAATGAGATTTTATCCTCTTTTTCCCTTCCATCTTGTTTTATTCACTGAGCGTTTTCTCCAAATCATCTATAGAAGGAAGTGATGACTTCCTAGATTCCGCAGCACTTTAGTTTAATAGTTTTTATAAGTTCCTGAGCAACAAAAAGGTCTTGCTGTGGCAAGCGGCATAGCCGAGCGGCCCAGGATTTTGTCATGTCAGATATTTCACTTACCTTAGTGCTGCAATTCAAGACAAGCAAAATCATCAATGACATGGTAAAGGTACAAATAAAATCTGAGAAAGTCACTCCTTTTGGAGGAATATTTCACGTAAGAGAGCTTTTTTCCCGTTATATGGCTCCAATTATTGACAAAGTGCTGGGGCTGCGATGTGCGTTGTACGGCTATCCAAACTGAACAGCCTGCTCGTCAAGACTCTGATAAACACAGGCCAGCTTGTGGCTGGAGAATCATACGACCTGGACTTCGACCACCAGTTCATAGAGACGGAGAAGTACGATGCGAAGATGACCTACAAGAAGTTTATCCCTTTCGCACTCACTGGCGGGTGAAAAACTGAATTCGCAGGTTAACTAACGACAGCATAAAGCCCCTGTAATGCCTGACGGGGTAAGGGGAAGGTGGGCGCTGCCATTCATATTGTTTGCTTGAACTTGACGAATTATTAATTTGAGGTCAGCGGATTCAAAAAACAATGCTTTCTGAACGATGCCCTGCTTATTGCCAATTTCGTACCAACTTTTTTGCATGTTGCTTATGAAAAATCTTTACAACTGCCCTTCTGAGATTCGCTCAAAAGTCAGCACCGCCCAACTGGCATCAGAATTTGTGAGTTTTGAGCGACTTTTGGCTATTCTGTATAACCTGCTGATAATCAGGTATTAGCAAAATACCGGATGCATTGCGCGCTGCTTCCGCAGCCCGGCAGAATGGCAACGGAGGCCCCGTTACAGTGCAACGGGGCCTCCGTTGCATATCAACGAGGGCCCCGTTGTACCATAACGAGGGTGCCATTGCATACAAACCGAGGCCCCGTTGTGTGCATTTTGCGCTCGGCAAGTGCCATAGAAGGGCCCGACAAGTACCTTCAGCCATCCCCAAAGCAGGTTGTTAAGGGTGCAAAACAGGCAGAAAAGGGGCTTTCCGTTTTCTATTTCAGCATTTTCCAGAAAGCTTTTTTCTATGAATTATTTTTACAGGCCGCGAGGAAAAGAGAATCGACCTGTACGGTTGCCATCATGTATGGTTGCCATCATGTACGGTTGCCATCATGTAGGGCCTGCCCCTGCGGGAAGTCGTTGTGGGCGTACTGCGTCGTTGCGCAGCGCTCAGAATTTTTTTCCGAAGAGGATGCTGATGAAAGTTTTGGAAAGGATTTGGAGGTCGAACTTCCAGGAACGGTTTTCCAGATAGTACAGGTCGAGCTCCAGTCGGCGCAGCATTTTCTCCATGGTGTCGGTATAGCCGTTGTAGAGGGTGGCATAGCTGGTGACGCCAGGGCGAATCTGATAGAGCTCTGCGTAGCGGGGGTCGCGCTCGATGATCTTGTCGACAAAGTACTTGCGCTCTGGACGTGGGCCGATGAACGACATGTCGCCACGGAGCACGTTCCACAGCTGGGGCAGCTCGTCGAGATGGTGCGAGCGCAGAAACTTGCCGAACGGTGTGAGACGCTCGTCGTCGGGTTCGGCCAGCTGGGGCACGCCGTCGTTCTCGTTGTTCACCACCATGGTGCGAAACTTGTAGATGCTGAACGGGCGTCCGCCCAGCCCGATGCGCTCCTGCACGTAGATGGCGGGGCCGTGGTAGCTGAGCTTCTGACCAATGTAGATGAGCAGGAAGAGGGGCGCGAGCAGAACGAGCCCAGCCAGCGAGCCCAGAATGTCGAAGAGGCGTTTTGTGATGCTATTCATTGCTGTTGTTTTTAAGGAAAACGGCATTTCCGTTTTTCAGAATAGCACGGTTGACGATGAAGTGGAACGCCATCCACAGGGCGATGTCGATGGCCACAATGGCGGTGGACGATGTGCTTTCGGCCAGTGACTGGTTCAGGCAGATGTAGAAAAGTGCCAGCAGAACGATGACGATGAGCGTGAGGTGCTGGTTCAGTCCGGTGCGCATCAGTTTGTGGTGAATGTGGTTCTTGTCGGCCTGGAAGATGGGGGTGCGGTGCCACAGCCGCACGAGTGACACGCGCACCACGTCGAACATGGGCACGATGAGCAGCGTGTAGCTGGTGAGCAGGCGGTTGTCGTTGCGCACGGGCAGCACCCAGAGGTTGTCCATCGACAGCTTGATGGTGAGGAAGCCCAGGATGAATCCCAGCGTGAGGCTGCCCGAGTCGCCCATGAATATCTTGCGGTTCTTTTCGGGTTTGCCCAGCAGGTTGTAGTAAAGGAAGGGAACCAGCACGCCCATGAGGCCGGCAATGAGGATGGTGTAGGAGAAGATGTCTTCGCGATAGAAGCAGGCCAGGAATCCGCCTAATGCAATGAGCGACAGGCTGGCCGAGAGACCGTCGATGCCGTCGATGAGGTTGATGGCGTTGTTGATGAACACGATGACGAACACCGTGAGCGGTGCTCCCACGCTGTAGGGTATTTCGTGTATGCCCATGAAGCCGTAGAGATCGTTGAGATAGAGTCCGGAGAGGGGCAGCAGCGTGGCTGCAATGATCTGGATGAAGAACTTGGTCTTGGCGTCGAGCCCCACAAGGTCGTCGATGAGTCCAACGCCGTAGATGAGCATGAGGCTGATGAAAAAATAGAGCGACCAGAGGCTCAGTGTTACTTCATAGGTGGTGGTGAATTGCCGGATGACGAAGGTAGACAGTGCAAAGGCTATGAGCATGCTGGGAAGAAAACTGACGCCGCCCAGGCGCGGAATGGCGTTGTGGTGTATCTTCCGTGCGTTGGGTATGTCGTATAGCTTTCGCTCTTTGCAGAAGTTCAGTATCATGGGGATGAAAATGAATCCGCAGATTGCGCTGAATGCAAAGGCTATGGCAATTAGCAATCTTTCTGTCATATAATCGTGTTTTTATTATATAACAGAAAAAAGGTTCTTTTATTGTATTTTATTAATATTTTTGAATTTTATCTATGGAAGTGGGGGCTCTCCTTTGTTTTGGGGGTGCTGTATGCCTGTGTGTGGTGTCATGTGAGAAGGCTGTCGTAGGTCTCGAGGTGCTTTTCTACCACCTTGTCAATGGAGAACTGCTGTTCGGCTTTCTGTCTGGAGTTTCTGCCCATAGTTTCTCTGAGTTCTTTGTTGTCGATGAGCAGTTTCAGTTTGGCGGCAAGCGTCTTGCTGTCTTTCACGGGCACGAGGAATCCGTTCTTGCCGTTGTCTACGGTGTCGCGGCACCCGATGGAGTCGGTGGTCACGATGGGACGGCCGATGGCACAGGCTTCGATGAGCGACTTGGGCACGCCCTCGCGATAGTAGCTGGGGAAGGCCATGATGTGGGACTGCATGAGCAGGGCTTTCACGTCTTTGCGGAATCCCAGCCATTTTATGTATTTGTTGTCGCACAGTTGCTGCAGTTCGGCCTGCTTGAGCGCTTTGGGGTTGCTGGACAGTCCGCCGCACAGCCAGAACTGGGCCTTGCCTTCGTAGTCACGGCGCAGCTGTTCGGCGGCTGCGGCCAGCACGAGCACGCCTTTTTCCTTCACCATGCGTGCGGTGAAGAGAATGTTCACCATGGGGCCTTCGGGCTGTGGGGTGCAGGGAAACTGGTTCAGGTCGACGCCCGACCCCTTGATGAAGACGGCCTGGCTGGGGTGTATGATGTGTTTTCGGACGAACAGCTGCTGGTCTTCGTGGTTCTGGAAGATCACTTTTGCGTTTTGCTTGCTCAGGGCGAAGCGCAGCAGGGCGAGAATGGCTTTGGCAAGGGGCGATGGCTCGGTTCCGGAGAACATGACGCCCAGTCCGCTCACGGCATTGACTGTGCCTCTTATCTTTGCCAGCCTGGCTGCCAAAAGGCCCCAGAGCATGCTTTTCAGGCCCACGTGGTGCACGATGGCACCGGGGTGTTGCCGATAGAGACGGTACAGGAAACTGAACGTTCGGAGCTCCTGCACGATGTTTGTGCCGGTGGGGTTGATGGGCAGTTCGATCATTTGCAGTCCGAGGTCTTCCACTTCGTTCTTCTGTCCGGTGTTCTTGCACACGATCTTGACGTTCCATCCAGCCTTCTGGGCCGACAGGGCTATTTCTTTGCGGTGCGACAAGAAGAATCTGTCTTCGTTCACCACCATGATGAGTTCTTTCTGGTTGGTTGTCATTTTTTCAGTGCTCTCTTTGTGAAGTATAACAGGCTAAGCATCCGGTCGGTGAGTGTCTTCTGGGAGACTTGCTCCCATGCCGTGTTGTTGAAGGCAACGAAACTGCGGCTGTTGGCCTTCAGGAAGGCTTCCAGCTGTTCGAAGTGGTCGCTGCCCATCTCGTTGGGGTGGTAGCAGGCTGTCCAGTAGCCGGGCATGCTCATCTTTCTGAAGCGTCCCATTTGGCACGGCATCACGCAGGCTCCATTTTTCATCTTGTATGGTTTTGCTGCAATGGTGTCGCTTATTTTCCTGATGGGCGTTTCGTGCAGGATGGCTTGCAGGGTGTTTTCGTCGAAGGTGTGGCTTGGGGCAAAGAACCAGTCGGGTTCCACCCCGTGCTGCTGCAGGATGCGCAATCCCTCTCTTATTTTCAGCGCCTGCTCGTCGTAGGACAGACCGGCAAACTCGCTTCGGTGGTGAACGGGGTTGATACCACCCTCGCTGGTGGTGCACACGTGGTTGTGGCCGTGCAGCGCGATGCTCCATCCCTTGTGCTGCCAGGCATGCACTTTGTTCCAGAAGAGCTTGTCTTCGGGTTCTGGCATTGTGGCGGGGTCTTCGTTGGCAGGGATGATGCCCACAAGCGGCTTGATGCCATGTTTGTCGAGCATGTCTTCCATTTTCTTCCACCTCTTCGAGTTCATGAAGGGAGAAGCATCGTCGAGTCTGATTAAATATTTCACCATGATAGTTTCAGTTTTGCTCTGATCATGCGCCAGAACGGGCGTGTGTCGTTTTTGTCGTACTCCATGAAGCGGTTGGTCTTTCGCAGGTCGCCCAGATAGGCTGCGGGACTTATCTGCCCGGTAAGCAGCAGTTTCAGCTCGGCCAGGTCGGGCATGACGTAGACAGGCGCTATTTGCCTGCTTGCTTCTTCCAGATAGTTCTTCCCCATGCGGAAAAGACACCATATATAGGGCAGGTTCATGCCTGCAGCCGTCACGCAAATGGCGTTGCCGTCGTTTCTGAAGTTTATTTCCATGAAATAGTCGTTGCCATGCTTGTCGCGCAGGAACTCAAGGCTGAACAGGCCCTTGTAGCCTGTCTTTCTGACGAAGTCCTTGCATTTCTGCAGATCGCAGAAGTCCTTGGACAGTGGCTCGTAGTGCAGGAAACTGGTGTTGGAGCCCTTGCAGGGTCTCAGTATCTTGGAAACACCAGGGATGATGACGTCGTTGTCGGTGGAGCAGCCAATGAGTTGGTATTCGAAATCTTTGTCAATGAACTGCTGTATTTGCACCTGATTGGCTCCCACATGCAGTATCCATTGCCTGGCCTCTTCAGTCGAGTGGCATGTCTTGATGTGGGCCTTTGTCCCCATTCTGCTCACCAGTGGCTTAATGATGCATGGCAACGGGATGGCGTCAGGGTTATCCAGCACATCGGCATAGCATGTTTGCGGAATGGAAAGGCCCACTTCGACAGCCAAGTTGGCCATGCTCTTCTTGCTCATCAGCGAGGAGATGCGCCCTTGCGTGTCGGCTCCGGGAAGGAGAAAGAATGGTGTCAGGCTGTCCATGTTCTCGTCGACCACCCCTGCTGAGGCGTCTGTGCAGCATATCACCACTGGTTGGCCATTGTCGCTCTTGCATGCCGACAGCAGCGTGATGGGAATCTGGTCGTCGCTGGCAATCTGAATCACGCGTTTCAGATATTTGCTACAGCTCACGAAAGGCTTCTTGTCCTTGCTCACCACGATGAGGGTTGCCGACAGCCCTTTCTCTCCCAGGGCGCGTATTACGCCATTTTTTCACCATGATGGAAATGTCGTACGTCTGGGCCCTTTGCAGGCATTGTTTGGCAATGTCGTGGCATTTCCCAGGGTTCTTCAGCAAGGCATCCACCTGCTGTGCCAGCACGGTCTCGTTGCCATGGGGGAAAAGCAGTCCAGCTCCTTCCACCACCTGTCTCAGTCCGTCGACATCCGATGCTATCACGGGGAGTTCGTTGGCCATGGCTTCAACGGCCGCCAGTCCGAATCCCTCCCAGTTTGATGACTGTATGGCAATGTCGGCTGACGAAAGCAGCGCTGCCACATCCTGTCTTGCACCCAGGAAGTGGGCACGCTCCTGCACGTTCAGTCCGGTGGCTAGTTGGCTGACGGCACTGAGCCTTTCGCCTTCGCCCACGAACACAGCGTGGACATCGTTGGGCAGCAGCGTCAGGGCTCTGACCACTGTGTCTTGATCTTTTGCAGCCGTGAATCTTGACACTTGTATGAGTGTGTGCCGATAAGGTTTCGCTGCAGCCGTCTTTCTGAATTTTCGGGTGTCTACACCGTTTTCTACCACGCACAGTCTGCTGCTGTCTTCTGCAGTCTTGGTCCATTGTCTGATGGCCGAAAGCGTAGCAGGACTGATGCAGATGAGTTTGCAGTATTGCGAATAGACAAGCCTGTCGATGGGCCTGAAGTACCACTTTGTCCACCTCTTGTTCTTTGTGCTGTGCTCTGTCCAAACCAACGGCCTGTTCATGCCTGATGCGGCAAAGGCCACCCAGTAGAGAGATGGGAAAAGATGCACGTGCACCACGCTGAACTCGGGATGTTGTTTCAGAAAGCGCCGAATTTTCCAGATGGCAAGCGGACTGTAGAGGCTCTTCATGTTCAGCGAGTGAATGACTACGCCTGCGTCTTTCAGCTTCCTGTTCAGGAAGGTGTCGGAGTCTTGTAGCACCAGCACTTCAACGTGGTGCCCATGCGCATTCATCATGGGCACGATTTCTGAAAGGAGCCGTTCGGCTCCGCCAATGACTTTGAAAGAGTTGATGACCTGAAGAATGTTCATGCGCCCTCCTTTCCTTCGTAAACCGATTCCAAGTAGCCGATTGTTGTGGCGATGGAGTAGCCCTGTTGCTCAATAGCCTTGCTTTCGTCGTGCCTTTTGTGGGTGCTGGCCATTTCTTTCATTCGCTGTGCCCATTGCGTGGCGGGCTGTTGCAAAGAGCATGTTCCGATGCTTTCGGTGAGGAAGATGTCTTTGTTGATGATGTCGGACACCAGGCATGGCAAGCCCGCACACTGAGCTTCGATCAAGACAAAAGGCTGACCCTCGAATGTGGACGGCATGAGAAACAGGTCCATTGCTTGCAGCAGTTGTTCCACATCTGAACGTTCGCCCAGGAACAGCACATTGTCGGCAATCCCAGTCTTGCGTGCCTTTTTCTTGATGCTGTCTTCCAGGTCGCCCACGCCCACCAGCATGAGCATGGAGTCGGGCTGGAGTTTGTGGAATTGTGCAAACACATCGAGCAAGAATGAGTGGTTCTTTTCTGCCTGGAATCGCCCCACGTGGCCAATCACGGTGGTCGAAGGCTTGAGGCATAGCCGTTTTCTCACCTCTTCCCGTGTCTGTGGATTGAATGCAAAACGACGGGTGTCGATGCCGTTCCTGATGATGACGGCAGGCGAGTTTCCAAAGAACCACTTGGCTGCCAGCGACGAGCATGCAAAGTGGTGGGTGCTCAGTCGGCAGGCCAGACCGCGCTGCAGCATGTGCAGCACCCTATTGTGCAGACCGTCGGACGATGAGTTGTGAGAATGAATAATGCGGATGGGGATGCCGAATCGCCATGCAAGCACAATCGGGGCAATCGCCGTTAGACCGTTGCCGCAGTAGTGCACGGCGGCATAGTCCTGGGCATGCTCCTTGAAGAAACAATACAGCGACCGATACCAGCCCAGGGGCGACTCGCGGCGGCTGGGCACTCGCCACACCATGCCGCCTGCTGCTTCCACTTCTTTGCTGTAGTCGGTCTCGTTCCGGGAGTAGAGCAGGAAGTCCACACCGAAATGGCTGCGGTCTACACCTCTGAACACATTCATCATGAATGCCTCAGTGCCGGCCCGGTTCAGGTATTGCGATATGAAAAGTATTCGTGTCATGGGCTCAATCAATGTTACGTACGTTGTCGTCAGACTCTTCCGCCTTTACAGCTTCCTGGTGTGCAATTTCGCGTATGTAAACGCTTTCGTCTTCGTCGAGAATGCACGTATATGGATAAAAATAGTCGTAATAGTGGGTGTTGGTTGTTTCGTAATAGATGAGGTATTGCAGGGCAATCAAAAACACAGTGCCGGCGAGTGTGCCCAGCCTGATGATGAAATGCTCCTTGAAGCGAAACAGCGTGTAGACAAAGTCGGCGAGCATGATCAGGTAGAATATCTCCACGTAGTTGTAAAGACGGGTAAATCCTGCAAAGGCGCTTGCCAGCACTCCCAGCACCACCATGTAGGACATGATTTTTTCCTTGCTTTTTCGCAACGTTTCCGATGGCTCCATGCGCAGCGATGTGTACATGATGATGAACGGGAAAATAAGATAGGTGATGGCCGAGCGCAGGAATCCGAAGATGGTGCTGGCCTGGATGGAGTAGAACAGAATCTTGCCCACAAGGGCCCCCATGCCCCCTAAGGCCATCATCATCACCTTGCCCAATGCCAAATCGCTGAGCTGCCATGTGCCATATGCAGCGCAGAAGGCCACGATAAGCGTTTTCCATGACATCTTGAACCTAACAAACGGAAACAGGAGCGCCGTGGCAGCCGATACATGGAACAACAGCGCTACGGGCATCGTGACAAAGAATATCCATCGCTTGCCACTCATCCAGTTGTGCATGCCTATAAGGACAAGCGACAGGGCGAATCCCTCACGCATGACTTCAGTGTTGAAAATGAAGAACTGGAGTGTGAGGAAATAGACAATCAGGAACAGGAAATAGCGGTGGGTGTATTTGCTGGCAACATAGCACACGGCGCTGTTGATGAAGGCACTCTGGAGCAGCTGCACAAAATAGAAGGATTTGAAAACCACCTTGCCAATGAGGTTGATCAAGCTCCATAGCGGCATCTGCCCTTTAAGCATGACCTGATACCAAATGAAGTCTTCCACGTCAGAGAAATTGTCGGGGTAGTCTTCAAATTCTTCCATGTAGGTGAATTTGTCGCCCCCCAGTCCATAGCTGAATCCTGATAGGAAAATCAGATAGATGCACATGAGCCACAAGCGGTGTTGCTTGTGCGAATCGTATTTCTCGATGCCATCGTAGCGGAAGGAGAAATAGGCTGCCAGTGCAATGAAAATGAAATAGAAAATGGTCATGTTCGGTCTATCTGAATCTTCAGGATGTTTTCAATGAAACTTATGAGTGCGTCGGGCACTATCGCTTTCTGATGTGGATTCTCGCCGTCGGGAAAGGCCGGGCCTGCTATGATGAAGTCCCAGTCAATGTCTGTTTCGTCGTGAAAGACAGAAATGTATCTGGGGTCATATAGTTCCGATTTGGTGATGCTGGCGTTGTTTGTCAGCAGTTTTTTGTTGAGCATAATGGTCTCCCACGTCCTGAACGTGGGACTGCAGGCATCGGCCTGCAGCATTTCGATGATGCACTTGCAACCGGCACAGCCTTGCAGGTTCTCGGCGTAGGACACGGTGGATGGCAGGTAGACGATGCCGTCGCGTTGCGCTTGCATGGCTTTGGGCACTTCCAGCAGGACAAATCGGCACTTCAGACCTCTTTTGCTCGCCTCGTCGTGAATTTTTACCAAGGTGTTCAGTCTTCCTTTGTCTCGCCCCAGGAAGTACAGGTCGTATTGCTCTTGCTGTTTGCCGTCTTCCGTCTGAATGGGCGAAAACACAGTGGGGTGATAAAATATGCCGTATTTTGTGGCATCTGTTTTGTCGTAGCTGATCAGGGCGTCGGCATAATTCTTGATGTAGTCCACGTCGATGGGCTTGTGCGAATAGTGGTCCTTGATGGTGTGAATCAGGTCTTGGGTGAAGCAAACAATCTTTCCCTCAGGATAGTGCTGCCTCAAAAAAGGTAGCAGTTTGATGCCGTTTTCCATTCTCAGCCAGTGCTCTGTAATGAGAAAACACACCCGTTGCCCGTCGGTGTGGCGCAGGTAGTAGCGATTCCACAGATTCTTCCCGGGCATGCTCAGCATGTTGTTCAGCCTTGGGTTGAACTGCACTCTTTGCAAAAAGCCCGGCACCCCCTTGGGGCGGAAGGTCGGGATGTAAGTTATCTTGGGGTCCTCTATCCAGTCTTTGTGCGCCACTTGATACACATCCCACTCGTCGCCGAAGATCACAAGCTTGAATTTATTCATGTTGAGCGCTTTTGGTGAACCTTGCATAATAATAGATGAGGCAAACGAAGTAGATGGTGTCGCAAATGACGGTTGTGGCAATGGCGCCGTTCGTGTTGAACAGGGCCACCAGAACGGTATAGCCCAGAATCTTGAACACACCATTGGCTATGCTGGCATTCCTCACGGGCACCCCCTGGCCGTGGGAGCAAAGGTAGCGGTTGAACATGTCGCCCAGCCCGTGAATGCAGAAACCCACGGAGAGAAACGACGCGTATGTGCCCACGGCAGCATACTGGTCGGTGTAGAGAAAGGTGACAATGGGGTGGATGAGCAGGATGAACAGCACGCAGGAGGCTGCGGTCATGGCAATGGTGAAGCCAATGACTTTGGCCGGAATATAGGGCAGCGAGGCAAACTTCTTGAAGTAGGTTGTTCCCACGATGCTGGGCAGCGCTGTGAGCGGCGAGGTCACGGTAAGTGCCAGTGTGTAGAACCCCACTTCGGTGTTGTCGGCATTGAAGTGGCCCAGCGAAATGCCGGCCAGATAGTTGGTGGCCACCATGACAAGCGAACCCAGGTAGAGCTGAATGCCGTATTCCCTGTTTTCTTTTTGCAGGCTTTTCCAAATGGGCCCCAGTTTGGTGAATAATGGCCGCGTAGAGACAATGATGCCAATATAGACCAGGCAGTAGACGCCCCATTGCAGCAGTATCATTCTCTGCGAGGTGGCCCCGAAGAGCGAATAGACGGCATAGGCTAATGGCACGTAGGCCAGGTAGGGCAGCAGTCGGGCCAGTGACAGCCGGCCCATTTGGTTGTCGCCTTGCGTGGTTTGGTCGATGTAGCTCAGCAGGAGAGGATAGGCACACACGGGAATGGACACCAGGAACAGCACCGCCACCTGAGGCTTGTCGGCATGCAGAAAGTAGCAGCAGGGCATGCACAGCGCCAGTATGGCCGCTGTTGCTGCAAGGATGATGACCATCATGCCTTTCATGCGCCGATCGTAGACGGCGTCGCTCGACAGCGCCATGAGTCTGGCACCAGAAAGGAAATAACCGAAGATGAGGAATACGGCGATAAAGTTGATGATGTTCTGCACGTACCTCACGTCGCCGTAGTCGGCAGGATCCATGAACCGTGTGTTCACGATAGACGACAACACCCCCAGTAGCACCCCCAGTAGGGTCGATGCATACAGGATGACGATTTGCTTTTTTTGCTTCGCTTCGCTCATTCTATTGTTGTTAGAACCACTCTTTCAGCTCTTTGCGGAACAGTTTTGCTGTTGTGGCGATGGTGGCCAGAAACAGCATGGCGGCCACGAAAATCATGCGCTTGGGGCCAGCGGGTTTTACGGGCACGGTGGCATTGGTCAGCGTGGTGAAAGCGGGCGTGTTTTCTTGCACCTTGGCCATGGCAGCTTCCTTGCGGGTGTTCATGGCAGTGTAGATGTTGAACTTCAGCTGCATGTCGTTCTCCAAGTCTTCGGCCTTGGTGCGAACGCTTTGCAGGAAGGCGTCCTGATGGGCATCGGAGTAGGCGGCATAGCGGCGGCGTGCCTCGTCGTAGGAGTCGCGGGCTTCGTCGGTCAGTTGCTTGAAGTGTTCGTAGTCAATGCGCGACTTTTTCGTTCGGTAGTCGGTGATGAACACCTGCAGGCGCTGGCGCACACTGTCGGCCAGCAGGGCGCACACCAGCGGGTCTTGGTCGGTCACGTTGATGGTTACCACGTCGGTGGTCTTGCTGTAGGTGCAGCTGATGCAGCTCTGCAGACCTTCAATGATTTCGGCCGTTTCCGTCGTCAGCCTGAAAGGGTCGAAACGCTTGCCGTCTTTTCCGGGAATATTGACTTCGGGTTTCTTGAAGATGCTTTTCACCCAGTTGCGTAATTTGTAAAAAGGCCAAAACAGCAGGTTGCTCTTCTGGTGGTTCTTCAGATAGTCGTAGTAGTCGGTGCTTATCTCACCGTCCTTGGTCTGCACCTTGATGTCGAGCAGACCCACGCAAAACTCGGTGGACTTGAACAAGTCGGGGTAGAGCTGGGGGTAGATGGCATCTGACGAGCCGTTTCCCAGGTTGAAACCAAAGCTCGATGCCAGCGATGCCAGGTCGCCTCCGCCTTTTTCTGTGGCCGACTCTGGTGCCACCGACACCTTGGTGGCGTAGTAGCGCGGCTGTGGAAGAATCCACAGGCACGACAGCGCAAAGGTGATGACCCACACCTTGAGAAACAGCATTTTGTGGCTCAGCAGGGTCTTGACGATTTGCAGAAAGTTTATCTCTGTCTTTTTCTTTTCGTCCATAATTGTTGCTATTGTTGAATAGGCGCTCGTTTCTTATTTCATTAGGTTGGCAATGGTGGCAATCATGGTGGCAATAGAGGCAATGCCGGTGCCCAGGGTCATGGTCTCGGCCGCTGTCATGCGGTTGGTGGCCTTGGCGGGCACCACGATTTCGCAGCCCGGTCGCACCTTGGTGCTGCCAGTGACCTTGGCCACGTCGCCGTTCATATAAATAATATAGGTCTTCTTCTTCTTGGCTTTGCTGCTGTAGCCGCCGGCCTGGTTGATGTAGTAGCTCACCTTCTTGCCGGCCTCGAAGCCCACGGTGTTGGGGTACATCACCTCGCCGTTGATCTTCACCGTGCTGGTGTAGACGGGCACCACCAGGCGGTCGCCTTCGCGCAGCACCAGGTCGTAGTCGCTGCCAGGGTTCTGCAGGGCCTTGTCCAACTCGATGCCCACGAAATAGCTTTCGGGAATGCTGAGCTTCTCCTGTGCGGCAGACATGCTGGACTGAATCTCGCTCACGGAACGGCCGCTTTTCAGGGCCTGCTCCAGCATGGCGGCCTCGTTTTGCTGGCGCTGCATCTTCACCGATTCTTCATAGCGCATGCGCTCGGCCTCGTTCAGCTTGCGTTCCAGTCGGGCACCGGCCACGTATGCAATGTTTGTCACGCCGCCTGCCTTGCGAACCAGGTCGCTCAGTCGCTCGTTCTGCTTGGTCAGCGTGTATTCGCCGCTGAACATCACCTCGCCTTCCACCGTCACGTTCTGCTGTTCGTTGTAGCCAGGGCTCTTGCGCACAAACACTTCGTCGAACGGTTGCAGATGGAAGCCAGGCTCGCCGTCGATGACGAAGCCGTCTTTCAGCGTGAACGTGAACGACTGGCCAATGATGCTGTCGTTGGTGGTGGCCTTGGGATTGACGATGCGGCGCGACACAAACACGTTGACCATGGCGGCTGTTTCCTTCAGTCCGCCGGCCTGCAGCACGAAGTCTTCGAGTGTTTCGTTGGCGGCATACTTATACATTCCGGGGTATTGCACCTCGCCGTGGATGGTGATTGTCTGTTCTTCCATGATCTCTTGCTTGGTGGGCACGAACAGCACGTCTTCGTTTTTCAGCGGTATGTCGGCCACGGTGCCGTTCATGATGCCGTCTATGTCGACCTGCACCACCTCGAGTGTGCGGTCAGGGCGCAGACGGTGCATCACGGCATGGGCGGTGAATGCCTCTTCGGTCACGCCCTCGGCTTGCTCCAGCAGTGCCTTCACGGTGTTCACCTGCTCGCCAATCTGGTACATGCCGGGGTGGAACACGGCACCCTTCACCTCGACCATGTTGGAGTAGCGCGGCAGGATGCTGTCCACGCTCACCGAGTCTTCGTCGGCCATGCGGAACGAGCTCATGTCGAACTCGCCCACGTTGTACACCGAATACTGCGTGCCGGCCTTGCGGATGACGCGCACCGTCTTGCGGTAGGCATCGCCGGCAAAGCCGCCGGCATAGTCGAGCAGGGTCTTCATGCTCTCGCTCTTTTTCATTTCGTAGTACATGGGGCGCTTCACCTTGCCCTTGACGCTCACCATGCAGTCGTAGGTGCCCACCGAGATCACGTCGTTGTCGGCCAGCCGGATGTTGCCGCCCAGCTTGCCGTTCAGGATGTAGTCGTAGACGTCGACCGTGCTCACCAGCCTGTTGTGGCGATACACCTTGATGTTTCTCAGCGTGCCAATTTCGGTGGGGCCGCCGGCCATGTAGAGGGCGTGGAACACGGTGGCAAAGGCCGAGAGAGTGAACGTTCCGGGTGTCTTGACTTCGCCCATCACGTTCACCGTGATGGTGCGTGTCTGGCCCACCGAAAGCCGTATGTTGGAACTGCTGTAGCGTGACCCCAGTTGCGAGCGCACGCGGGCGTTGGCCTGATCCACCGTGAGCCCCGACACCTGCACGGGGCCGAAGTCTTCGATCACCACGTAGCCGTCGGGCGAGATGGTCTCTTCTATTGATTTCTGCGAGGCACCGTAGATGTCGATAAACACAGCATCGCCCGGGCCCAGCACGTAGTCGCGCGGCGTGGCAATGTTCATGGCGGGCTCGAACGTCAGTTCCTCGTTGTTGAACAGGTCGTGGCCAAAGATTCGCTTCTTCGACTTCTTCTCATGTTCTTCCTTGGCCTTCAGATAGTCCCTGATCACCATCTGGTCGTAAATGTCGAACGAGTCGGGCATGAACTCGTCCAGCTGTGTCTTGATGCCCGTCAGCTCTTCCTGATCTTCCAGTTCGCGGTTCTTGCGGCGGTCGCTCTTGTTGCTGGCGCTCTTGCTCAGCTTCTCGTCTTTCATCTTGCCAATCACGCTGCCGTCGCTCTTGCGCAGGTTGCCGTTGTTGCGGCGCAGGCGGCCTTCGCTTTCTTCGTCGACCTGGTCGAGCGTGCCCAGTCCCTGGCCCTTCTTCAGGCGTTCCACTTTCTTCTGCACGCGCTTGATCTGGTCAAGACTCACGTTCTTCTGCATCAGCTTCGCAGCAATTTCCTGTTGCGACGAGCCTGCCTTTTGTTCTTTCACGACAAAGCGAATGACCTGTTCGTCGCTCATCGACGATTGGGCCATGACGTTCACCATGCACAGCAGCGTCACGATCAACGTTGTGAGGAATCTTCTCATTTTCTGTCTTTAGGGTGTTTTATGTTTTTTATTATATATAACTTTTTTTTTTTCGTTTTATTGTAGTATGCTCTTGATTTCTTGTTGGCACTACCACAACGGGGCTCTCGTTTTTTCGATAAAGCGGACAAAAATTTTTTGCAAACCAGCGCGTGAAACATGCCAACGGGGCTCCCATTGCATCCCAACGGAGCCCCCATTGCGGCACAACGGGGCCTCCGTTGCGGCACTCTTCACCCCGTCTTTCCTTCGTTTTTATGTGTCGTTGAACGGAAACTATTGAAAGTCAACAGCTTATACAACCCCCTCCAAAACTCGAAAATTTGCGGCCAATCCTCTTCTTCATGATGAAGAAACGATTCTCGTGCCGATTCGCTTCAAAAAAAATTCAACATTGCTTCAGAAAAAAATCAACAAAAAACAGCCCCAAGAATTTGCTGTTTCAGGAAAAAGTAGTAATTTTGCAGCCGCAGAGCCATGAGCCGAAGCGTTGGCCAGTGGCATTCTGTCGTGGCATTTCGCGTCTTTTGCAGGCCACCAACAACTGGGGTTGACTGGATTTGACGGCAAGATGAAATGGTACGTAAGCACGCGGAGCTGGGCTATGGGAGGCTCCTTAATCTCTTCTGTAGGAAAATTAATTGGCAACAATGAGTATGCTCTCGCTGCTTAATCGAAGCACAGTAGATTATGAGCTTAATTCCACTACAAGGTAGAGGAACGAGACGTCGCTCCGAGGATGTTGTTCCGAATCCGAAGATCAAGCGGCGCAGGTTAAATCGGAAATAGTTCTTCAAGGCTCCGATTGGGGAATGAAACTTTAGGAGATAAGGCCGTGATTGGTGGCTTGGGTCTTGTCACGGCACGAAAACGAAGTCCAAGATAAGCGTGTAGAAAGCGTATGGTTTCCTTGTGCGGACGAGGGTTCGACTCCCTCCAGCTCCACTATCGTTTCGCCCTTGCGAGGTCTCACCCTCGTGAGGGTTCTTTTAGTCGCTTCGCTTTGTAAAAGCGACTGCGTCGGTGACTTTCTTTATTTTCTCTTTATTTTCTGGTTTTGTAGAAGCCAGTTCGGCCGTTCCCACCTATTTTAATATAGATGCCGCGTGTGGGATGCTCCACGCGCCGTCCGCTCAGCGAGTAGTAGGTGTTGTCTTCGGCTTCGGGGCTGCTGATGTGGCCCACGGCAGCCGTGCCCGATGGCGAGAGCGTCACGCTGATGCGTCCCTTGCCGACCTTGAGAAACGACTTCAGTTCGTCGAGCGATTCATAGTCGATGCGTCCCAGGCGGGTGTAGTTCCATGAGTTGCTGCCATAGAAGAGCACAATCTGGTTGCCGTTGTACAGAATGACGTCGCCCGGCTGGGTGGTTATTTGCTGGTTGCTGGTGGTCAGTGAGCGGCCCAGCGAGCCCACCTTCTCAAAGTTTCCGTAGTCGGTGGCTTCGTAGGTGATGGGGGCCTGCTTCAGGGCGGCAGCCAGTTCGCGGGTGGCAGCATTGTTGTCAAGGATGATGGTGCGCGTCTGTCCGTCGATGCTGATGTTGATGGTGGTCGATTCCATATCACTTGCGTTTAGGGTTGGGGCTTGCACGGTCTCGGCCTTCAGGGCGCTGCCAGTCCAGCTGCCCGTCAGGAAAATGCTCATCAAAAGCAATAAGTGGTGTTTCATCTTCATGTTGCTTGTTTTTAATCGCGTTGCAAAGATAAGCACAAGGTCCGACATGTGGGCCACACATAAGGCACAGATATTTACCAAAACTACAGAATTGCACCAGTCGGGCCCTTTTTTCATCACATTTTTGCTTGTGATTGGAGAAAAACAGGTAAATTTGTGGCCAGATTATTGAAAGAACGAAAAAGATGAACGACGACGAGAAACGCTTGCAGCGACGCCAGCGCCTGATGGACAACAAGGTGTATCAGGCCATGACGGGCCTGTCGCGCTACCTGGATCGCTACTACCTGGATGCGCTCATAGGTCTGATTCCGGGCTGGGGCGATGCCATTGCGCTGGTCAGCGTGGTGCCGTTTGTCTATTTCTCGTTGCGTGTTGTCAGGAGTGTTCCGCTCACGCTGGCCGTGCTCAACAATGCCCTGCGCGACGTGTTGCTTGGCATGATACCTTTCTTCGTGGGCGACATCATCGATGTTTTCCATCGTGCCAACACCCGGAACATGGCCATGATACAGGGCTTCGTCGATGGCGACGAAGCGGTCATACGCCAGGTGAACCAGCGTGCCTTCCAGTCGGTTGTCGTCCTTCTGCTGCTCCTTTTGCTGATTGCGTTGATGCTTTGGGCGCTCGTCAGCTTTTTCAGTAGCATCAAAAGCGTCTTCTGAACCCGCTCTGTTTGCTGTCTTCACAGTCTTTTCATCGGAGCAGTGAGGAAAAATGTTGATTTTTTTTACTCAAAGTATTGGTGGTTTGCAATTTTTTTGTACTTTTGCGTGCTGAATAAAAATTACCTGATTGATACTATTAACAGAAAAAACAAGAAACAAACGGATGAAAACTTCTTTTTTCTCCCTGCTTGGGTGTGGGCTCATGATGGCTGCATGCCTGCTTTCGTGCGAAAAACCTGTGCTCGACGAAGATGTGGCCCCCGTGGAACAGCAGCAAGACGAGGCCAATGTGGTGCTGCGCGTGTCTGATTTTCGACAGGTGCCTTACACCACGCGCGCCCTTGTCGACATTACGGGCTATTCCGAGCGGCTCAATTTTGTGCTCTATCAGAATGGCAGCAAGGTGAAAAGCGTAGACCAGGCCAAGAGCGACACCAATTACGGACAGGTGGCATTCAAGCTTTCGCCGGGCACTTATCAGGTGCTGGTCATTGCCCACAGCTGCTCCAGCAATCCCACGCTGGCCCATCCTGAGAGCATTCAGTTCACCAACTCCACGGGCTATAGCGACACCTTTTATTATTATGGCGACCTGGAAGTGACCCACGAGGTGAAGACGCACGACATCACTTTGCAGCGCGCATCGGCTTTGTTGCGCTTCATCGTGAACGACGATCTGCCTGTCAACGTCATCCGCATGCACTTTCTCTACACTGGCGGCAGCGGCGTGCTCAATGCGGTGACGGGCTATGGAGGCGAAATAAACTCTCGGCAGGAACGGCTCTACAGGGTCGACGGACTGGCATCGCCCCTCACCTTGCCGCTCTACACCTTCCTGCAGACCGACGAAGGCACGCTCGACGTGACCGTTACGGCCCAGAATGCCGATAACAACACCGTGATGCAGCGCAAGTTTACGGGCATTCCTGTGAAGCGAAACATGATTACCGAGTTTTCGGGCTCGTTCTTCGAGCACGAAAACAGCTTTTCGTTCAAGGCCGAAACCGAGTGGGGCGGCGTTATTGAGCAGAGCTATTAAGGCTGCTGCACAGCCTTTCCCTGCAAGAACACCTGCCTGATGAGGGGCGTTGTGTAGGCGTAGGGCAGGAAGGCAATGCCCCTGATGGGCTGTGTGATGAAGAAGTTGGCCACCTTTCCCCGGCCAATGGAGCCATAGTCGTGGCTCAGTCCCATGGCGGCGGCTGCGTTCAGGGTGCCTGCATTCAGGGCTTCCTGGGGCAGCAGCCGCATCTTGATGCAGGCCAGCGACAGCACGAACTTCATGTCGCCCGACGGTGTTGAGCCCGGATTGTAGTCGCTGGCAATGGCCAGGGGCAGTCCGGCCTCGATTATTTTGCGTGCCGGGGCGAAGGGCATGTTCAGGAAAAACGATGTGCCGGGCAGTGCCGTGGGCATGGTGTTGCTGTTGGCCAGCAGACTGATGTCGCGCTGGGTCATGCTTTCCAGATGGTCAACGCTCAGCGCATGGTGCCTCACGGCCACCTCCACACCGCCCGAGTCGGCCAGTTCCTGACCGTGAATCTTGGCGCGCAGTCCCCACTTCTGGCCGGCTTCCAGCATGCGGGCGGTCTCTTCCGGCGTGAAGAATCCCTTGTCGCAAAACACGTCGATGAAGTCGGCCAGGCCCTGTCGGCCCACCTCAGGAATCATTTCCCGTATCACCAAGTCCACATATTCGCTCTGGCGTCCGCTGTAGGCGCGCCCCACGGCGTGTGCTCCCAGGAAGGTGGCCATCACCTTCAAGGGGGCCGTTTCCTTGATGCGCCGAATCACGCGCAGCATTTTCAGCTCATCCTGCGTGTTCAGTCCGTAGCCACTCTTTATTTCCACGGCACCCGTTCCCTTGGCAACGATTTCCCAAACGCGTGCCATGGCCTGTTGGTACAGCTGTTCCTCGGTCAGCTCATGCAGGCGGTCGGCCGAGTTCAGTATGCCGCCACCACGCTTTGCAATCTCTTCATAGCTGAGGCCGCGAATCTTGTCTACAAATTCTTCCTCCCTGCTGTCGGCATATACCAAGTGGGTGTGGGGGTCGCAAAACGATGGCAGCACGGCACCACCCTGGGCATCCACCTCTTCTGTGCTGCCTTGAGGGGCCTGCGTGGCGTCATGCGGGGTGGGGCAGGGCGTGTTGCTGCTGCTCCCCCAGTCCTTGAATCGGCCGTCTTCCACCAGCAGCCATGCGTTTTCAATACATGTCAGACGGCTCATTTCGCTTCCGCAAAGCCGTTCCTTGCCGTGGTCGTCGACCACCAGCAAGCCAATGTTCTTGATGAGTAGGTTTTCCATTTGTTTAGGTTTGAATGCAAAATTAGTTTTTTTTCCTGACACGGCAAAATCATTTAGTAATAAAAAAACGACACTTTTTTGCGGAAATGCTTGCGTATGTGTCAGGAAATAGTTAATTTTGCCGACACAAAAACTAAAAATAAACTTTAACAACAACCAAAATGAAAGCAACAACACGAAAATTGGTTACACTGGCACTGCTGTTGGCGGTGCTCAGCAGTACGGCTGCCATGGGGCAAAACACCCAGCAGAAAGAAACAAACTGGTTGAAGGACTTCACTTCAAGAATCACGTTCAACGGCTATGCACAGGGCGGTTGGTCTTATCAGGACGCAGGCGGTGCCAAGACCAACTCCTATAATTTGAAGCGCACCCTGCTCTGGGCCAAGGCCCGAATAACCGACCGCTGGTCGTTCTTGTTCATGCACGACTTTTCGAGCGTGGTACAAGAGTTTTACACTGACTATCGCATTTCCAACGACAAGTCGCTCAGCGTCAGGCTGGGACAGTTCAAGCACAGCTACACCATGGAGAACCCCATGTCGCCCACGCAGCTGGAACTCATCGATATCTACTCCCAGGCCGTGCTCTATCTGGCAGGCGAAGGCCCCGACCCGCTGAACGGCGTGAACTATGGTCGTGATCAGGGACTCATGGTCTATGGCGATCTTTTCAAGGACTTTCTTCACTACGAACTGGCACTCATGAGCGGACAGGGCATCAACCGCAAGGATGCCAACAATCAGAAAGACGTGCTTGCCAAGCTCGAAGTGCGCCCCTTCCAGGGCTTTCGCGTCGGTGCTTCGGGCTATCTGGGCACGGGCAATGCCGTGGGCACGGCTGCATGGAACCCCACCATCAACGTGGGCGACAACTACAGGCGCAACCGCTATGCCGTGAGTGCCGAATACAAGACACTGCCCTACAGCAAGGGGGTGTATAAAGAAGCGCGTCCGGCCAGCGTGAGAGCCGAGTGGCTGGGCGGAAAAGACGGCGATGTGGGCTCAAGGGGGGGCTACGTCACCACCTGCATTCCGCTCTACGACGCGCTCGACCTGGTGGCCAGCGGCGAGACGTTCGACCGCAACACCAAGGTGGACGGATGGGACCAGACCAACCTGACACTGGGCGTGCAGTACTGGTTCTATAAGAAATGCCGCCTGCAACTGCAGTACACGCGTTGCATGTGTGGCGAAAACATTAGTGACAAGGACTATAACTGGCTGCAGGCACAGGTGCAGGTGGCTTTCTGAACGATATGGTAATAAAAGTACTTCTGACCATCATCTTCCTGGTCGTGATGGTTGGCGTGGGACTTTACTCCCGCAAGCAGGCCAGCAGTGTTGACGGATTTGTGCTGGGCGGACGCTCCGTAGGCCCGTGGCTCACGGCTTTCGCCTTTGGCACCAGTTATTTCTCGGCAGTGGTCTTCGTGGGCTATGCCGGACAGTTTGGTTGGAAATATGGTCTCAGCAGCACGTGGATTGGCGTGGGCAACGCCGTCATTGGCTCGTTGCTGGCATGGCTGGTGCTGGGACGGCGCACCAAACTGATGACGCAACACATTGAGAGCCGCACCATGCCCGACTTCTTCGGCACTCGTTTCCAGAGTCAGGGACTGCGTGTGGTGGCTTCGGTCATTGCCTTTGTGTTTCTCATTCCCTACACGGCAGGCGTCTATAAAGGCATTTCCACGCTGTTCGAGATGGGCTTCGGCATTCCCTATGAATACTGTGTGGTCATCATGGCCATCCTCACGGCGGTCTATGTGATTCTGGGCGGCTATAAGGCCACGGCCATGAACGACTTCATCCAGGGCATCATCATGCTCTTTGGCATTGTCACGGTGATTGCCGTGGTGCTCAATGCACAGGGCGGACTGACTGCTGCAGTTGATAAGCTGGCGGCTTTGCCAGCCGATACGGGCGATGGCAATGGCTGCTTTGCCACCTGGTTTGGCCCCGACCCGTGGGGGCTGCTGGGTGTGGTTGTGCTCACGTCGCTGGGCACGTGGGGACTGCCCCAGATGGTGGGCAAGTTCTACAGCATCACCGACGAGAGTGCCATTCGTCGCGGAACCATCATTTCCACCGTCTTTGCCTTTATCGTGGCAGGCGGTTGCTACTTCCTGGGAGGCTTTGGCCGACTCTATGAGCCGGTGGTGGTCAATGGCAAGATTGCCTTCGACTCCATCGTTCCGGCCATGCTTGTCACGCTGCCCGATGCCATCATTGCCCTGGTGGTGCTGCTGGTGTTGTCGGCTTCCATGTCGACACTGGCTTCGCTGGTGCTCACATCGTCGAGCACCATGACGCTCGACCTGATTTACCGCGACAAGAAAGCAATGCCCGGCGAGGTTGAAGAGGGCACCATCGACGACATCGTTTCAGAACGGATTGAGCGTCGCAAGGTGGTGGTGATGCGTGTGCTCATCGTGTTCTTCATTGCCATTTCGCTGCTCATCGCCCTCAATCCCCCCACCTTCATTGCCCAGCTCATGGGCATTTCGTGGGGCGCGCTGGCTGGTGCCTTCCTGGCTCCCTTCATGCTGGGACTCTACTGGCGCGGCGTAACCACCGCCTCAGTGTGGGCCTGCTTCGTGTGGGGCGTTGGCATCACAGTGGTCAACATGCTGTTGGGCAATCCCATCAACCCCATCAACTGTGGTGCCATTGCCATGGTGGGCGGCTTTCCTGTGGTGTGGATTGTCAGTCTGCTGTCGCCTAAGCTCAACAAGGGGCTCGTCGACCAGATTTTCAGGTGCTATGAGGCATGAAAATCAAAAAAAAAGTGCAGAACTCAACTCTGGTTCTGCACTTTTTTTGTAACTTTGGCTCCGCCGAACTTACTTGGCACTCGGAAAAGCTCAAAATAAATTTGGCTTTTCTCTCGTTTTTTCGTAACTTTGCCCCATCTTAAACAAAATCAATATGAAAAAGCTTTTATTTGTAGTTTTGGCTCTCTTCATGGCAGTTGGTGCCCAGGCACAAGCTGAAGAGGGCGACGTGTCGTTGCAGGTCAGGGTGGGCATGAATGTCTCGTCCATGACCGATTATAATCGTGCTAAGTTTGGCTATGCCTTTGGCATGGAGATGGAATACATGATGACCGACTGGCTTGGCCTGTCGGCTGCCTTGCTCTATTCTGACCAAGGTGGCAAAGACAAAACCGACGGCATCAGGGAGACACTCGACATCGACTTTGCCAATGTGCCTGTGATGCTCAATTGCTATGTGTTGCCAGGATTGGCCGTGAAGGCTGGCTTGCAGCCTTCCTTCCGTACCAAGGCCACAGTGAGAACCGATGGCGCCTCGGTCGACTTGGACTGGTTCCTGAACACCCTGTCGAAAGCAGTGGGCGAGACCGTAGAGATGCGCAAGTTTATGCTCTCTGTGCCTGTGGGCCTTTCTTATGAGTATAAGCATTTCGTGATTGATGCACGCTACAACATCGGTGTCACGCCTATTATGAAAGGTGGCGACAACTGGCACAACAGTGTGTTCCAGCTGACGCTCGGCTATAAATTTCCATTGGGGTTATAACTGTTGGTGCGGCTTTTGCCCGCTTGCAGGCTGTGCAGTTGCTGCGCCATTATCGGCGCAGGAACTGCACAGCTTGTTCTATGTGGGGGTACATCAGTTCGTCGTTCAGGATGAAGGGCACCACCTTTCTGAATTCCTCATGAATTTTGCAGATGGCAGGACTCGATTTCAGAGGCAAGCGGAAATCGAGTGCCTGTGCTGCATTGAACAGTTCGATGGCCAACACGCGTTCGGTGTTGTAGATAACCTTATAGAGTTTGATGGCTGCATTGCCGCCCATCGACACCAGGTCTTCCTGATCCTGACATGAAGGGATGCTGTCTACCGATGATGGCATGGCCAGACTCTTGTTGAGCGACACACACGACGCAGCGGTGTACTGTGTAATCATGAAGCCACTGTTCACGCCAGGATTGGCCACCAGGAACGAGGGCAGACCGCGCGTGCCGGACACCAGGCGATAGATGCGGCGCTCTGATATGTCGGCCAGTTCGCTCATGGCAATGGCCAGGAAGTCGATGGGCAGCGCAATGGGCTCGCCATGGAAGTTGCCTGCCGATATAATCAGATCGTCGTCGGGGCACACTGTGGGGTTGTCGGTGGCCGAGTTGATTTCAATGTCGATGACCGACTTTACATAGCGTATGGTGTCTTTCACGGCACCGTGCACCTGTGGCACGCAGCGGAAGGAGTAGGGATCCTGCACGTGGGCCTTGATGTTGCCGAGAATCTGGCTGCCTTCCAGCATTTCGCGCATGCGGCGGGCTGTTTCTATCTGTCCTTGGTGGGGGCGCACCTGGTGTACGGCATCAACAAACGGCTCAATGCGTCCATCGAAAGCATCCAGACTCATGGCTGCAATCTTGTCGGCCCAGTCGCTCAGTCGCTGTGCCTCAATCAGTGCCCACACGGCAAAGGCACTCATGTTCTGTGTGCCGTTGAGCAAGGCCAGACCCTCTTTCGAAGCCAGCTCGATGGGCTTCCAGCGCTTTTTGCGGCAAAGTTCTTCGCCACTGATCACCTTTCCCTGATATTCCACCTCGCCCAGTCCGATGAGTGGCAGGCACAGATGGGCTAAAGGCACCAGGTCGCCAGAAGCTCCCAGTGAGCCCTGACGGTAAACCACGGGGTAGACGTCGTTGTTGAAGAACTGTACCAGTCGCTGCACGGTGTCGAGCTTGCAGCCCGAATAGCCATAGCTGAGCGACTGAATCTTGAGCAGCAGCATGATTTTTACCACGTGGTTGGGCACCCGTTCGCCCACGCCGCAGGCATGGCTCTTGATCAGGTTCACCTGCAGCTGGCTCAGCTGGTCCTTGCCAATCGACACGTTGCACAGCGAACCAAAGCCTGTTGTCACGCCGTAGACGGGTGCTCCGTTCGATGCTATCTTCTTGTCCAAATAGGCGCGACACCGCTTGATGCGCTGTTTGGCGTCGTCGCTCAGTTCCAGTTTTTCTCCGTTCTTGATGATTTCGCCGATGCGCTCAATGGTGAGATGGTCGGCCGAAATGAAATGTGTAGTCATAGATGTTATTTTAATTCTGTTTGGGTGCAAACTTACAGATTTCTTGTTGGAAAATGCAGCAGTCTGATTAGAACTCGATGCTGCTGAGAATATCGTCGTCGACCAAATTGGGCATTGTGACTTTCAGACCGGGCGTGCGCTCCATTTCGCGCCGAATGGCATCCATCGAACCGCTGTTGCGGGCCCATGAGCGACGTGCAATGCCATTGTTTACATCCCAGAACAGCATTTGGCGTATGCGGCGGTCGCAGTCTTCGCTGCCGTCGATTACCATGCCGAAGCCACCGTTGATTACTTCGCCCCAGCCTACGCCGCCACCGTTGTGCAGACTCACCCATGTGGCACCACGGAACGAGTCGCCAATGACGTTCTGCACAGCCATGTCGGCACACTTGTTGGAACCGTCGTAGATGTTGCTGGTTTCGCGGAAGGGTGAATCGGTGCCTGAAACGTCGTGGTGGTCGCGCCCCAGTACGACGGGACGGCTGATTTCGCCACGGCGAATGGCTGCGTTGAAGGCCAGCGCAATCTTGGTGCGCCCTTCGGCATCGGCATAGAGAATGCGGGCTTGCGAACCCACAACAAGATTGTTGCGGCCTGCCTCGCGAATCCAGTGCAGGTTGTCCAAGAGCTGCCCCTTGATATCGTTGGTCACGTGGTGACTCATCTCTTCCAGCACTTCGGCGGCCAGGCGGTCGGTTGTCTCCAGGTCTTTGGGATTGCCGCTGGAGCACACCCAGCGGAAAGGACCGAAACCGTAGTCGAAGAACAGCGGCCCCATGATGTCCTGAACATAGCTGGGGTAACGGAACGCTGAGCGTTGCGCGTCGGACGTTGAACGCTCTGCGTAAACATCGGCCCCGGCGCGGCTGGCTTCAAGCAGGAAGGCATTGCCATAGTCGAAGAAATACATGCCACGGTCGGCCAGTCGGTTGATAGCTGCCACCTGGCGGCGCAGTGAAGCCTGCACGGCCTCCTTGAAGCGCTCGGGCTCTTCGGCCATCATGCGCTGCGACTCTTCTAATGAGTAGCCCACGGGGTAGTAGCCTCCTGCCCACGGGTTGTGCAGCGAGGTCTGGTCGCTGCCCAGGTCCACGCGAATGTCTTCTTCGGCCAAACGCTCCCACAAATCAACAACATTGCCCACATAAGCCATGGAAACGGGTGTGGCTGGGGGCTGAGACACGTTTCCTCCTTGTCTTGCTCTTATTTCTGCAATCACATCGTCAAGATTGTAGTAAAGCTTATCCACCCAGCCCTGCTCAAAGCGTTTCTGTGCAGCCTTGGGATTGATTTCGGCCGTGACGCTCAGTACGCCGGCAATGTTGCCTGCCTTTGGCTGGGCACCGCTCATGCCGCCCAGACCGGCTGTGACGAAAAGGGGAAGGGGGGATGTGGGCAAGGCCCCATCGCTTTCCTTTGTTCGTTCTTCACGGATTTTTCTCGCTGCATTCAGCACGGTAATCGTTGTGCCATGCACAATGCCCTGAGGACCAATATACATGTAGCTGCCTGCTGTCATCTGGCCGTACTGGCTCACGCCCAAGGCATTGTCGCGTTCCCAGTCGTCAGGCTTTGAGTAGTTGGGAATCACCATGCCGTTGGTCACCACCACGCGTGGAGCGTCTTTGTGTGAGGGAAACAGGCCCAGTGGGTGACCGCTGTACATCACCAGCGTTTGCTCGTCGGTCATTTCCGACAGGTATTTCATGACCAGTCGGTATTGCGCCCAGTTCTGAAACACGGCACCGTTGCCACCGTAGGTAATCAGTTCGTGTGGGTGCTGTGCCACACGGGGATCCAGGTTGTTCTGAATCATCATCATGATGGCGGCAGCCTGCTGTGAACGGTGCGGATATTCATCGATGGGGCGGGCATACATGGGGTAGGTGGGGCGGTAGCGGTGCATGTAGATGCGACCGTACTTTGTCAACTCTTCGACAAACTCTGGTGCCAGTTGCTTATGCAGACGCTGGGGAAAATAGCGCAGGGCGTTTCGCAAAGCCAGCTGTTTTTCGGCAGGCGAGAGAATGTCCTTGCGCTTGGGAGCATGATTCACGTTGGGGTCATAGGCGGGCATTTCGGGCAACTCTGCGGGAATGCCTATTCTGAGTTCTTCTTGAAAAGTGTTCATGTTTTTTTGTTTTTGGGACTTATAGGACCTTATAGTTTGCTTTCAACAATAGTCATGATTTCTTTTTCGGCCTCATTGGCTTGTGCTATAAGGACGTTGGCTTCGGCAATGAGGTGTTCGGCTGTGGCGCGGTCTTTCAGTTGGGCTGCATTGATCTTCACGTTCAGGCCAGCACCTAGCACGGCGGCACGGGCTGCCAGTGCTCCTACACCGGCATCGCTCACGCTGGCAGGATTGCCTTCCTGGGCCATGGCTTTGCAAATGGCAAAGGCGCAGTGGCTGGCTTGCATCGTGCGCAAGGGCACCTGGGCAGCATGGAGTGTGGCCTGCTGAATGGCTTCAGTGCGTGCGGCGCGCTCATCGTCGGTCTTCTTGGGCAAGCTAAAGGCATCCATAATACGGTTGAAGGCGGCGGTGTCTTCATCGACCAGGACCAGCAACTCGCTCATCAGGGCCTGTCCCTGATTGGCCCAGTCACTGAACTCCTTCCAGCGGTCGTCCCATCCTGCCTTGTGCGACGACAGGTTGGCCACCATTGTTCCCAAAGCAGCACCCAGCGCGCCCATATAGGCGGCAATGGTTCCGCCGCCAGGTGCGGGGCTTTCGCGGCTGGTTTCTTGGGCAAAAGCCTTGACGCTGAGGCTGGCAAGTGGTGTGGAGGTGGCAGAATGGCTTCCTGCTGTTGTGGTGCGGTCTTCAATCATATACTCAATGACCTTTTCTCGTGGGTTGAAGGGCTTCAGATCGTCCAGTCCCATTGATTTGATGGCAATCTTCATGATGTCGTCTTCAGGAATGCCCACAGAACGGTGTTGCTTTTCCAGAAAATATTTGCCGGCATCAATCAGGGCCTTCTTGGGCACTAACCCCACGATTTCGGTGCCCGTGACGCGCAGACCACGGTTCTGGGCGCAACGACACACCTCGTCGAAAGCTACGTGCAGGGGCGTCACGCTCAGGTTGGTCATGTTCATCGACACCTGCGCAATGCCGTATTCATCAATATACCAGCCAATGGCTTTGGTGCACTTCAATGTGCCAGGAATCATCACGGGCTGTCCGTTGGCATCGAGTACAGGCTTTCCGGTAATGGCGTTGCCTTCGCGCTTGGGGCGCCCCTTTTCGCGCACGTCGAACGCAATGGCATTGGCACGCCGTGTACTGGTGGTGTTCAGGTTCCAGTTCACGGCAATCAGGAAATCGCGGGCTCCTACAGCCGTGCAGCCAGTACGCATGATTGCTGACATATCAACTTGTCTACCTGTCAACTCGTCATCCTGACCACTCGTCAACTCGGCAGTTAAAGGCATATAATCGGGCCGCTTCTCAGGGTTGGTTAGTTTTTCATGCAGCGCCTCATATTCACCTTCGCGGCAAACAGCCAGGTTCTTGCGCTCGGGGCGCAGGGCGGCTGCCTCGTAAGCATAGCATGGGATACCGGCTTCGTTGGCCAAACGGACAGCTAACTGACGGGCCAGCTGGGCGCATTCGTTGAGCGAAATGCCACTCACGGGGATTAGGGGCAGTACGTCGGTGGCTCCCATGCGGGGGTGGGCACCGTGATGCTTGCGCATGTCGATCACTTCGCCTGCTTTCTTGGCACAGCGGAAGGCGGCTTCGCACACGGCTTCGGGACTGCCCACGAAGGTCACCACCGTGCGGTTAGTAGCTTCGCCTGGATCTACGTCGAGCAGGCAAATGCCTTCCACACTCTCTATAGCATCGGTTATTTGCTTCACAATGCTCATGTCGCGCCCCTCACTGAAGTTGGGCACGCACTCAATAATCTGTCTTTCTTCCAGCATGTTGTGTTCTTGTTGTTTTAGGTTTCTGCATGCAAATTTACTTTTTTTGCAATAAACAACCAAACATTTTGTGGAAAAAGAGGCTCGGACAAAGTGAAAAGATAGAAAACTCCTACGGATATATGCAATTAAAAGAAATAAAAAAATCCGGTTGACTTGCTTTACAGCAATGACAACCGGATTTTGTATGAGTTCAATTAAACATACGCTTATGCTTATTTGAGGAGTCGCATCACCTTTGCGAGGTAATTGTTGGTGGCCTTGATGCCGTAGCGTGGGCCGCCGTTCCACGAACGAATTGCTTTCTCTACATTATTCGTCTTGTTGTAGTGCGACTGAATCAGAAGGAACATTTCTTTCGATTTCTCGACGTTGTAGCGGTCGTTCATCGTAAAGCGCTTGTCACTCTTGCGATTCTTCAAAATCTCATTGCATTCCTCCACGAGGATGGGAGTGATTTGCATGGCGCCTACCGAGTTCCCACTCACGGCGCGGGCGTTTCCTTCGCTCTCTACTTGAATGATGGCCTCCATTACAGGAGTCCAGTCAAACGATGCTGAGCTGTTGTTTCCTTTTGTGGCTGCCGAGGCTGCCATTGGAATCAGTGACAGAATTGTCAAGCTCAGACATACATTCTTCACTAAATTCTTCATAATTTTTATTTTGAGGCTTCTCTCATCACGAGAGTAGCGTGTTATCCGCGATTTTCACTCAAATCGTGTGCAAAGGTAACGGGTTTTTTCTTGTCGGAAAGAATGTTTCTTGCATTTTGTGCGCACACAGCCGACTTTTCTTGACTCACGTCAATTATTGTCCTCCCCAAAAGTTTGCCTCTCTGTTCTCTGTTTTCATCCTCTTCAATCTCTTCTATTCCAGGTCTACTACCGTGATTCCTGCTCCACCGAACTGCACGTGTTCGTCACGGAAATGAGCCACGCCTGGCACTGTGGCCAGATATTGACGGATGAGCTGGCGCAGAATGCCTGTGCCTGTGCCGTGAAGGATGCGAACGCGTGGCATGCCTACAAGAATAGCGTCGTCAATGAAATAGGTAACGGCGTTGATGGCTTCGTCGCCGCGCATACCGCGCACGTCAATGTCTTGACGGAAGTTCAACTTTCGCTGGTCAATGGCGTTGCGCGTTTCGTTAGACAGGCTGGCATAGCTGCCTACAAGCTGAGCGTTGCGTTCTTCTGCCTTAGTCGCTTCATGCTTGGGAGCTTTGGCTGCTTCCAGACGGTCGAGCCGCATCTTGGTGCGCATGCTGCCAAAGATGATGGTGGCCATCTTGCCGTCGATGCTGTCGATGGTGCCAATGGAGGTGAGACCCTTGATGCGCACGGTGGAGCCAACGGAGAATGGAACTCTTTCAACTGCATTCGATGGGAGGGGATTGTTATTTTCATCTTGAGTGGTATCAGTTCCCTCAGGCACCGGAAGTGTGGCTTTCTTCTTCCGCCGTTCTTCCTTTCGCTTCTTTCGTTCCTCAATCTGGCGCATCTTGCGCTCAATCATTTCGTCGTTAGCCTTGGTGTCAATCTCGTCGACCTCCTGCTTGAAGACGTTTAGTTCTTCACGTATGCGGCGTGTGGCCTCTTTCTCTGCCTGTGCCTCACGTATTTCGCGAATGGCATTTTCTATTTTCTTGTTTGTTTGGCTCAGCAGTTCCTCAGCCTGCTCCTTAGCCCGCCGCAGAATCTGTTTGCGCTCCTGCTCAATTTCCTCAATGCTGGCCTCCAGTCGCTCACCACTTGCGGCCAGTCGCTTCTCATGTTGGTGAATGGTTTGCCGTTTGCCTTCCCAGTAGCGCTTGTCACGTACGATGTCTTGCAGATATTTGTCACTCTGAATGTAGTCGCGTCCCACGATGTCGCTGGCTTCCTGAATAACTTCTTCGGGTAGCCCTGTTTTGCGTGCTATCTCGATGGCAAAGCTGCTGCCCGGTTGGCCAATGCTGAGCTGGAACAGTGCTTGCATTTCGTGGCGATCATAGAGCATGGCTCCGTTTACCACGCCGTCATGCTCGTCGGCAAAATGTTTCAGGTTCTGATAGTGGGTGGTGATGACTCCAAAGGCTTGTTTCTGCCAGAATTGCTTCAGCACAGCCTCGGCAATGGCTCCGCCAATGGTGGGTTCGGTGCCGCCGCCAAACTCGTCAATTAATAATAAGGTGTTGGCGTTGGCATGACGTATCATCATCTTCATGTTCATCAGGTGGCTGGAGTAGGTTGATAGATCATCTTCGATGCTCTGCTCATCGCCAATGTCAATCATGATGTTCTGAAAAATTCCGCATGTGGAACGGTCGCCTATGGGCACCGACAGACCACACTGCAGCATGTACTGCAAGAGTCCCACAGTCTTGAGACATACCGATTTGCCGCCAGCATTGGGACCTGAGATGATGAGTAAGCGGCCATCGGCTTTTAGCTCAATATCGAGTGGCACCACTTTCTTGCCCTGCTTTTCCAAAGAGAGGGCCAGTAGTGGGTGGACAGCATGAATCCAATCGATGTGGGGCGTGTCAAGCAGCCTGGGCTCAATAGCTTTGAGCAGATTGGCCAGTTCGGCCTTGGCATGGATGAGGTCGATGGTGGCCAGGAATTGGTAGGAGTCGAGAATCTCCTTGACATGGGGACGCACCTCGTCACTGAATACTGTTAGGATGCGCACAATCTCGCGTCGCTCTTCAGCTTCCAGTTCGCGTATGCGGTTGTTCGCTTCAACCACCTCTGCAGGCTCAATGAACACGGTCTTGCCCGTGGCGCTCTCGTCATGGACTATGCCGTTGATACGGCGCTTCACGCTGGGCGATACGGGAATCATCAGTCGGCCGTCGCGCATGGTAGGGGCTGTGTCTTTGTCAACCAGCCCTTCGCGTTGGGCTGAATGTAAAATGGTATAAAGCGTGCGTGAGATGCTTCCCTCCGTTTTTTGCAGTTCATTGCGAATGCTGGCCAGTACCATCGAGGCTCCGTCCTTGATGCGTCCGTATTTGTCGATGATAGAGTCGATGCGACGTGTCATGGCAGGAAACGTCATCACGCCTTCGGTCAGGCGGTGAAGGGCAGGGTAAGGATAGTTCGATGCAGAATCGTTGTCACTGTCATTTTCGCCACGATTCAGATAGGCCACAATCCGTATGATGGTTTCCAGTGAGCGGCGCAGATCGAACACCTCGTTTTCTTCCAGGTGGGTGCCTGTCATGCGTATGCGAGCCACAGCTTCGCGCACGTCAAAAAAATATTGTAGTGGAAAGTCGTCGGCTTTTTCTTGTAGACGGCGAAATTCGTTCACCTGTTCAAGCCATTCGGCCACCTCTTCGTGTTGGGTGGAGAAAACCATCTCGTTCACCTTTTCTCGTCCTAGCGAACTCAGACAGCGTTCTTTTAGAAGCGTGCGAATGTCACTGAATCCAATCTTTTGCTCGTAATTGTTTGGGTAAATCATGGGTGCAAAGGTACTACTTTTAATTGAGAGTTGATTGTTGTGGGTTGATTGTTTTTTGTGTGTCTGTTGTTAATCTTTGTTAAGCTGTAAACAATTATCAATTCTTAATTCTCAATTTTCAATTAATTGTCGTACCTTTGCATCCGCTTTTCAGAGCACTCAAGGAGAGATGGTAGAGTGGTCGATTACAGCGGTCTTGAAAACCGCCGTGCTGAGAGGCACCGGGGGTTCGAATCCCTCTCTCTCCGCCAAAATGACTTAAAAGATGAGTAAAGAAAACGCAAGATGAGACATAAAAAACGTGTTATAAATTTGTTAGAGCATGGTATTCTGCATGGTAGAAAGCAAAATACCTCCTATCATGTATGTTTTTGCCTTTTGGGTCGTGAAAATGTTAATATACGTCTTTTTTTTTTGCAAGACCCCTTGTTCGAGGAAAAAACATTTCCTTTGCAGCAGATTTTTAATTTCAAAACGCGAAGGTTATGAAGAAAGAAGAAATGGTTAGGCTGACAAATATGATCGCCGAAAGAACCGCAGACATTGTGATTGAACGTCTCAATGGTTCCACTGCTACCAAGGTGGATGATGACGAGTACGTGGATAGTAAAGAAGCTGCCCGCATCTTGGATGTCACACCCCGTTATCTCTGCTCAATGAAGGACAAGTTCCCCCACAAGAAAGTTGGCAATCACAGCCAAGGCCGCGTTCTTTTCAAAAAGAGCGAACTGTTAGCTAACTATATCAAGTAAGAAGAATGAGAACAGCCGTCGAGATTCCAGTCGTGTCTCTTATATATAACAGATATAAGAAAGCATCGGCTACACAGGATGCCGTCATAGAGATTCGTGTCTATTATGACGGTAAGGCAAAATACATGTCTACCCGAATCCGAGTATTCCCAAAAGAATGGCAACGAGGTCGGGTAGTCGGGCGTGTGGATGCCGTTATCCTGAACAAACAACTCGATAGGCTTCTCATTGACGTACGCCAGATTGTATATGACATGTACGATGCAGGTCACATAGATATCGACGCAATACCCTCCCGACTGATGGCGAAGCGTAAGCCCAACGTCACGTTCCTCTATTTCTGTGAAGAGCGGACCAAAATCAGGAAGCATGGGAACTCAGTTGATAGTCAGGAACGTTACGATCGCTTTCTTCGTTTTCTGAAGGAATACGGCAAGATAAAGACGTTCTATGACCTAACAGAGTTAAAGGTGATGGAGCTTGACAAGCATCTGAAAAAGAAAAATGACATGAAAGCGAAGAGCCGCTGGAACAACTACCATCGTTTCCTCAACTCATTCATCCTCGATGCTCAGAAAGAAGGCCTCATTCAGCAGAATCCCTACGACCGTGTGAAGATAGACAAGGGCAGTGACTATGATGGAATAGAGAAATACCTATCTCCAGAAGAGTTTCAAAAGCTGCGTACGGCATCCATGCCAGAAGCACGACTGGAACGAGTACGCGATCTCTTTGTGTTTCATGCTTATACCTGCATGAGTTATCATGACCTGAGAGCTTTTGACGAAAAGAAAATCCGTGAGGTCGACGGCAAAAAGGTGTATGTGGGTCATCGTGGTAAGACCAAGATAGAGTTTACAGTGCCGATGCTAACACCTGCTATAGAGATATTGAAGAAATACAAAGGCAAATTGCCGATGCTAAGCAATGTGAAGTACAATGAGTACATCAAGGAGGTGGTTAAAGCAGCTGGCATAGATAAACCTGTCACGACTCACTGGGCCAGGCACACTGGGGCCACTTTACTTTTGAATGCTGGAGTTCCCATTGAGGTTGTCTCGAAGGTATGTGGGCATAGCAGCATTAAAATGACGGAAAAAATATACGCAAAGCTGCTGCCAAAGACAGTAGTGGCCGTTGTTAACGAAATAGAAAACAAAATAATATGAATATGACAGAGAAAGACATCAAAGAGAAGTGGGGCGAACTGCTGCAATATGCCAAGGAGCACGCCACTGGTGAAGGCTTCCATCGTGGCTACAGATGGTTGAAAGATGCCTTCAATGAGTATATAACCATGAGTGACGAGGTTCCCGGCTGCTCGATGGGTGGCCAGCCTGGCAGTCAACACAACAGAGATGTGTTGGCTGAGCGGATCTGCCTGGAACTTGGTAATCATGTCGGGGGGCAGCACCTTATTGACGAGAACCAGGAGGCACGGCTGATGGCAACACTTACAGACATAGTGGAACACACTGGACGAGAGCAAGAATTAAAGATCTGACGAATAAAAAGAAAAAGGATATGAATGTACGACCACCATAAAAAAGAACTGGCTCAGAGGTGGAAACTCTAAGCCAGATAGCGAAGCGGTGCGGAGAATGCTTCTTTGTTCTTTTCAACGGGGCAAAGTTACGCATTTCTCCCGAATAAAACAAGTTTTTAGTTCAAAAATTGAATTTTATTAAGAGAAAAGTAACATGATAGACATAAAAAAAATGTATGAGGCTACGAATTATGGCCTTGAAATAATCAAGTGGCTGTACCCTCAAGCAGAGGTAGGTAAGAAATTCCGTGTTCGGGAAAATGATGACGATAAGACACCCTCATCTTCCCTACAAAAGCGTAAAGTGAAAGTCAAAGGTGTAGAGATTGAAGTGTGGGGACTTACCGATTTTGGGGGTGATAGCAGTTGGCGCAACCCCATTGATCTTTATATGTGGGAAAAAGGCAAAAGTCAGGAACAGTTCTACGAAGCCACACAAGAGATCGCCCAGAACTTCAACATTTGCGAAACTGTTGATATCAAAAAGAATATTCCCAAAATAGAGAAACGTGCTGCTTTGCCTGAAGAGAAGAATGAAACTCGTATATGGAAGGTGAAGGAGCAGGCTACATTAGCAGAGCTTGCCGTGATGGGACGTACAGTCAAGCAGCAAGCGTTTGATGCTTTGGGATGGAAGTCTATCAACTGGATAACAAACACTAAGGAAGGACAGACCACCATTAAGCATAGTACAGACAACTATCCTATTTTCATCCGGAAATGTATCATCAAGGATGCCGACGGCGATAGTCCCGCTGAAATGTTTTATAAGATATATGAGCCTTTGAATGCCGACAAAGGATTCAGATTTCAGTCATATCCAGTCGGTGGACATCCCAAGGACTACATCAACGGCTTATATGAGCTGAAGCAGGAATACAAGGACTATAACGCCAAGAAACGCAAGGAGTTCGAGGCGGATGAGAAGAATGCAGGTAAAGAGTACCGCGAACAGAAACTACCCATAGCCATCATCTGCAGCGGTGAGCGTGATGCTCTGTGTTGTCGCTCGATGGGTTTCCCGCCAATCTGGCTTAACTCAGAAACAGCCAGACTGGAGAAGTGTGTAATCAACGAGGTACAGGAGTACGTTACTACGATCTACAACATACCTGACATTGATAATACTGGTATTAGAGAGGGTAAAAAAGTGGCACTCCGCTTTCTGGATATAAAGACCGTTTGGTTGCCATCCTCATTACGCAGGTTCCGCGACCATCGGGGGAAACCCTGTAAGGATTTGCGCGACTGGATGGACCTGCATCCTCTGCGGAGTGACTTCTTAGAACTGCTGAAGGGTGCCATCAGTGCCAAGTTCTGGGTAAAGGGCGATAAAAGCATTGCAATCGACACTGCCAATCTTCACTACTTCCTCCATCTTAATGGTTACGCCACCTACGAGGATGAATACAACAAAGAGGAACAGAAGCTTATCCTGGTCAATGGCTATGAGGTGACAGAAGTCTATCCGAGGGATATTCGGAAATTCCTCCGTCGGTGGGTGATCCAGCATGTGCATGACCATGAGGTGCTGAATCTGGTTCTGAACAGTACTAAGTTGTCGGCCTTAGGGCTTGAGGCTCTTCAGGACAAACAGTTAGACTTTACTTGCCACACGCCTACAAGTCAGACATACTTCTTCAATAATGTCGCAGTTAGCGTAAACGGAAATGAGATTCGACCTGTAAAGAGAGAGGACTACTCGACTTCTGCCTACGTATGGGCAGACACCATCATCAAACATAACTTCCGGTTAATAAAGGAAGATTTTTTCACTGTTGCAAAAGAGGTGGGAGAAGATGGTCATGTCAACTATCGCATACATATAAATAAGGTGGGCAGTAATTTGATGGGGTATTTTATCAACAGCAGCCGTTTGCATTGGCGCAAGGAAATGGAAACCCGCTTCGAGAACCAGGCAGAACGTGATGCCTATGCCGCTACCCATAAGTTCGACTTAGAGGGTGAGGGGCTTACTGAAGAAGAGAAGTCCGAGCACCTCCAGAATTTCCTGAACAAAGTCTTCACAGTTGGTTAGATGCTCCATCACTACAAAGACCCCTCCAAGCCATGGGCACCATACGCTATGGATCACAAGATAGGAGAGGAAGGCGAATGTAATGGTGGAAGCGGAAAAAGCCTCTTCTTCTATGCCCTTCAGTGCATGATGTCCAGTGATGTCATCTCTGGCAAAGATCCACGTATCTTCGACAATCCTCATACCTTCGAACGTGTTACGAGTAAGACAAGAATGGTAGAGATTGATGATTTGGCAAAATCGCTTGATGTAGAGAAGTTTTTCGACCGCCTTTCTGGTAACTTTTCAGTCAACCCCAAACATGGTCATATCTTCACTTTGCCTTTTATGGTGTCTCCAAAGATGTGCTTCAGCACCAATTATGTTCCTTCAAACATCGATGCTTCAAGTGCAAGGCGTATGCTCTACATGGTCTTTTCGGACTATTACCATCAGAAAACGGAGGAAAACGACTATCTGGAGACACGTAAGGTTAGCTCAGACTTCGGAAAGAACATCCTGCCGCCATACTCTACAGAGGACGAGTGGAACGCTGACGTGAACTTCCTGCTACAGTGTCTACGCTTCTACCTGTCCGTCAACCAGGAGAATGTTATGATAACACCACCTATGGCGAATATCATAGTACGTAAGAACATGGCCGTAATGGGTGACAACTTCATGGAATGGGCATCTGGCTATTTCAGCGAAGATAGTTGCCGCCTGAATGTCAAGTTGGAGAAGGAGATAGTGTTTAACGATTGTCTCACTGACATCAATAACAACAAGATGACTCCACATACATTTACAAGGAAGCTAAAGGCTTTCGTCGCAGTTGCCGACTGGATAGAAGAGCTGAATCCAAAGGATTTGCAGAACAAAGACGGTCGCATCAAGTCAGACGGCAAAGAGTATATATTCCTTCGCACTAAGGATGCCCCCTTCTGAAACCGACTGGTAAAGGAATAAATTGAGGTGTTTGTCAAATGACAGACGCCTTTCTTTTTTCTTTACAAGTTGGTCTCTTTTGAAAAAATAAAGTTACATCAGAAAATGCCCCCTTCATTTTTTGCAAAAAAAAGTGGACTTTTGGACTGATTGCTTAAAACCCCTTTGTATATCGGTGTTTGAGTACAGTCCACTTTCAGTCCACTTTCAGTCCAGTTTTAAAAAGTGGACTGATAAAAAGTGGACTGTCAACAGCATTCCTGTATAGCATCTACGTTTCTGCGAAAAGTGGACTGAAAAGTGGACTGTATCCCATTTTAATTAAACTTTTGATTATCAATGATATAAGAGCAAAAAAAGTGACAGTCCAAAAGTCCACTTTTTTTGCAGATTTTTAGTGGGTCATTCCGATAGGGTTTATCACAACCAGAGTGGAATTCAACCCGTATAGAGTAAATTTTATTTACACATCGCTCTTTACAAGTTAAGTTTCAGACTATGGATGATAACATATGGATATGAACGGCTACCTAAGTCATCTCTGAAGCTGGTTGCCTGCCCAGTCGGTGAGGTCGGTGATATAACTGGGACTACCATCTTGGTTCTTGGGCTGCGTCTTTAAGAGTGCATTCAGCCTTTGATGCGTATTTGAAGCAATTTTCATCACTTCAAGCATGACACCGTTTACCCAACCACTATACGTTCTGTTGTTATCGAAGTCTTTTTTGGCGAGAGACATCAGTTCTTCTGCTGCCTTTGTGCGGGTGGTGCCAGATGTGACGATAGCATGTTCCACATGGAGAGCCTGCTGCGGTGTGAAGTCATGAACAGACGAAGAACTGGCAAACTCAAAGATGGAGTTGACGGCATCACGTGCCTCCGGCCATCTTCTGTAAAGGACGGCATCACGTTCGTCCACATGCCTTCTGGCATTCTCCAGTTCTCCCGTCTTATCCATTTCGGTCAGCTTCTTCCGCTTTTCTTCGATAGCCCTGTCTGCCTCTTTTAGCCATGCATTAGTTCGGTCGTGCCTCTGGATGGCGTCAGTAACCATATTTTTAATATCCTGTTTTGTTTGATCTCTAACCTCATCGAGCTTTTTCAGTTCCTCTGTGACATCGTTCAGTTGTCCTTTTCGTAGGGATATTTTTTCAGTGATATCATCCAACTGCTTCCGCTTTTCTTCCAGTTGCTTTTCTACTTCCTCATTTCCTGTATCACGTATTTCTTCGAGAGCAGTGATATCTATCTCCAGACGTTCCTTCTGATCGTTCAGATTACTTAGCATTTTTGTGAAACTTTTCACCTTTTTCTCTAACAGTCTATACTGCTCTTCAAGTTGACTATAGTCCTGTTTCAACTCTTCATAGGTTTTCTTCGTCTTATCCATTTCATTCATTAGATTGTCATATTCGATATACTCTGGTTTGCTCCTGTTTTTTCTACGAGCCTGTTCCTCTGGAGTGAGGTCATCGAAGAACGTGCCACGTTCCAAACCATATTTGTAACCTACTTGTACTTGAAGGTGGTAATCGGTGTGCATGTCATCGAGGTATTTCGACAAGGCTTCTGGTGTCTCTCCAACTATTCCGGCATAGCTGACGGTTTTCACCGTTCCTCGTTCTTGACCAGTCTTCACACGACCTCTTCTTTTTTTCTCTGCAACAGGAATAACTTGCATGTGAATGTGCGGTGTGGTCTCATCGAGGTGAACGTTGAAGCCTATGATGTTTTCCTCACCATATTTTTTAGCAGCCCATTTATATGTGTCCATTGCCCATCGTTCTATTTCGTCACACCTTTTTACATGACTGTTTTGCTCGTCCTTTTCATCGAAGTTTACATACTGTTTCCCGAAAGCCATTTCACGTAGTCTTTCTCTCTGTCCACCGATGACAAAATCCATGCAGACGTTGGGGGCATTCTTGGCCGTTTCCTTGTAGTTCTTAAAGCCCAGTTCTCGGAGTCTGTTTTGTATTCGATCATGGAGTGGAATAGCATGTGATAGTTGAGGGCAGATTTTACCCTTCACAATCTCGAAATTCAGGTTTCTACGCCACCAATCATAATGGTACGGTGTACCCTTTGAATCTTCTGTTCGGTCGAACCATTCTTTGCTCTTGTCTCTACGTTCATTTTCATCACTTAGTGATGCATTCATCGCCTTCATAGGCTGCATGTGGATAGATGCTTTTGCTCCCATAATTTTTCTTTTTTATCAGTTAATATTTAATGCAGCTTGCTGCAGGTTCCCGTGCAGGGCGCAGCAGGGTATTTTTAAGTGACATCCCAAAGGGTGGAATCTAAAATCCCATACTGCGTTATAGGATTTTCGGGGAAACTGCCTTTGCTGCCAGCGAAGGTACAACACTTTCGGGAGTTGAGAGATGCTGAAAAAAAGAATCTCGTATTTTAACGTTTTCACGACTGTCTTTGGCGTTACAATGTAACAACCGACAACAGCAAGGTCTTAGGGCGGCGATTGAGCCCTAAAGCGGTTAGCACCACAGAGGGAGAGAAACGACTGGTAAGAGGGCTGCACGTAGTGCCATCATGTGGAGTGCACGAAACATGTAAAAGCCCGCCATTATACGCCAAAAACAAAAGCCAAAAATGATTCTACATTGGTATCCTTACGCTACGACTATTTTACCAAGGTAACTTACCATTTCTCTACTCAGAAGAATGACCGACTGGTGGGTCTTGAAAATGTTAATATATGAGATAAAATTTTTCATCTGCTCATATATTAATAAGGAGTCGTAACTTTGCGCCAGTTAAATCAAAAAAAGTAGAGTTATGGAAACAAAGAAATTTTCAGAGTTGAGAGGCAGTGAAAAACTGAAGATACAAGCTGCCGTGTTACAGATCATGGAGCAGAAGAATTTTGTTCTCGATACTGACCTGGGGATGAAGGAATCACAGGACAATGAAAACAACTGGGTAATGGGGTTCACAAATGCAGAAATGAAACTCGAAGATTTGGAGGAGATGAAGAAGATTCTCGGTGACAAGTTTACTGTAACCATCTCACCTAAATCGAGAACCTGTTTCATCTTCAGGATTGAAGCTGCTGGTGAAGACTATCTTCGTTTACTGCAAGCATCAAGGTCGCAACAGCAGACAACTTCTATAGGACAATTTGATAGGCGTTAATAGTTGGTTGTAACAAAGTTTTTATTATGGAATAAGAAAACAAATCCAGGATTCAGGAGCATCACATTTACAAAGGGATTCCAGACGATTTTTCAGGGGGCGGACGGCTTTCCCTGGAAAGCGTGTGAACGTCAAAAGCGTTTCGCGAGTTCGAATCTCGCTCTCTCTCTGCTTCTAAAAGATTGATTTTCAATCGATTACAATCCCAAAAACATTTTTTTGTCAGACATTAAAAAAACGTCGGCAATGCATAATTTGGCACATTTTTGACCAAAAATGCACATTTTGGCCCAAGTAATAATGCAAATATAATTGACTTATTTTTTAATGTAGAAACATGGCAACACTGAATTATTGCGGCAAGCAACATCTGCTCTGTTTCTGCGACAAGATGAACAATTGCATGAAGAAGCTTATACCTGGATGTACTTCGTACTACGCCAGGCATTCCGTAGCATCCATTGCTGCAGATGGACAATGGTTCTCGGCGCCTCTGTATTCCGACGGTAGGACTCCGAACATCTTCTTGAACTGGGTGGAGAAGTTGCGGGGGGTGGAGAAGCCGACACGGATGGAAACCTCGTTGATGGAGAGGTTCGGATTGACGGTGAGCAGTTGGGCAGCACGCTTCAGTCGAACATTGCGTATGAAGTCGGCGGGCGAAATGCCAAGCATGTTGCGCAGTTTGACATAGAGGCTTGTACGACTCAGGGCTACGTCTATGGCCAGTTGCTCCACGCCGTAGTCCTCGTCGGCGATATGCGCTTCGATTGCTTTCAGGAGTTTTGCAACTAATACTTCCTCCTCGGGGTTCAGACCAATCTTCTTCGGGTCAACGTTTGTGCTCGCGGCAAACTGGTGGCGGGCTTCTTCGCGCATCTCAAAGAGCTGGTTCACACGGCTGTCGTTTTCTCGCACCAAGGCCGCCTTCTTTCTTTTTAGATATAGTGTAAGGAGAAAAGCGACAAAAGCACAGAGCAAAAGAGTATACAAGGCTTTCGCCCACCAAGTCAACCAAAACGGGGGACGGATGGTTATTTGCACGGTCAGGGGTCCGCTCCACTCGCCACCTGTCGAGGCGGCCTGTGTCTCAAAGACATACTCCCCTGGCGGCAAGGCCTTGTAATCGGCTTCGGCAAGGCCGATGGTTCCATCGGCAGAGTGCCATTCATCTTCAAGGCCACGCAAGCGGTAGCGGTAGGTGGTGTGCGATGGATGGGCATAGTCGAGGGAAGAGAACCGAATGGTAAGATGGTTCTTGTTATATGGGAGTGTTAATCCTGCGCCCTGTACATAAATTTCATTGTGACCATTTACTTGCAGAAGAGTGAGCACGGGGACTTGCGGACGGGCTTGGTCGGTCAGCCATTCTGGGCGGAATACCGTTGCTGCCGAGCTGTGATGGACAAACACCAGGCGCCCATCGTCAGTCAGACAGGCAGCACGTTCCATCATGGAAATAGCAGGAATACCATCGTCCTCTCCATAATTGACCACTGTAGGCGTTATCCTCGAAATGCCGCATGCCGTACCTGCCCAGATGTTTCCCTGGGCATCCATCACCAGACTGCGGATGCAGTTGTTGGCAAGTCCGGTGACACGCTCCGTTTCTTCCGTGTGGGCATTAAACAGTCCGTTCTGCGTTCCCACCCACAAGTTTCCCTTTGTGTCGCGCAACATGCAGTTGTACTTGTCGGAGTATTCGCCGATGATTTCTGCAGGTTTGAAAGCTGCCAGCGTGTCGGCTTTGGTGTCAAGCATACAGGCACCGTTCTGCGTATAGAGCACCACCCACGGTTCAGCCAGCGCACAGGCTCCTACTATGTTTCGATAGCCATTTAACTGAGGCAGACGCTCGTTGAGAGGGTCGAAGCGGTTTGCGTCAGGCAGGAAATAGCCTATCCTGTTGAGGCCACGCCTCTGCAACAACCGTCCGTCACCAAGCCTTACATTCAATTCTGCAGCCCCTCGGGCAATCCCTATCAAGGGGTCATCTTCAAGTATTTCCGCCATTTGCCGCCGAGGCGGTGTGTAGGAAATTCCGTTTCCCAGCGTCCCCGTCCATGTGCCGCCTTGCCAGTCAATGACTGTTTCTGGCGATGGCGAAAACTTTCCAAGCGAGCGTAGCCGCCCTTCTATGTCGTAGCGGAACGACCGTGTGCGCATGTCGAAAAGGTATATGCGGTAGAAGTCGCGCAGCCACAGCAGCGAGTCGCCCTGCCACTGATGGCCGTAGCCCGCCGAGTCGGCATAGTGCTCCAATTTATACGCCTTCCGTCGGTCGCAGGACACAACGGTAAAACCCGCCCCATTGCTGATGCAGAACACACCCTCGCAGTTCACCAGCATCTGGTGGTTGGGCAGCGCGATAATCTGCCGCACCTCGCCCGTGGGCAGTCCGTCCTGAACGCCCCATTGCCGTATCTGTGCGTCCATTGTCGCCCAGCAAAGCACCATGCTTATTGTCAGCAGTATCTTTATTCTCATACCCATGACATCATTTTAACGCTACAAAAGTACAGCTTTTTATCGAGATAACTGCTTAGAACGTTCAGAAAGTGTGTCTGTAATGTACAAAAATGCTGTTTGTACGCCTGAAACAGCGGGATTGGGATAATAGAGACACGTGTATATGCGGTAAAATGAGTAATTTTGCAGCAGGAAAACAAAAAATTATACGTTATGAAGAGAATCAAGGCAATCGTTGGGCTGCTCCTGCTGATGGCGGGACAGGCCGTGGCACAGGAAGAGCATTTAGTGATGCACTTCGACTTTGAGAATGTGGATGGCAAGAACGTGACCGACCCTGTGTCGGGCATTACCGCCAAAGTGATGAATCAGGCCTCGGTCGTGGAGATGGGCAGTCGCAGGGTGCTCGACCTGGGCAACGGCACGGGCTACCTCGATATGACGAGGGGCGCGGGCGAGGTGGTGAGGAACCTGACGGACTTCACAGTCTCAGTATATTACCGCGTGGACAACAAGGCTTCGCTCTCGGGAGCGGGCTATTTCCTGTGGTGCTTCTCACAGTCGGCGGCCAACACGCAGACCAGTGCGCCCTATTCTGCCTATCGCCTGAATGCCCAGCGCATGGCCACCTCGACGGGCGGCTGGGGCAGCGAGGTTGGTATGGAAATGGGCAGCGAATCAGCGAAAGGCCGCTGGATGCACATGCTCTACCGTCAGAGCGGGCAGAAGGGCGAACTGTTTCTCGACGGTAAGCGCATGGCGCAGGCCACGAACATGCCGCTGCTGAAGAACGCGCTCACCGCCGTGCCCGCCTACAACTGGATAGGCCGTCCGCCATTCTCCGGCGACAGCTACCTGAAGCAGACGCTCGTCAGCGACTTCCGGCTCTACGACGCGGCTTTAAGCGATGCAGAGGTAGCCTCGCTGGCTGCCGTGACGGAGCAGTTGGAGGAAGATTACAAATATGGCATGCCGGGCGACTTCTCCACCCTGCAAGCCGCAGTCAGCGAGGCAAAGACATTCATTGCCGGAGCCGCTTCGGACTATGCACCCAATGCCATTGCTGAGTTGCAGGACGAAGTCGCCGTGGCTGAATATGAGATAGCATCGGCACGTGCCTCGCAGACGCTCATCGACGAGTATGTCAGCACGCTGAAATCGCTGCTCTCCGCAGCCAAAGCCACCAAGAACTATGCCCCCAAGCAGGTATTCTCCGTGACCGACGACCACGGCTTCGTACACCCCGGCGGCATCGTCTCGCAAGCTGACATCGACCGCGCCAAGCAGTTGCTGGCCAATGGCGACACGCGCATCCAGCGGGCATGGAATATTCTCTGTGCAAATGAATACTCAAACGCCAACATCGCCACATGGCCTACGGAGACTGTGATCCGCGGCGGTTCATCGGGCCAGAACTACATGAACTGTGCCCGTGGTGCTGCGATGGCCTTCCAGAACGCCCTGCGCTGGAAGATTGGCGGCACACGGGCGAATGCCGATGCAGCCGTGCGCATACTTATGCAGTGGGCCCGCCAGTGCAAGGGACTTGGCGGCGACACCAACATTTCCCTCGCCGCAGGCATCTATGGCCATGAGTTTGCCAACGCAGCCGAGCTGATGCGCGACTACGACGGTTGGAGCCGCCAAGAATTTGATGAGTTCAAGCAATGGATAATCCGCGTATTCTATAATCCCTCCATCGACTTCCTGCGCCGTCGCCACGACACGTGGCTCAACGCACGCAATGCGTCGCTCGGCGAGCGTCCCGGCCACTACTGGTCAAACTGGGGTCTGTGCAATGCGCTGTGTGTGATGTCCATCGGCATCCTGTGTGACGACGTACACATGTACAACCAAGGTGTCAGCTTCTATAAATACGACCACGTAGGCACCTACAAAGACCGCACGAACTACTCCGTCATTCTAAACGACGGTTGCGATGAATTCATCGGCAATCTCGTGCCGGTAGTTCACAAGGACAGCCGCGGTCCCCTTGGCTATCTCGGACAGATGCAGGAGAGCGGCCGCGACCAGGGACATGCCCTGATGGCACTCGGCCTCGCACTCGACATCTGCACCGTGGGCTTCAATCAGGGTGATGACCTTTTTGCCTATATGAACGACCGCATCGCTGCCGGCACGGAGTTCGTGGCGGCCATGAATTTCGGCGGTGTGGATGCCACAGCCCTGCCGTGGACAAACTACAACTATGCCGACTGTCGCGGTCGCATGGGCGCAGGCTGGCTTATGGAAGGCCCCAACACCGGTGGCGCAGGCGAATACCGCCCCTACTGGGACCGTGCCATTGGTTACTACGAGGGACTGCGTGGCGTAAAGCTGCAGTATGCCGAACAAGCCAGTGCGAAGATATGTCCCGACGGTGGCGGTGGCAACTACAGTCAGAACAGCGGTGGTTTCGACCATCTCGGCTTCTCCACGCTCACCAGTTGGCGTCCGGCCATCGATGCTTCGGAAGGCATCACGCCCCTGAGCGGTGACATATTATATAAAGGTGTGACCTATAAGAACCAGACCAATCTTGGTGGCCTGAAATACAAGTATGAGGTGTGTCCGTCGAAGGGCATCCCCGCTGATGGCAGCGACATCACGCTCATGCCACAGTTGCCGGAAGGAGCAGAGGATAGCGGCCAATGGCAGTGGAGCACAGGCGAGACCACGCGACAGATTACTGTCAAGGCCGACCGCAGCTACATCTATCGCGTCAGCTACACCGCACAGAACGGAGCCGTGAGCCACCAGGCGTTTGCCATTGCCGTCAGCGGTGATGCCGCCCCCGACGTGATGACCGAGGAGATTACCGTCGATGGCATGATAGAGCGCGTGACGGAAAAGACCGTCCTTGCCGGCACCAGTGTTATCCTCTACGCCGGCCCCACCACCGGCTGGACCGACGACTACCTGTGGAACAACGGTGTGAAGGGCAGTGTGGTCACCATTCCCGCCATTACATCCTCGCGCACTTATCTCTGCCAGTATGCCAACCAGAGCGGAGCCGTCAGCGAGAGCCGTTTCCACCTGTACGTCGTACCTGCACAACAATCCATCAATAGTACTCTTGCCAATGAGGCTGAACTCCTGCCCGGCAGCCGCGCCGAGCTGCGCCTCGTCATCCCATCATTCGCCAATGCCAATGATATAACATGGAGCGACGGGAGCAAGGGAGCAAACTACATAGTGAGCAGTTTGACTGAGGACACCGAGGTAACAGCCACCTACAACGGTATTTCCTACCCGTTTACCCTACACGTAATGGGCGGGGGCACCTATCCCATCGACGCCACAGGGCTTATCATCAACCCCGACTTCGCCACTATCGACGGTACAGGCTGGACCATGACCGGCACCTGGGGCAATCAGCGTTTCAATGGTGCCGTGGAGGTATGGCACTCCACCAACTTCGACTTCTCACAGACTATCAGCGGACTGCCCGACGGCGAGTACACCGTCACCTGCCAACTGGTATATGGTGAAGGCTCCAAGACTGGTTATCTCTATGCCACGAGTGGCAGCGAGACGTCAAGGACAACGGTGAAGCAAAGCTGTGCCGGCAGTGACTTCGATACCCAGCGTGACCGCATGGCGGCCAATTCCAACTATGCCCGCCTCTCGGTCACAGTTAATGTCACAGGCGGCATCCTCACCATCGGCATCAAAGATACCTCATCCGGCACCAACTGGCTTGTGTGGGACAACTTTACCCTGACTTGCAACAGCACTCCCGCTACAGGCATTAGCGAAGTCATCAACTGTCAGACAGCAAACAGCCAATGCTTCGACCTACAGGGCCGCCGGGTCAATGGCGCTCCCCAACACGGTATTTATATTATTGACGGAAAGAAGGTATTCATCAAATAAATTAGTACATCGTTATATGACACGAAAGATTCTGTTTGCCATGATGCTGCTGTGGACTGGATTCGCCTGCGCACAGGAGAATTACCAGATGGCTGGCCCATATGAGGTAGTGGCGCGTGATGGAAAGTATGCCTATACGAAAGGAGGCAGCGAACGCGACATGTGGACAGCGTGGCAGCTGGCCCAGAAGGGCGAAAGCCAAACGGCAGTGGAGATTATCAATGCCTACGCCACGACGCTACAGCGGTTTGACGGACACGATGCGCCACTGTGTACTATTCAAGCCTACTGGCTGGTAAGGGCAATGATACTTGCAAAAGAACAACAGACTCCAGAATGGGTAGCAATGATTCGACGGGCCATCCTGCCTGTATTGGAGCAGTTTGAAGCCGACAGCCCGTATGCCAACGGCAATTGGGGAGCCATCGTGAACCGTTGCAGGATGGCCTGTGCCATCTTCTTGGAGGACAGCGCGCTCTATCAAGCCAGCATTGACTACTACTTGAATGCCAACGACAACGGAGCCTTGCCACGATATGTGAGCGCGTCGGGCCAGTGCCAGGAGACAGGGCGCGATCAGGCACATGTGCAATTAGGACTCGGAGCACTGTGCGACATCTGCGAAATGGCTTCGATGCAGGGTGATGACCTTTGGAGCGCACTCGACAATCGGCTGATGAAAGGTCTTGAATATACCGCTCGCTACAATTTGGGCTACGCCGTACCGTTTGAGACGTGGCAGGACTGCACAGGCCTCTACTGCGAATGGACGGAACCTGGGACTATGCAGCGCGGACACATCCGCTGCATCTACAATACGGCCTACGAACACTATACGAAAGTGAAAGGTATGAAGATGCCATATACGAAGAAACTCCTCGACCTGCAACGGAAGGCGGAGCGACGAGGAGAGATCATTCAGAATATGGAGGCTGACCGGTTTGTTGTGAAAGGCTCCCTCTCTATGGAGGAGAACGGGGGGAGAGGCATGCATCAAGTTTTTGCTTTTCCCGCTCCTGAAGGTGCGCCACTGAAGCACGACTACGATGTGTTTGTACGTCCGCGAAGCAGTCAGGAATGGACGAGGCTGGATACGTATATGGCGAAAGTAAACGCTTCCGTGGGGAGCAACAGGCACAAGGTCTCGGAAATCAGCTATTGCATGTTTGACTTTACGGGTGACGTTTATGTACGAGTCGTCAGCAAGAAAAAGAAAATCAAGGCAGCGAGGATAAGACCAGACTATCGGAGTGTTATAGCCAACGTGCAAAATGACAGCACCGTTCAGTTCCAGCTTTTCCAGCCCGAAAACCTCAGCGTGGAGTTCGACGGCGACATCACCAACAACCTGTTGCTCTTCACCTCAAAGCCTGTTGTCTCCAAAGATGAAGCCGGGCGGCAGGCAAAGGCCGACGGACGCGAGTTCATCTGCTACGCTCCTGGCTTTTACAATCAAGATACCATCAAGGTGGCTTCAAACACGACCGTATATCTTGCACCAGGTTCCTACTTCACCGGCACCTTCGCCATCGAGGATGCCCACGATGTAAGTATCATAGGACGTGGCATAGCCCGTCCGCAGAGGGGCTACGAAGGCTGTCATGTGCATCGCTCTCGGAATGTACTCATCGACGGGCTGACGCTGAACACATGTCCCGTGGGCGCATCCGACGGCGTCACCCTGCGCAACGTGAAGAGCATCTCCCATCCTGGCTGGGGCGACGGATTGAACGTGTTCGCCTCTCAGAACGTGCTCTACGATCGCGTGTTCTGTCGCAACTCGGACGACTGCACCACAGCCTACGCCTCGCGCAAAGGCTTCTTCGGCAACTGCCGCAATGTGACCATGCGCAATTCCACGCTCTGGGCCGATGTGGCTCACCCCATCTTCATCGGCATCCACGGCAATGCAGAGCGTGGCGACACCATCGAGAACCTGCACTACGAGAACATCGACATACTCGGACAGGCAGAGCCACAGGTGGATTATCAGGGATGTCTGGCCATCAACTGTGGCGACAACAACCTCGTGCGCAACGTCACCTTCGAGAACATCCGCATCGAGCAGATTGAGCAAGGAAGCATCGTTCAGGTGAAAGTGGGCTACAACCAGAAGTACTGCACAGCCCCTGGACGTGGCGTAGAGAATGTCACCTTCAGGAATATCCGCTATAAGGGCAATCTGCCTTACCTCTCCATCATCAACGGCTACAACAATGAGCGCAAGGTGAAAGGCGTCACCTTCGAGGGCATCAAGATCAACGGTCGGCTGCTACACGACAAGATGGAAGGCAAGCCGGCATGGTACGCCACCGCCGACTATATCCCCATGTACGTGGGCAACCATGTGGAGAACGTCGTCTTCAGCAAGGACATCCGAAGTACCCTCGTCAGTCAGTCGCTGGACTATTGTTCATCACAGATAAATCGTGCCCTGGAAAACCTACGCCCCTATGATTTCACGATGATGCCGAGGAACATCCTGAATGGCGAACAGACTTGGAACCTGCGCAAAGCATCGCCCCAAGAATGGTGCTCGGGCTTCTGGCCTGGCATCCTATGGATGGACTTTGCCTATAACAAGAGTGAGGCCATACAGAAGGCAGCAAAAGGATACACCGATGCCCTCTTGCCAGTAGTTGCCCAGCCCGTCTATGACCACGACCTCGGCTTTATCACCATCAATGCCCTGCTCAAAGGCTACGAGATAAGCAAGGATGAACGCTACCGCAAAGCAGCCCTCCTTGCTGCCGACTCCCTTGCCACACTCTTCAACCCCGCCGTGGGCACGATCCTCAGTTGGCCCCGTCATATAAAGGATTATGGCGGCCATAACACCATCATGGACAACATGATGAACCTCGAACTGCTCTTTTGGGCAGCCGAACACGGTGGCTCTCCCCGTCTGAAGGATATCGCAATCCGCCATGCCGAAACCACGATGAAGCACCATTTCCGTCCCGACGGCTCCTGCTATCATGTGGCAGTATATAACCAGCGGACCGGCAAGTTCCTATGCGGTAAGACTCATCAAGGTTATTCGGACAATTCCATGTGGAGCCGCGGACAGGCATGGGCCATCTACGGCTATACGATGGTCTATCGCTTCACAAAAGACAAACGTTTCCTCGATCAGGCCCAGAAAGCTGCTGGCATCTATATGAAACGCTTGAAAGAGACAAGTGATGACTGCATCCCCCGATGGGACATGGACGCCCCCGACGACGTAAAGGACGCCTCAGCAGCCTGCATCATAGCTTCCGCCCTGCTCGAACTCTCTGAATACGTCTCAACAGACCAGGCTGCCACCTACCGTGACTTTGCCATCAAGACGCTCAACCAACTCAGCAGCAACCGCTATCAAAGCCGTGACAAAAACTTCTCTTTCCTCCTTCACTCCACAGGGCATCATCCTGCCGGAACAGAAATTGATACCAGCATCATCTACGCCGACTATTATTATTTGGAAGCTCTGTTAAAATTGCGGCGCAACCGACAAACCCTGTGGAGTGTGCACAGTCGCTAACCCAAAACTGTTGCTAAACGGTACATGAAGAAAGGGATGTCTCTAACTCCTTTCACCTGTGACCGGAAACATTTGATCTTTGAGTTGAGCGACTCAGCTGATGCGTTTGTCTTTCGTCCATTAAAGTAGTTCAATATCTCATCCTCATAGAACTTGATAGTATCGCGTACGGACTTGATTTCACGTAGGTTGCATGCAGCAACTTTCCCCATACCATTCTTCAAACTTCTCCTTTGCGGTTTCCTTAGTGAGTTTCTTGTTGCGGAATATGGTTCTGAGGGAATTGACCAGGTTATATGCCTCTTCAAGCTTTGGATATAGCTCAAAGAGAATCTTCGCTCGCTTTTTTTGTGCTACACTCCATTTCTCACGGCTCATGGACAGTTGCTTGCGACACCTTGTCAGAGCCTCTACGAGTGTCTCTGCGTTTGCAAGCCTTGGAGGCTCAAAGCGAGTGTTCTGTCTCTTGGGCTTCCTGCCACGCTTGCTTTTCTTCCACTTCTTTCCGTATCTTTCTTTCATTCTTTTTCGATAAGACTTTCTCTGCGCAGCCAGTCCCTCGAGATATTTGCGGAACTCAGCCTTCTGCCTGTTCAGTTCCTTTACAGCCTCTCGTTTCAGGCGCAGACGTATCTCCTCGCATCCTTCGCCGCCTCGCTTGACGACATGGAAGCAATCACGGATAGCCGTGGCTTTAGGAAACGCTTCTCTTGCTATGGCACGCATGCAATCAGAAAGGTCCATCGTGATGTTCTCAACCATTTTCCGCTTATCCTCAGGAAGCTGCATGAGCACTCTCAGCACATCTGCAGGGTTTGTTCCCTTGACAACCGCAACGATTGCTCCCTTGCGACCATGGGCGTCCTTGTTGTGGACAATAGTGTACAACTCGCCTTGGAGGGAAGTCTCGTCTATGCCATGCTCCTTGCCTGTGTTTTGCGGAAGCAGAATCCATTCGGAGGCATGTCCCTTCTGTTCCCACGTCTCGAAGCCGCTCAGCGTGTCTTTGTATCTCTTCGCGAACGTGGCACTGTTGATCATGTATGTATAGCCTATCTGACGGGCGGTTACCGTCTCATTGTCCATCCGCTTTCTTTAAAAAAAGCGCTAAGTCTTTAGAGTATCGCGTGCCGGGATGCTTCAGCTGTATCTTCCTGTCGAGGTCCACCGACATGGTTGTACCATCTGGCATGGTCCACCGACGCCTGCGTACATGGAGGACTGTTTTCTTTTCACGTGTGGGAAAATCCAGAAGACATGACTCTTCCCCGAAACCATCACTTACTGAACCACTCATGTCAGCAGTGCGATTGTCACGTTCATCAAGATAGATGTGAAGCTCAGTTGTGTACAACACTTCGGTGTCCTGTGTCGGAACCTCAGCGAAATCAGCCACCTCAAAGTACTCCAAAACACCTGTAGGAAGGAAATATGAGGCAAGGCCTTCATAAATATTTATATTGCTGCTACGATTCATGATGCAAAGGTAATAACTTTTCTGCAATCATGTACCATTTAGCAACATGTTTTTGGGTTAGCGACTGTACACACTCCACAGGGTTTGTCGGTTGCGCCCATTTATGTCAAAGAGGACAACCGCATGAGAGGTTGTCTGAAAGACATCTTAATCGTGATTGCAGTAATATTCCTTATCAGAGTAATAATTGCAGTTGTAGCATTGCTTTGGGTGAATTCAAAAGTTCACTCAGTATCTACCTCAGAAGACCACTCTATCCCCATTCAGTATTATCAGGTGGAGAGTGAGTCTGCGGAGGCGACCATTCATACAGGTATGTCAAAAGATTCTGTCATTGTCCTCTTGGGTCAGCCAACAGAGTTTGACTATAACGAATACTGTGACAGGATAACATATAGATATGGGGAATACGGCTTCTGCAAGACAGAAATCGAGTTCAAGGATGGCAAGGTGTCATGTGTCAGTAAAAGGGGATCTGATATAGGGAAGACAATTAGAGAAACCAGTAAAAATATAATGAACCAAGACTGATAGTAAGCGACAATCATTGTTGTTGTTCCAGTTTCAGTCCATTGCTGTTGCTGATAGTTGGGAGCCATCCATAAATATGATTGGGTGGCTCTTTTTGTGTTGTTATCTTTTGCCGCAACTTTGGGCGCAGTCCGCTATTCATGGCTGCAGGATTATAGACATTTGTCTATAAAATATAGATGGTTGTCTATATTTCTGGGCGCAGGTCGCTCTACCGATGCAAGAATTATTGGTTTTCCCTGAGCAGCGGCCCATAGAATCTGAAGACCTTATCATAGACCGATGTTCTGGCATCGTCTGAGCCGTAGCCGTTAAGAACGCTCTCGTCGGCATTGTATGCTTTGATTTCAGCATCAGCCGCCTGCCGTTCCTCTTCGGTGGTGGCAGCATGTTTGCGTCTGATAGCGTCTGAGCGTAACTTTGCTATCATTTCTATTGCCACGTCGTAATCGATAGCTTGTTGTACAATATCCATATCTATGTTTGTTTGTCATTTGAAAGAGCCGCCGCCTGAGCAGCGAATCAATCCCGCTGAGGTCAGGCAGCAGCCAAAAAAGAGCGATGGAAACCGCCTCCGTTTCTCATGATGAGGAACATCAACATGCCGTCATTTCCTTCGCTGATGGTGCAAAGGTACGAAGAAAATCTGAAGTTACCAAAAAAAGAGGTATAAAAAAGAGCTGCCACCCCATTTAGGATGATAGCTCATATTGTATCAATCCACACCCTCCATCAGTACGGCTATGGCCCGTTCCTGGGCCTGATCGACAGTTAGGCCGTCACGCCGACGTTCCTCATATTCCCGTTCGGCCAGTTCTGCACGGGAGTCGATGAAGTCATCGACATTCTTCCGGGGGTCATCGGTATCGACCAGG
>CACXUV010000056.1 GCA_902770845.1 uncultured Prevotellaceae bacterium
GTCGCGCAGGATGCGCTTGATGGCCCAGTCGAAGCGAATGTATCTGCTGTTTTCTGTCATAGGGGCAAAAGTACGAAGAAAAATCCGAATCGCCAAGCAATTCGGAAACTATTTCGACCTGTATAAGAAAAGGGGGTACTATTCCAGCGGAATCTCAGGATGCTGCACAGCCAGCTGCTGGCCTTCCTGTGAAAGATAGAACATATAGAGAATGACAGGCTTTGTGCCACGGTTCTCGCCATGGTGAATGGTGTTTACCATTTCCACAACGGCCTCACCCTCATGCACCACCTTTTCTTTGCCATCCTGTCCGATAATGGTCAGTTCGCCCTGCACCAGGATGCCGTAGTTCATCACGGGATGGTGATGCCAGCCCAGCTTCTGTCCGGCAGGGAACACATACTTCACAGCCACCAGTTCGGGACGTCCCTCAAAGTAGTTGGGCAACTCCACACCATCCCAGCTCTGGCTGGTGCGAATCAGCTCGGTGCTTTCCACTTTAGGCTGTGCATCACTATTGTCGTTGTTGACATTGGCCTTCTTGCATGAGGTCAACACATTCATGCTACTCATGGTTAGGGCGGCAGCAAGCACCCAATTGAAAAACTTTTTCATGCTATTTTATATTTAATTCAGTTATGCTTGTCTTCAAAGTGACGAAGATGCTGCTATTTATTTGAGTTGTTTAACGGGGAAGGTGAAATAGGTGTCGGGGAAAGGTTCGTCGCGCAGTGTGAAGTGCCACCATTCTGAGTCGAGCGGCTTGAAGCCATGGGCCAGCATGGCACGGCGAAGAATCATGCGGTGCTGGAACTGCTCTTCGGTAATCGTGCGACCAGAGGGCGACTTGCTGTTATCGCCCGTATATTCACCGGTTTCCGGATCGCCACAGAAGTCGGGATGGCTCTCGGGGCCGAACCAATCGAAGGTGCCACCCATGTCGAGTTCCTTCTCGGTGTTCATGTCGAAGAGGGTCAGGTCAACGGTGCTTCCACGTGTGTGGCCACTCTTTTCATAAATGTACTCCTGCTCAAAGAGCACACTCTTGTCAAGATCGGGATAGAAGTAGGGTTTCATTTCCGTGGCGTTGAGATCGGCAGCCCAACGCACAAAGTGGTCGACGCCCTTCTGCGGGCGATAGGCATCATAGATTTTCAGGCGATAGCCTTGCTGCTGCACATCGTCGCTCACAGCCTTCAATGCCTGAGCAGCTTGTTTGGTGAGCAGTGCCGTTGGCTCCTCATAGCCATCAATGCGCGTGCCAACAAAGTTGTAGGTGCCATAGTAGCGAATTTCCAGAATGGCATCGGGCACGGCGTCGGTCAGGGTCACAAACTGACTGCTGTCCTCGGTCGGGCCAACCACAGGGTCATCGTCGCTGTTGCAGCAGGTTATCACACATGCGCCGCAAATAATGGCAAGGATGGCGACGAACATCCAAAGGTTTTTCTGTTTCATTTTGCTTTAATTATTTTGACAAGGAATCAAGTTCAGCCTTCAAATCGGCCTCAATCGTGCTCATCTTATCTGTGGGCTCATAGCGCTTGAGCACTTTGCCATCACTCGAAATCAAGAACTTGGTGAAATTCCACTTGATGTCGGCATTCTTGTCATAGTCGGCATCGCGCTTGCGAAACATTTCATCAAGCCGCTTGCCCGTATTGTCACTGAGGTCGAAGCCACCAAAGCCTTGCTGCGACTTGAGCCAGGTGTAGAGAGGATGCTCGTTGGGACCATTCACCTCGATTTTGTTGAACTGCGGAAACTGAATGTCGAACGTGGCAGTGCAGAACTGGTGAATTTCCTGAATGGTGCCAGGGGCTTGGGCGCCAAACTGGTTGCAGGGAAAGTCAAGGATTTCCAGTCCGTCCTTGGCATAGTTTGCATAGAGCGTCTGCAGTTCGGTGTACTGGGGGGTAAACCCACAACGTGTGGCAGTGTTCACAATGAGCAACACCTTACCTTTATACTGGCTGAGTGCCACATTGTTTCCGGCCTCGTCCTTCACCTTGAAGTCATACACGCTCTGGGCCGAAAGCGTCAGCACCATCAGCCATGCCATGAGGCTAGATAAGATTTTTTTCATATTGTTTCGTTTTGTTTATGAGTTGTGTTGATTACGTAAAGTCCCTGTGGAACACCATTACTCCAAGAACCCCTGTCGGCGCAGCGTGTCAATCAGTGTGGCCGAGAGTACCTCATTGTCCTTCCGGGTGTAGCGCACGTCGGTGAACACCTGTGCCAGTGTTTCCTTCTGGTTCTCCAGCACAAACTGCTTGTTCTCCTGCAACGACTCCTTGTAGGCATAGAACTTATCAATGTCGGCGGCGGTGTAGTCGTGATAGGTTTCTTTGTGAACAAAGGAATCGAACGGCAACCGGTCGGACAGCGACGGACTCTCGTCGGGCCAGCCCACCGTGAGTGTTGCCACGGGCATGACTAAGCGGGGCAGTTCGAGCACATCGATGATGGTTTGGGGCATGTAGACGGTGGTGCCCAGATAGCAATAGCCCAGCCCCTCTTCGTCCATGAGGTTGCAGAGCGTCTGTGTGTAGAGCAGGGCGTCGATAGAAGCATTCATAAACGACAGCATGTTGTCGTAGCCCGGCTGGGCCTTGCGGTTCAGGGCCCACTGCGTGGTACGATTGAAGTCGGCACAGATGGTGAGCACCACAGGGGCCTGCGTCACCATGGGCTGATTGAAATGGGCCGGTGCCAGACGCTGCTTCATTTCCTGCGAACGCGTGACCACCACACTGTAGAGTTGCAGATTGCCCATGGTCTGCGTGCGGGCGGCATGCTCGAGCAGACGGTCTAAGAGCGAGTTGTCCACGGGCCGATTGGCATATTTCCTGATGGAACGACGTGTGAGCAGATTCTTCATAACATTTGCTCTCCTATTCTTTATTTAATGATTTTCTTTCCATTAACTATATATAATCCATGAGACAAAGCCTTCACATCGGTGCCCACATAGCGGCCATCAAGCGTGTAGATGCGCCCCTCTTGTGGCAAAGCTGGCACAACCTGAATACCGCTCAGCTCTGGCGACTGCATCACCAGCACCTCGTCGAGAAAGAAACGGCGCCCAGGCGTGAAAGTGATGCGCACCGGCAGACCAGTACCCTTGACCGTGGCCTGATAGTCTTGCCACTTGCTCTTCTCCATGTCAAATACAGAAGGCTCAATGGTGGCATTGTCGGCCTCGACAAGCAGTGTGGTGGATTCGGTGGCGGTGTTCCATGCGCTGGCCTTGAAAGTGAGCACGGCCTCACCGTTGAGCGTAAAGACCGGCGTGGTTGCCACTCCGGGAATGCTGCTGGTTCCGAACTTAGCGCAGCCGGCCGCACCGTAAGCCTTGTCGCTCAAGACTGTCCAGCCGCTGTTGTCGGGTTTGAAGTCTGCTGCAGCAACCGAACCACTCCACAGTCCGTCATTGCCACCCGTGCCGCTGCAATTGTTGAACGACTCATAGAACAGTTGCGAGTCTGTGGCAGTGGTGTCCTGGGGCTGCATGCCCTGTTTGGAACCAGGCGCACGATAGCAGAAACTCATCGTGCCGTCGTCGTTCTGTCGGATATCGGTGATGGCCCACTCCACCGTTTTTTTGCCGTTCTTGTCGGGGTGGAAAAGTATGGGGGCTGGTGTTGATAGGGCCGACACGCTATCATTGTTGCGATAGGGATAAAGATCGGTGGAAAGCGTTTGGGCGTAATACATCTCATACAATGGATTCCAATATTGCGAGTCGTCATTGTTGTCGGCATGCAGCAGGGTCATACGCTGGTGGTCGTTGCTGGTTTTCATATCATACTCCCAGGCCATTCGCTCAGTTACAATTGTATTAGGAATATTATCTTCCCACACCAGCTTGTCGAAGTCCACATGTGTGATGAGCAATCCTTTGGCAGGATAGTTTGAATCGAAGCCAGTCTTCTGGCGGTTCTCTATCATGAAATACTCGTTGGGCCAGGCGTTGTTGTAGATCACATACGTCTGTCCATGATTGCTCATGGGCAAAATGTTGTCAACATCAACATCGAGCGAATCGAGCACAATGGGCTCTTGCCAGCCGCACATCATCTTTTCATGGGCCGTATAGCCAACGGGAGTGAAGCCATTACCGCAAGAACTGCCTGCAGCCATAAGGTCGAACTCGCCCATACCGAAAACTCCGCTATAGGTAATATCATAGAAATCAGGGAAGCCCAAGCAGTGGGAAAACTCATGGCAGAAGGTGCCAATGCCGGAAATGCGGCCCGAAACATCGACCTCGTTACTGCAAGCGTATGTGTTGATGAGCACGCCATCGAATTTCAGAGAGTCTCTGCCCAGGTCAAGCAGTCTGTCCATGTGGGGCCACACCGTATTAGCACTTCCTCCGTCGGCTTCGCCCTTCCCCGCATAGACCACAAACACCTGATCCACCTCGCCATCGACATCCCAGTCGTAGTCACGGAAATTCACCAATGAGTCTGCCTGCGAACATGCCTCGATCACCATTTCCTCGGCACGTGCGTCGCCTGCGTCGCTATTAGCGCCATAATAGCTTTGCGAATATTTCAAGGTGATAGGGCCCAGTACATCGAATTCGAGTTCAAATTGGCCTGCACTCTGTTCTTTGAAATAGTCACCCACGCTGCCTTTAAAATAGCCTTCGCTATAGCCGGGCTCATTCAGTATGCGCTTATATTTCTCAAGATTATTGGCCGTCTTGAATTTCACATCGCTGTATTGCACCAAGAGCACGATGCCTTTCTTCTTACCAAAATAGTGGGTGCGATCGCCAAACGCCACTCGCTTTGGAGAAAGCAAGCGCGAAGACGGTCTCATGGCAGCACGACGCGACATGAGCCGACTCTGCAACTGCTGCTTGTCAATGGGCACATATACATTGCCACTGGCCACAAAACGACGACCATCTTCCGACAACCAAAAATGCACATGCTCATCGCCACACAGGCAGGCCCTGATCTCAGTTCCATCGGCCAAAGGCAACATGCGCCATAGTCCAGGCTTGGCAGGAACAGCCATTGACACAACTGTTACAATCAGCCCACAGAGTATCAATAAAAATTTCTTCATGATTCCAATTCTTCTTTTTTGTGAGGGTGCAAAGATACGCATTTTTCTACAATTGAGTGCAAACAATTCGCATATTTTTCCTGTTTCAAGTCCTCAGCGCAACTGCCAGACTATATGGAAGCAAGAAAAATATGCGACTGTAATCAAACTGACGTCAGGCGTTTTTCTCCTGAAAATCAAGATCGGCCTGTACCACAAAAAACACCTCTTGCGCCAACATGTCGGGGCGGCCTTCATCCTTGGCCTGCTTGCAAACAAAGGCTGCCACCTGCTCCAGGTCAATGTCTATTTCATCGTCGGCCGACTCGAGAATGCCACTGCTGAAATAATACTCCACAACGGTATCGAGAATCCACTGCAAAGCGTCATCGGAGTACTTTTCCTTCAACTCGGCAGGCAACTGCTGACGAACGAACTGTCGTTCCCTGCGGTTCTCTTCCTCGTCCATGAGGAGTTCTTCATCCAGGTTCATCGGCATTGGTTCTTTGGTTAATGCTTATTACAAAAGAGCCTCGAACTTCTCCTCAAACTTGGTCTTTGCCACAGCACCCACCAGCTTGTCGACCACCTCGCCATTCTTGAAGAAAAGGATGGTGGGAATGTTGCGAATGCCAAACTCTGAAGCCAGCTCTTCGTTCTCCTCAACATCACATTTACCCACGACGATTTTACCATCATACTTCTCAGCCATTTCGCTAATGATGGGAGCCACCATGCGGCAGGGACCACACCATGTGGCCCAGAAATCAACTACCAGAGGCTGATTGCCACCCTTCAATGCTGCAAAGTTCTCACTTGTGATTTGTACTTCCATTGCTGTATTCTTTCTTTAATTAAACAATAAGTTTCTGCAAAAATACGAATAATGTTTCTTATAACCGCCATTTTCAGAAAAAATAACGTTTCGGAACCCCCGTTATGCTACTCGTAACGGTAGTTATGCAGACCTTGATTCAGGAACTGCACATAGGCAGCCACATCTTCATCGTAAGAACGGCTACCAGCCAGCGGACGCCCATCATTGTCGAGAAGCACATAGAACGGCTGGGCATTGGCGCCAAACTTCACCCGCTGCAAATAGCTCCACTTATCGCCCACAGTGCGCAGGGTGCGCTGCTGTCCATTCTCGGTTACTTCCACAGGCACTGCCAATGGTGTCTTGTCATCAACATAAAGCGATATGAGCACATAGTCGTTGTTTAGCAACTGAGCCACTTGGGCATCGCTCCACACGGCAGCCTCCATCTTGCGACAGTTCACGCAACCAAAGCCTGTAAAGTCGATTATCACTGGCTTGCCCTCAGCCTTGGCAGCAGCCATGCCTTGTTCATAGTCTTTGAAACGAGGTTCGGTGGTGGCCTTCTGCAGGCAGAAGTCTTGTGTGTTCATGGGCGGCGTGAAGGCCGAGATGGCTTTCAGCGGTGCACCCCACAAGCCAGGAATCATATAGACAGTGAATGCCAGCGAAGCCATGGCCAGAAAGAACTGTGGTACATTGGTGCGACGGTCTTCATCATCGTGAGGAAATTTCAGCCATCCCAGCAGGTAAACACCCAGCAGGCCGAAAATGACAATCCAGAGCGAAAGGAACACTTCGCGATCGAGCAAATGCCAGCTATAAGCCAGATCGGCAACGGAAAGGAACTTCAGCGCAAAAGCCAGTTCGATGAAACCCAGCGTCACCTTAATGACATTCATCCAACCGCCCGACTTGGGCGCTGCCTTGAGCAAGGATGGGAAAACGGCAAAGAGGGTGAACGGGATGGCCAAAGCAATGGCAAACCCCAGCATGCCAATGGTGGGCGCAACAATACTGCCCTGCGTGGAGACGGCCACCAAAAGGAAACCAATGATGGGACCCGTGCACGAAAAGGACACAAGAGCCAAGGTGAAAGCCATCAGGAAGATGGACAACAAGCCGGAGGTTGACTCTGACTTCTGATCGATTTTGTTTGACCACGATGAAGGCAATGTGAGCTCGAAAGCACCAAAGAACGATGCTGCAAACACAACCAGCAGCAGACAGAAGAAAATGTTGAACACGGCATTCGTGGCCAAAGCATTCAGAGCGCTGGCCCCGAACAGCAACGTCACGGCCAAGCCCAACAACACATAGATAACCACAATGCTCAATCCATAGGTGGCTGCTTCGCGAATGGCCCGAGAACGTTCTTTGTTTCTTTTCAAGAAAAACGAAACCGTCATGGGAATGATGGGCCACACACAGGGAGTGAACAAAGCTAGGAAACCACCCAGAAGTCCTTGCAGAAAGATAATCCACCAGGATGAAGACGAATGGTCAGAACCATCCGAATGGAAAGCGTTCAATTCCTGCATCACGGGTTGCCAAAGAGCAGGAAGGCCAGTCTCTGCTGTGGCTGTCTGCGAGTCTTCAACCTCATTGTCCTCTATGGTGGCCTCAACCACATCTTCACTGGCAGACAATGCTTCAACAGCTTTTTCTTCAGAAGCATCAGCAACCTTTTCCTCAGCTTTTGGAAGAGCCACTTCTCCCTTCTTCTTCAGTTCCACCTGGATGGGAGGCATGCACATCTCGTCGTTGCAAGCACCGTATTCCAGATAGCAGTCAATATCGTATTGCGGCTTTGTGAAGCGTATTTTCTGGACAAAAGCGGCCTTTTGCTCAAAGAAACGCAACTCCATGCCAAACATATTGTCGAACTGCTTCAGCTCTTTGCCACGCGGAGCCAGCTTGCCCACCACTTCGGCACCCTCCATTTTCACCACATTGAAAGTTGCTGCAATAGGGCCGTCCTTGCCCAAATCGGTTGAATAGACATGCCATCCTGCATCGATTGATGCCTCGAACACAATCTCTGCCGTGGCACCCTGCCCCATCACCAATCGCGAAGTGAAATGGACGGGGTCGACCATCTGGCCAAATACCACTGTTGAAAGCAGCATGGCAAGAAAAGCCACAAATAATCTTTTAATCATAGAAAAGTCTAATTTATTTTATAGTCAAGTGCTTCGGTATGTTCTATATAGTCAATGAGCGAATGACGCACATCAACCAGTGTTTTCTGAGCTCGCAGCAACACATGGTTGCGTCCTGAAGAGTCGCGCAACTGGAAGAACAGCTTCGTCTTGCCTGGATGCTCGCTGATGAGTTCGTTCAACTCTGTCACAATCTGGTCATTCAACTGATCGGTCACCAACGATATGGTAATACGGTCGATGGCCTTCTCCTTGACCGTTTGCAAATACTCTATATTCTGCACCTTCAGTTCCTTCACTTCAGTGTTGTAGAAGCGTGGGCGCATCTTGCCCGTTACATAGACGGCAGCACCTTCAGTGAACCACCCGTTCCACCTGCCCCAATCATCACCAAACATGGCCAGCTCGCCTGAGCCATTGAAGTCCTCGATCGTGACAAAGCCGCAGGGCTTGCCGTTCTTGGAAAACTTGGAACGCACGGCCGTGACAATGCCGCCCAGGTAAATGTCTTCACGGTCGTTGAGTGCCGCTGCGTTATCGGCCAGTTCTTCACAACGGGCATTACACAGGTTGTCGAGCACAATCTTATACTCATCGAGAGGATGGGCCGAGAGGTAAATGCCCACAAGGTCGCGTTCCTTGTTCAGACGTTCAATGTCGCTCCAACGCACATCGGTCTTGGGAACGACAGGCGTGGCAATTTCCACATCGTCGAAACCACCAAACAACGAATTTTCTGCCTGTGACTTAGCCTGTTGATAGTTCTGGCCATAGCGCACCAAGGTGTCAAGGAACTGCTCTCCCTTGGAATTTTCGGCAAAGAAAGCCTCACGGCGAATGCCAAAGGAGTCGAAACCACCGCTGAGCACCAATGATTCGAATGCCTTTCGGTTGACATTAGCATAAGAAATGCGCTGAGCAAAGTCGAAAAGATCTTTATAAGGACCGTTTTTCTGGCGCTCTTCAATAATGGCCATGGCGGCCGCATCACCCATGCCCTTGATGGCAGCCAGACCGAAACGAATCTCGCCTTTGTGGTTCACACCAAACTTCAGGTACGACTCGTTCACATCGGGCCCTAGTGTGGCAATGCCCATCTGCTTGCATTCGTCCATCAGTTTGGTGATTTCCGTAATCTGGTCACGGCGCCGCGTCATGATGGCGGCCATGAACTCTGCCGGGTAGTTGGCCTTCAAATAGGCGGTCTGATAGGCCACCCAGGAGTAGCAGGCGGCATGCGACTTGTTGAAGGCGTAAGAAGCAAACTTCTCCCAGTCGGCCCAGATCTTTTCAAGCACCTTCGGGTCGTGACCGTTTTTCTTGCCGCCCTCGACAAACTTTGGTTTCATGGCATCAACGATGTCCTTCTTTTTCTTACCCATGGCTTTACGCAACGCATCACTTTCGCCACGGGTGAAGTCGGCCAGCTGACGACTCAGCAGCATCACCTGCTCCTGATAGACGGTAATTCCGTAGGTGTCCTTCAGGTATTTCTCCATGCAGGGGATGTCATACTTAATCTCCTCACGCCCATTCTTGCGCGCGATAAAAGAAGGTATGTAGTCCATGGGACCTGGGCGATAAAGAGCATTCATGGCTATCAGGTCCTCGAACACCGTGGGATGAAGTTCGCGCAGGTATTTTTGCATGCCAGCCGATTCGAACTGGAACGTGCCGATGGTGCGACCTTGCTGATAGAGTTCGTATGTCTTGGCGTCATCAATGGGAATGTGGTCCAGGTCTACGTCGATGTTGCGGGTCAGTTTGATATTGGCACAGGCTTCCTTCAGCTCAGAGAGTGTCTTCAGTCCCAGGAAGTCCATTTTGATGAGTCCCGTCGACTCAATGACGTGACCGTCATATTGCGTGCAGTTGGTCTTCGTGTCTTTGAAGTCGGGATCGTCGGCCGTGCTCACAGGCACCCAGTCGCTGATGGGGTCGCGGCAGATAATGAATCCGCAGGCATGAATGCCCGTGCCACGCACCGTTCCTTCCAGCATCTTGGCATACTTAATGGTGTTGGCCAGCGTGGGGTCGGTGGAAGCCTCGGCATCGCGCAGTTCGGGTGTGCACTTGATGGCATTCGTGAGATTCATCTTCAGTCCGTCGGGCAAACGGTCGGGAATGGCCTTACAGAGCGCATTCGACACGGCCAGCGGCAGTTTCTCAACACGAGCCACGTCCTTGATAGAGTTTTTCGTGGCCATCGACGCGTATGTGATGATGTGGGCGCAGTTCTCATGCCCGTACTTGTCCATCACCCATTTCAGCACCTTGCCGCGCCCGTCGTCGTCGAAGTCGGTATCGATATCAGGCAGCGAGATACGGTCGGGATTCAGGAATCGCTCGAACAGCAGGTCGTATTTCAGTGGGTCTATCTTTGTAATGCCAAGGCAATAGGCCACCACACTTCCGGCAGCCGAACCACGACCAGGGCCCACCCACACGTCGAGTTCGTCGCGGGCAGAATTGATAAAGTCTTGCACAATGAGGAAGTAGCCTGGGAAGCCCATGGTCTTCATAATGTGCAGTTCAAAGCGAATGCGGTCATCAACCTCCTTGGGAAGCGAAGAATGAAGGATGGAGTAGGAAGAATCAGGATTTCCCGTCGACACTTCCACCTTTTCCATTTTCAGTTCTTCGTCGGGCAAATAGCGTTGCTTGGCTCCTTTGTAGGCCAGTTCTGCCAGGTAGTCGGCCTCGAACTTGATGCGATACAGTTTGTCGTAGCCCCCCAGCTTGTTGATTTTCTTTTCGCCATCTTCGCGCGACATGGGGTTCTCACCATTCTCGTCACGGGTAAACTCTTCGAAAAGCTGTTCCTCAGTAATTCGTTGGCGCCACGCTTCCTCCGTGCCAAAGCTCTCAGGAATGGGGAAGAACGGCATGATGGGATCATGGTCGATGGAGTAGATTTCCACTTTGTCCAAAATCTCCAGCGTGTTGCTCAGTGCCTCAGGCACATCGCTGAAGATTTCGTTCATCTCGGCCTTGGTCTTAAACCATTCTTGTTTGGAATAGAGCATGCGTGAGGGGTCGTCGAGATCCTTGCCCGTGGACAGACAGAGCAAATGGTCATGAGCCTCAGCGTTTTCCTGCTCCACGAAATGCACGTCGTTGGAACAAATAAGTTTGATGCCATATTCATGGGCCAACTCGATGAGCACCTTGTTGGCCTGCTGCTGCAGGGGGAAAGTCTCACGATTGGCGCGTATGGTGGGGTCTTTCACTTCATGGCGCTGCAGCTCCAGATAGTAATCATCACCAAACACGCGGTGATACCATTCGATAGCTTCGCGCGCCCCGGCAATGTCGCCATTCAGAATCTTCTTGGGCACCTCGCCGGCAATGCAGGCCGAACAGACAATCAGGTCTTCATGATAGCGTTCCAAATCCTCACGGTCGGTGCGCGGTCGCATGTAGTAGCCATCCACCCATGAGTTCGACACCAGTTTTATCAGGTTCTTGTAGCCATGATAGTTCTTGGCCAGCACAATGAGGTGGTAGCCGCTCTGGTCCTCCTTGCCACGACGAAGGGTTTTTGGGCCGTGACGCGACACATACATCTCGCAGCCAAAGATGGGCTTGAAAGGCTCCAGTCCCTCTTTCTTGCGATCTTTGTTCACGCCGTTCACAATGTCATGAAACTCCTTGATGCCAAACATGTCGCCATGGTCGGTAATGGCCATGCCGCGCATGCCGTCGCCAATAGCCTTCTTCACCAGGTCTTTAATCTTCGACTGACCATCAAGAATAGAATAATAGGTGTGTACGTGCAGGTGTATAAAGTCTTCCATTCACTAATTTTCTGTTTTCAAAACATTGCAAATTTACAGCTTTTTCTTTACAACACAAAAGAAAAGGCCGAAAAAACTAACCGATTTCGAAGTCGAGGCAGATGCGGCTCACAGTATAGGGCCGCACTTGGCCGTTGACCACAGCCAAATGGTCGGGATGCTGTGCATAGCCTTTCAAGGCTTCTTCTGACTCCAGCGTGGAGTCGAGCATGACGTCGGCATTCGATGATGCCAAACGACCATCAACAATAACCTTTGCATCGACCAAGCCAGGCACCTTGCCTACAAGGCCCTCCAATCCTGCCTTGATACCAGCCTTCACCTGCGTTTTCTCCTCTTCTGTCAAATCTGGATTCAAAGTCCAGAGAATAATATGCTTCACCATGAAATAACAACATAAATGGTTAATAACGGAGTGCAAAAATAGTCTTTTTATCAGAGAAACAGCAAAGAAATGCACAAAAAGTTTGTTAATTGGCAAAAAAGCATTACCTTTGCACCGTAAACTATGATTATTGAAAAACCAATCATGGGAGAACGAATCAAGAAACTAAAAAAAATCAGAATACACCGCGAGGGCACAGGTGAACTCTTCTATGGTGCGCTCGTTGTTTTTGCAATTAATCTTATTGTCTGGTATGTGCTGGAGGCCGTCAGTCCGCTTGCACGCCACATCGTGATGCCGTTCACCTGTGGCATTTCTGCCACCGTTTGGATGATGATGCTCAACTTTTACCGCTGCCCCATACGCTACTACAATGGCGACACGGAGAAAATTGTCGTGGCTCCTGCCGACGGAAAGATTGTGGTCATAGAAGAGACCGACGAGACAGAGTATTTCAATGACCGAAGACTGATGATCAGCATCTTCATGAGCCCGTTGAACGTACACGCCAACTGGTTCCCTGTCGATGGTCGCGTAAAATTCGTTCGCCACTTCAACGGAAACTATCACAAGGCATGGTTGCCCAAGGCCAGCGAGGAGAACGAGCATGCCGACATCATGATTGAGACCCCCGACGGACAGAGCGTACTGGTGCGCCAAATAGCTGGTGCCATGGCTCGCCGCATTGTGACCTACGCTAAGGAGCAAGAAGAATGCTACATCGACGAGCATCTGGGCTTCATCAAGCTGGGATCGCGTGTCGACGTGTATTTGCCACTGGGGGCCACACCCGAAATAAAGATGGGACAAACCACAACAGGCGACCAGACCGTGATTGCCAGGCTGCCCTGATTGCAGAACAATTTTGCCGTTTGATTGCACTGTCTTATGAAGAAGCACATACCCAACGCCATTACCTGCTGCAACCTTGTTGCCGGCTGTATTGCAACCTATTTTGCTTTCGAAAGCCAATACAGTGAGGCTTTGCTTTTCATTGTAATAGGAGCTGTGTTCGACTTTTTCGACGGCATGACAGCCCGACTGCTGCACGTGTCGTCGCCCATCGGAAAAGAACTCGATTCACTGGCCGACGACATTACCTTCGGCTTTGCACCGTCTGCCATGGTGTTCAGCTTTATCAGTTCTTTCCATATTCATCAGCCATGGGTGCCATTTCTGGCTTTCATCATTGCAGCCTTCTCGGCACTGCGCCTGGCCAAGTTCAACCTTGACGAGCGTCAGGCATTGGGCTTCATCGGACTGCCAACACCTGCCAATGCCTTGTTCTGGGGCGGACTGATTGTAAGTCTCAACTTTAAAACCTGGTTCGAGCCTTACATGCTGCCGGAGCATTGGCTTTACATCGTGCTCGCGCTCATTCCCATCAGTTGCTACCTGCTGGTAAGCGAGGTGCCCATGTTTGCACTGAAGTTCAAACATTGGGGATGGAAAGGCAACGAGGTGAAATACATGTTCATTGCCAGTTCGGCACTGCTCATCACTCTGCTGGGCATCATCGGCATTTCGGCCGTCATTGCCTGGTATGTGCTACTATCGGTGGCCACGACAAAAAAGTCGTAACCACGCTCTTGCAACAATCATTACCCGTAGTTAACTAAACACCTATGAACTTCTTCTTATTTGTCATTGCATTTCTTCTCATTTTCCTCACAGTAATTGTGATCATAGTGCTGGCCTTCATACGCCGTGGCGTGAAGAAGATAAAGCAAGCTGTTACCGGCGACTACGACGATGAGGAAACTTTCCGCCGCATGGCCGACAAGCATTATAGGGGAAAGAGCGGCGACCCACAGTTCGACAAAGACTACTTCAAGAGCAGCACTGGCAGCACCACAACCGATGGCAAGCAAAGAACCGGACAGCAAAAAACGTGGGGACAGCAACAGCAGCAAACACGCCGCACGACAACGACACGGGAGGGTGTGACCATCATTGACGAACGCAGCCAATCCAACCAACGAAAAATCTTTGCCGAAGACGAAGGCGAATATGTGGAATTTGAAGAAAGCTGAGGAAATTTCCTCAGCTTTCAGTTTATAGATGTGCAAGGGTTGCTCTCTCTTCCATCAATTGTGCACAAGGGTGCCAATCTCTTCGCCCTGCATCACCTTTTTCAGATTGCCCACCACATCCATGTTGAAAACATAGATGGGCAGATTGTTGTCCTGACACATGCAGATGGCAGTGAGATCCATAACCTTCAATCCACGACTCAGCACTTCCTTGTAAGTAATATCAGTGAACTTCGTGGCCGACGGGTCTTTTTCGGGGTCAGCCGTATAGATGCCATCCACGCGGGTGCCCTTCAACATCACGTCGGCCTCGATCTCAATGCCACGCAAGCTGCTGCCCGTGTCGGTGGTGAAGTAAGGCGAGCCCGTGCCTGCTGAGAAAATGCACACCTGGCCTTGCTCCATGGCCTCAATGGCCTTCCACTTCGTGTAGAACTCGCCAATGGGCTCCATACGAATGGCCGTGAGCACTTTGTTTTTCACACCTATGGCACCCAAAGCCGATGATAAGGCCAGCGAGTTGATGACCGTGGCACACATGCCCATCTGGTCGCCCTTCACGCGGTCGAAGCCTTTCTGACTTCCACTCAGTCCACGGAAGATGTTGCCACCGCCAATGACAATGCCAATCTGCACCCCCAGCTCGCTCACTTCCTTTATTTGCTGAGCATAGTCGCTCAGCCGTTCAGGGTCTATTCCGTAACCCTGCTTGCCCATCAGGCTCTCGCCCGACAGTTTTAAAAGAATACGTTTAAATCTTGCCATTTTTTTCTATTTACGATTTGACGATTTACTGTTTCATATCACGAACTGCACCTCCTTGAAGGCGTAGCGTCGACTCTGGCCCAACTCGTCGCGCAGCAGCAAATGGCCATCGTCTTCCACATCCAACAACTCGGCCATGAAAACGCCTCCCTGGTCTGTATAAGGGTGAAAGCCCTGCCTGCGATACAGCATCGAGAGGTATTGCGCCTTGATACCTTTGCCCAAATACTGCTGAAAGCAGGCAAGAATGTCGTGCAGCAACTGCATGCGGTCGGTTTCGTCCTCGGTAATCTGCCACAGCGACACAGGATTCGGAGCATTGCTGAAGAACCTGCGCTGATTCACATTCAGGCCAACACCTATCACGGCATCTTTGATGAAATGGCCCCTGAGTGTGTTTTCTATCAAAATGCCACAAATCTTGGCATTCTTCCAATATATGTCATTGGGCCACTTGATGCTCAGGTCGCCAATGTACTGTCCCAGTGCCTTGCAAATGGCCAACGAGATGGCCATCGACACCTGGAACTGCTTGTTGGCGGCAATCTCTGAAGGGTGAATCAGGATGGAGAACAACAGGTTCTGCCCCCGTTCACTCTCCCAGGTGTTGGTGCCACAACCACGACCCGCTGTCTGGAAGTCGGTAGTCACCACCACATTCTCGGCCGACGCATGTTCTTTCAGCCAGCGGTTGGTCGAGTCGGTCTCATCAAGATGTATGAATCGAAAGTCCATTTATTTATTTTTTGCAAATTTCGCAATTTTCCGTGACTTAACCAAATTTTCATCTTTATTCTTACTCGATTATATAAAAAATAGTTATCTTTGCAACACAAGAATATGCCTATGAACAAAGACGAACAATACATGCAGCGCGCACTCGACGAGGCACGTCAGGCACAAGCAAAAGGAGAAATACCCATCGGGGCCATCGTTGTGTGCCGCGACCGCATCATTGCACGGGCCCACAACCTGACCGAAACGCTCTGCGACGTGACGGCCCATGCCGAGATGCAAGCCATCACCATGGCGGCCAACGAACTGGGTGGGAAATACCTGACCGACTGCACGCTCTATGTCACCGTGGAGCCATGCCCCATGTGTGCCGGTGCCATTGGCTGGGCACAACTGCCCCGCATCGTCTACGGTGCTCCCGACGAGAAACGGGGCTTTCGCCGCTATGCCCCACAGGTGATGCATCCCAAAGCCGAATGCATCGGTGGGGTGCTCGAAGAAGAATGCCGCCAACTGATGCAAGACTTCTTTCGCCAGAAAAGATAGCGAAATAGAATCCCTTCCAGTAACCGCTTGTGACGCTGCCAGATAGCATCGAACTCCACGCCCAACAGCTTCGAGATGAGCTGCACGTAGGCCAGTTCCTTGTTCAGCCACGGCCAGCGATATATCTTTTCATGAATGTTGGCACCTAATATCTCTGGCAGTTCCAGTTTTCTATATCGCAGTTGTTTTTGCATTTTTTTTGATGCAATGATGGACACGCTGCATTCGGTTTTGTAAAGAAAATAATTGAATTTTGGAAGTCATTGTTATTCAATTCAACACTCGTACAGGGCGAATGTTTTTCTGAACGATGTCCTGCTTATTGCAAATTTTCGTACCAACATTTTTTGCATATTGCTTATGAAAAATCTTTACAACTGGCCTTCTGAGATTCGCTCAAAAGTCAGCAGTACCCAACTGACAACAGAATTTGCGAGTTATGAGAGGTTTTTGACTATTCCGTGTAATCTGCTGATAATCAGGCATTAGTAAAATGTTGAATGCAAGACGCGTTGCACCTTCAACCCGTCTGAATCGGAACGGAGGAGGGTGTGTCAAAATAGGCGCACCCTCGTTTTTATCGCAAAGCCCCGACTTTCTCAAGCCAGGGCTTTGTTATGTCCAGGATTTTTTGTACCTTTG
>CACXUV010000057.1 GCA_902770845.1 uncultured Prevotellaceae bacterium
TGTCAACGTTTTCCAGCACACCACCAAATCTCTTGAGTCGGCTAACTGCCAGATATACCGTCCACCCCAATGGCCGATATTGGCTCCCTGTCCAAAACGCAAGTATTGCCCTAAACGTTTATTGAGCGTTGCGGAACTTCCTGCACCACCCGCTTTTCCTATATAGACAATAGGTGTACCTTCCACCCAGTTGTCTTCCAACTCAGATTTAGAACTTTGGCTTTTTTGATTTGTTTAATCAGTGACTTTTCGCCCAAAAGATACATATTCCCCATTTGCCGTTGATTGTAAATGCTGACGATATTCAATTTCTTATCGTAAGCATAAACTATAACAGTATCACCTCTTTTCAACATATCTGCCGTTCGCCCGTCTTCCTCCCAGTTCGCGTTAGAAGGATAACTGTTGTCAAGGCCATAGTTGCTTTCTATCACAAAGGAATATTCCTGTGCAACCGTCGACAATTGCGATATTAGAAAAGCTGCAAATACCATCCATGTTCTACTGGCTTTCATCTCATCTTTATATTAATATTGAAAAAGTGTTGCTATTGATTTCGTTTCAATGCCTCTTCATACACCTTCCTCACCCGTTCGCGGAGCGACTGGGGAGGGATGACGGTGAGACTGCGGCTGCGGGAGAGTAGTTCCATGACAAAGTCGTTTGTAATACGCAGGCGGAGAGTGATGCGAAATTCATCATCGGAGTCAACAAGAACATGCTGAGAGTGATGCAGCGGAACGGACTTCAGAAAGCGACCATCAAGGGCATCGTAACTCAGCTCAATGTCTTCGATGGGCATCTTGGGGTCGTTCCAGATGCCATAGCAGTCGCGGAAGAGGGCATCGACATTGATGCTCTCGTCACGCACAAACTGGCGCGACAGCACCTGCAGGGCCTTGATGCGGTCGAGGCCAAAGCTCTTCAGCGTTTCGCCCTCCTTGGCCAGCAAATACCAGCGCTGGTTGCTTTCTTTCAGGAAGTGTGGTTCCACCAGTTTGTGAACCACCTCGCCACCGCTGCGATAGAGCACATAGTCGAACTCTATCATGCAGGTTTCACGAATGGCCTGAACAAGTGGGAACATCTGTTGGCTGCCAATGGGGCGGTGGTGCTCGGCCAGGACATACTGCTGCAAGTGTGCATCGCTGTTGAGGGCTGAGAGCAGGTCGAAGTCGAGCATCATCTCGTCGAAGCGATGGGGCAGATAGCCCGACGAACGCTCAATGGTGTACTCGCGGCCATTGCTCCTGACCTTGTAGCCAAACTGCAGGTCGATGTCCATGAAATCGCGTTGCAGGGTGCGCAGGCTGATGGAGTGGAAGGCTCGCTTCTCCATTTCGTTGTTTACATAAGCCAGCAAGTCCTGCGTGGGCACAGGCCAGGGGCTGCGCTGCAAGCGGTCAATGATGAGCAAATAACGGATGAGACTTTCTATTGGTTTCATGTAGCATGATAGTTTTTCGATGCAAAAATACGAAATCGCAGCGACAAAACATGTCGTTGTCTGCAATTTGCACAAAAAAAGCGCACACTGCAATTTGTTTTCATTTTGTTTTCGCGCTGAAAACAAGTTGTTTTTCCGTTGAAAACAATTTGTTTTTCCGCTGAAAACAAACTGTTTTTCCAGCAAAAACAAATTGTTTTTTCAGGAAAAACAAGGGTTTTAAGAGTTCAGGAAACATTTGGTGCGAAAAACTTTGCCGTTCAGAAAATATGTCGTAACTTTGCGGATGGAAACAGACGAAGCAAGGAAAAAAGACTACTGCGCATGAAAATAGAGGAAAGATACAGAAGGGTGCTGGAACACTTCGGCCAGCAGATGCCCGAAGTGACGACGGAGCTGCAGTTTGGCAGCGTGTTTCAGCTGCTGGTGGCCGTGGTGCTCAGCGCACAATGCACCGACAAACGCGTCAACATGGTGACGCCCGAACTGTTTGCCCGATTCCCCGATGCGGCGAGCATGGCTCAGGCCGAGGCCGACGAGGTGATGGAGTATGTGAAGAGCGTGTCGTACCCCAATGCCAAGGCCCTGCACCTGGTGCGGCTGGCCCGCATGCTCATGGAAAGGCATGGCGGCGAGGTGCCTGCCAGCATGGACGAGCTGCTGAGCCTGCCTGGCGTGGGACGCAAGACGGCCAACGTGATGCGGGCCGTGGCCTTCGGACAGGCCACCATGGCGGTGGACACCCACGTGTTTCGAGTGAGCCACAGGCTGGGACTGGTGCCGAAAAGCGCGGGCACGCCGCTGAAGGTGGAGCGCACGCTGATGCGCCACATTCCAAAGGAGCTGATTCCACGGGCCCACCACTGGCTGCTGCTGCACGGACGCTATGTGTGCACGGCGCGACGGCCACACTGCGAGAAATGCTCGCTCGAGGCGCTTTGCCCCAAGCTGATGGAGGGCTCGAAACTGCTGTAGCGCGAAAGTTTGGCACGCCATTTGCTGCCAGCTTCTGTGCTTTTATGTGTTATATTATTAATAAAGAAAGGTAGAGAGATTTAGAGTTATGTTAAGTCAGTTTTCACCCAAGGTATCCGAGATTCTTGCCTACAGCCGCGAAGAGGCAGCACGCCTGGCCAGTTCGTCGGTGGGGCCGGAACATCTGCTGCTGGGCATGCTCCGCATGAAGGAGGGCCCCGTGGTCGACGTGTTTCACCGACTGAGGCTGAACATGCAGTCTGTGAAGACCGAACTGGAGCAGAAGGTGCGCGAAGACGAGATAGGGGTGCCCATCACCACCACCGAACTGGTGCTGAACGAGCGGGCTTCGAACATCCTGAAACTGGCCGTGCTCGAGGCTCGCACGCAGCGAACCACGCGTGTGGACGAGCAACACCTGCTGCTGGCCATTCTGCACGACCAAACGCCCAACGGCGCCAAACAGATACTGGAATTTAACAACATAAACTACGACGACGTACTGAGCCTGATGCTCCAGGCTCCGGGGCAGCCCTCGCAGACGCCCCGGGCCGGTATTGGCCTGCCCGACGATGAGGAGGACGACGGGTTCGAGGCTGGGCCTGCAGGGCGCCGGAATGCGGCGGGCAGCACTGCTGCCACACAGCAGAAGAAGGACTCGAAGACGCCCATTCTGGACAACTTTTCGACCGACCTGACGGCTGCGGCAAGGGACGGGAAGCTGGACCCCGTGGTGGGGCGCGAGCGCGAAATGCAGCGCGTGATCGAGATTCTGGGACGACGGAAGAAGAACAACCCCATCCTCATAGGCGAGCCAGGCGTGGGCAAGAGTGCCATCGTGGAGGGGCTGGCGCAGCTCATTGCGCAGCACAAGACGTCGCCCATGCTCTTCCACAAGCGACTGGTGGCGCTCGACATGACGGCCATCGTGGCCGGAACGAAGTATCGCGGACAGTTTGAAGAGCGCATCAGAGCCTTGCTGAAGGAGATTGAGCAAGACCCCGACATCATCGTGTTCATCGACGAGATTCACACCATGATTGGCGCTGGCTCGGCTCCGGGCTCCATGGATGCTGCCAACATCATGAAGCCGGCACTGGCTCGCGGCTCCATACAGTGCATTGGCGCCACCACGCTCGACGAGTATCGCAACTCGATCGAGAAGGACGGTGCGCTGGAGCGCCGATTCCAGAAGGTGCTGGTGGAACCCACCTCTCAGGAAGAGACGCTGCAGATTCTGCACAACATCAAGGACCGGTACGAGAAGCACCACCACGTGGAATATACCGACGATGCCATCGTGGCATGTGTCAAATTGACAGAGCGCTACGTCACGGAGCGTGCCTTCCCCGACAAGGCCATCGACGCGCTCGACGAGGCGGGCTCGCGCATGCATCTGTCGTGTGCACAGATTCCGCCCGAGATCGTGGAGAAGGAGAAGGTGCTGGCCAGCGTGCTCGAGAAGAAGAGGCTGGCCGTGCACAACCAGAACTTTGAACTGGCGGCCAGCTATCGCGACAAGCAGACCGAACTGGAAACCGAGCTGGCCGTGATGCAGAACAACTGGGCCAACGGCGAGAGCGACGAGCGACAGAAGGTGGATGCTGCGGCGATTGCCGACGTGGTGTCGATGATGACGGGGGTGCCTGCCCAGCGCATGGCCGAACAGGAGGGCATCCGCCTGAAGGGCATGGCCGCCGAACTGAAGGGGGCCGTCATTGCTCAGGATGCTGCCATCGACAAAATGGTGAGGGCCATTCAGCGCAACCGCGTGGGACTGAAAGACCCCAACCACCCCATCGGCGTGTTCATGTTTCTGGGCCCCACGGGTGTGGGCAAGACCTTTCTGGCCAAGAAGCTGGCCGAGTTTATGTTTGGCAGCAGCGATGCGCTCATCCGTATTGACATGAGCGAATATACGGAGTCGTTCAACGTGAGTCGGCTCATCGGTGCGCCTCCGGGCTACGTGGGCTACGAAGAGGGCGGACAGCTGACGGAGCGCGTGCGCCGTCACCCCTACTCCATCGTGCTGCTCGACGAGATTGAAAAGGCTCACGGCAACGTGTTCAACCTGTTGCTGCAGGTGCTCGACGAGGGGCGGCTGACCGATGGCAACGGACGCTTCGTGGACTTCCGAAACACGGTGATCATCATGACATCGAACGCGGGCACCCAACAGCTCAAGGACTTTGGCCGGGGGGTGGGCTTCAATGCGGGAAACATGGGACTGAACATGAACGACAAGGACAGGGAGCACGCGCGCAGCATTGTGCAGAAAGCGCTGTCGAAGCAGTTCTCGCCCGAGTTTCTGAACCGTCTCGACGAGATTATCACCTTCGACCAGCTGGACTTGGCTGCCATCAAGAGGATTGTCGACGTGGAGCTGCGCGGACTGCTGAAACGCATCGACGAGATGGGCTACAAGATGCAGCTGTCCGACGATGCCAAGGCGTTTGTAGCCGAACGGGGCTACGACGTGCAGTTCGGAGCGCGCCCGCTGAAGCGTGCCATTCAGAACTACATTGAAGACGGCATTGCCGAACTGGTCGTGAACGGCGAGATTGAGCTGGGCTCCACCATCATGATCGACAAGGAAGAGGGAAAAGACGAACTGAAGTTCAACGTCATTCGCTAATGGCCTTCAGCATCTTGACAAGGCTCTCGCGGTCGGTCCACTTAAAGTCGGGCAGCGACATGATGGTCTTGTAGCGGCGCTTCTGCTCCTTGCTGAGCAATCGGGAAATCTCGCGTTCGTGCACACGCACCAGCTTGCCTTTATACAGATAGTAGAAAATGTTGATCACAGGCAGTTCCTGCCCCTCCTGCGGAGTGAGGTCGATGGTGGAATAAGACATCTGGTCGGAAAGCGACAGGTTGGTAATGTTCACATTGTTGCGCAGCATCTGGTTGTAGGCGTCCACGTCGATCAGCGTGATGGCATAGAGCACATTCTGGCCCACCGTGTCGAGCACGGCAGCCAGCTGGCCGTTGATGTTGATGTACTTGCGATCGTCGAAGTCAACCCCCAGTATGGTCTCCATGTTGGCTTCCATGGTCTTGTCGCCCTGCTTGTAGAGCAGGGCGGCATTCTTCAGAAACACGTTGGTGAACATGTTGCGAATGGTCTTGCCGCTCGACATGTAGATCATTGCCGGCTTGAACGACTGATATGCAGTGAGACTGGTGGTGGTTGCATCCTGGGCATGGCACACCGCCATGCAGACCATCGTGCACAATGTTGTAATGGTTCTTTTCATCTTTGATTACCTATTTATAGTTAAAAAAGCTCATCGAGAGTTCGATGAGCTTTTAATGGTTTGCGGTGCGTACGAGATTCGAACTCGTGACCTCCTGCGTGACAGGCAGGCATTCTAACCTACTGAACTAACGCACCTTGCCTTGATTGGTTGCGCTGCGACTTTGCTGCTTGCGGTGCGTACGAGATTCGAACTCGTGACCTCCTGCGTGACAGGCAGGCATTCTAACCTACTGAACTAACGCACCTTGACTGGCAGTTTGTCGTTTGCGGGTGCAAAGGTACAAACTTTTCTGATAATAACGCAAGAACTTTTCAAGAAAATCTCGACAGCTAACATTCTTTAACAAAACAACCTCCGTAAGCTAACGGGGCCTTGGTAAGCAAAACAGGCGCAGATGTGTCAATTTAACTAAAAAAATCACTGTTTAGTTGAAATAATTTGCCTGAACAGCACAAATATTGTATTTTTGTAGCACAATTGCCAATAACATGGACAAGATCATCCAAACATTTGCCCCCATCACACTGGCCGAAATGAGCAGCGTGAAACTGATGAACCGCACAGACACCAAGTTTGTGACCACCATGCCGCAACTCATGTGCCTGCTGGAAATGGCTCGGCAGGACTACTTCGTGCAAGAGATTGACGGCGAACGCAACATGCTCTACGACACCACCTACTTTGACACGCGCGACTATGGCATGTTTCGGGAGCACCAGCACGGACACACCGGGCGACAGAAGCTGCGCTTCCGCACCTACGTGAGCTCGCACCTGCAGTTCATGGAAATCAAGACCAAGAACAACCACGGGCGAACGAAGAAAAAGCGCATCGAAGTGACCGACATGAATCTGGGCGATGCCACGAAGAGGGAGTTCATCGACAGCCGACTGCACTTCCCGGCAGACGAGCTCATGCCACACATGCACAACCACTTCCACCGCATCACACTGGTGAACAGGGCCAAGACCGAACGCCTCACGATAGACACGGCACTGCATTTCCACAACATCGTGACTGGCAAAGACCGCGACATGGGGCCACTGGTCATCGTGGAACTGAAACGCGACGGACTGGTGTTCTCGCCTGTGCTCGAAATGCTGCGACAGCTGCACATTCACCCCCATGGCTTCAGCAAGTACTGCATGGGAGCAGCCATGACCAACGAAAGGCTGCCCGTGAACCTCTTCAAGCCCAAGCTGTGCGACGTGGAAAGAATTCTATGCCATCTGGGACAATGACACGACAACTGACAACAAACAAAAAAACATAAACGATTATGGAACAACTATTTTCTGACGAATTTATCAGCACCCTGATCAGGTTTTTCATCTGCCTCTGCGTGAACTGGGGCATCATCGACCTGCTCTACTACAGGAAAAGCCACAGACGCGACTTCTACTTCACGTTCATGATCATGACCGTGGCCATCTTCTTCCTGGTCTATTTCATGATGGGCATGGAGCGAGGCAAGGCCACCATGGGCGTGGGACTGGGCCTGTTTGGCATCTTCAGCATCATGCGCTATCGCACCGATGCCATGCCGGTTCGCGAAATGACCTACCTTTTTGTCATCGTGTGTCTGTCGGTGATTCACGCCATGGCTTTCGAATATGCAGAACTGCTGACGGTCGACCTCATCTCGGTTGCAGCCATCTGGGTGTGCGAACTCAAGGTGAAGGTGCAAAGAACCAAACTCATACAATATGACCGGCCCGAACTGACCAAACCCGAACGGCGCGAAGAGCTCGTCGGCGACCTTGAGGCACGCACCGGACTGAAGATTCTGAAGATAGAGGTGGGCGGCATTGACTTCCTGAAGGATGCGGTTGTGCTGCGCATCACTTTCGAAGGTGAGGGAAGCAGTGACGTTGACGGACAATTTAAGGTAAGAAAATCGCAATGGAGAGAAATGTAAGAAAAACAGGGCTGCTGATGGGCCTGGCTGCCATAGCTTGCCACCTTTCATTCTGCCCGGCGAGAGCACAGTCTGACTTCGGAATGTGGTATGAGCTGGGAGCAGAGAAAAAACTGTCGCAAAGATGGAGCGTGGGGGCCGAGGCCGAGCTGCGCACACGCAACAACACCCGCACACTGGATCGATGGAGTCTGGGACTGAATGGCGAATATAAAATCATTCACGGACTGAAAGCCTCGGCCGGCTACACCTTTTTATATAATAACAGGCAAGAGGAACTGGACCTGAAGAAAGACGAACTGACGCCCAACAAATGGACACCCAGCTACTGGGGAGCACGGCACCGCTTCAACGTGAGCCTGAGCGGCAACGTGGACTGGGGACGACTGAATGTGTCGCTGCGCGAACGCTGGCAGTACACCTATCGCCCCGCTGCCGAAGGGAAGAAATATGACTTCGACTACGACACGTGGAAAGACGTGAAGGGCAAGGGCAAGAACGTGCTGCGCAGCCGACTGCAACTGAGCTACGACATTCCGCACTGGAAATTCGACCCCTTTGTCAATGCCGAAATGTTCAACGACGATGGGGGCATTCAGAAAATGCGCTATCAGGTGGGCATCGACTACAAATACAAGAAGCAGCATGTGTTTGCCCTGACCTACCGCTATCAAAACGTGAACAACGACGATGACGACCAGGACGTGAACAGCCACCTGATTGGTCTGAGCTATAAATTCAAATTCAAATAAAAGCAATATGAAAAAACTATTGGCCGGCCTCGGCATTGCCTTGGCACTGACGGCTTGCAGCAACGACGACGAATACAGCTGGGACGACTTCTCGGACAAGACAGCCACCGACACCCTGAACATTTTCATAGCCTTCAGCGGCAACAGTGCCATCATCAGCGGCGACGGCGAAGGCTACGTGACTGCCACCGGTGCCGACGTGACCGTGCGTTCCAACACCAACAAATTCTTGCAGCTGTGGCTCAGCGGCAACACCACCGACGGTTCGCTGCTCGTCTACAGTTGGAAAAAAGTGGGCGTGGTGCTCAATGGGGTGAACATGACCAACCCCGACGGGCCTGCCATCAACAACCAATGTAGCAAATCGCTCATCGTGACCACTGCCGAAGGCACAACCAACACTCTCTCCGACGGCACACAATACGCCGAAGCACCACTGGACAACCAGGGATTAGCTATCGACCAAAAGGCCACGCTCTTCAGCGAAGGACAGATATACTTCCGTGGCAACGGCACACTCATCGTCGATGCCCATGCCAAGAACGGCATTGCCAGCGACGACTACATCAACGTGGAAAGCGGAACCATTCGGGTGCAGGTGGCTCAGACGGGCAGCAACGGCATCAAGGTGAACGACGGCATGACCATCACTGGCGGCACACTGACAATTGAAGTCACGGCCAATGGTGCCCGTGGCATCAAGAACGATGCCCGCACCACCATCAGTGGCGGACAGACCACCATCAACACCAAGGGCAACTGCGTCATAGACACCACTTACACTGACGACGTCATGACCATCGACACCACTTCATGTGCCGGCATCAAGGGCGACAGTCTCTTTGTCATGACAGGCGGCTCGCTCACCATTACCAGCTCGGGCGACGGCGGAAAGGGCATCAACTGTTCCGACACCATACTTGTGCAGGGCGGAACTCTCATGGCCACCACCACCGGCAGCAACGTTCAGGGCAAGCCCAAGGCCGTGAAGAGCGACAAGGCCATCATACTGAACGGTGGCTATTTCGAAGCCAGTTGTGCGAAAAGCTGGGCTTGCGACAATGGCAGCGAAGAAGAAGATCCCGAAAAAAGAGTCGAGGTGATTGGAACTCCCACCGAACAATACTACGCCAAGAAGCACATCAAAGTGGTGTTCTGACCCTACTGGTCTTCTTCATCCTCTTCGCGATAGGCTTTCACGCCTATCGGCTCCTGACTGCCAATGGTGAGTTGGCGCAAATCATAATAAGAACCATTGTAGATGTTCAGGTCTACATACCCCTTGATTCCTGGCAGCCGCCCCACATCGGTGTGCTGCCAGAATTTCCATTCGCCCTTATATTCCACACTGTCCACATAGTAATGGGCTATCCAGTACGGGTATTGATCGAACACCTCGTCTGAAAGATAGCGCATCTTGAATTTATAATAGGTGTAGATAATGGGCTTCACACCGTAGTGCTGCTCAACCATTTCGAGCCACAAGAGCACACTCTCGCGGAACTGCTCGTCGGTCTGATGCCTGGGCTTGTGCTCCACATCGAGCACCGGCGGCAAGTCGCCTCGCTGCAAGCCTACGGTGTTAATGAAAAAACTGGCCTGGTCTTTGGCCGAAGAATGAACGCTATAGAAATGGTAGGCCCCACGAGTGAAACCATATTCCAGGGCCTGACTGAAATTCTCCTGAAAGTTTGGATCCACGCGATCGGTCCCCTCTGTGGCCTTGATCATGACGAACCGCACCGGACACTTGTCTATCATGCCCTGATTGCGCAGCACCTCCCAGTCTATTTCGCCTTGGTAGTGCGAAATGTCTATGCCATGAATCTCATAGCCCTCAGGATTCGACAGGTCTCCATAAAGAGCTCGCCAGCGAAAGCCGTAGGGCGAAACAAAGAAATAGTAGAAGAACCACACATAGGCACCTGCCACCAGCAGCGCACCAATCCAGAACGCCCAACGCGGCATTTTGCGAAGCACACGTACAAACAAGCCCGGCCGCTTGTGGCGGACGGGGCTTGTTCTTCGTGTCTTGTATCTTGCGGTTCTTCGCTGCATAAAGATTATGCCTGCTCCAGAGCCAGCGTCTTGGTGGGCTGATCGCACACCTCGGTGGGTCCCCAATACTGGATTGGGCCAGGATAAACGTATGCAGTTTCGCGAGCCCAACGCTCACGGTTCTTCTCAAACTCCTTGAAGGGCGCACCATCGAGCTCCACCAATGCCTTGCGAATCACGGGCTTCATCTCGCCATTGCGACGCTCCATGTTCATCATCATGGTGATGGGCACACCACCGGCTTTCCACTCAGCAGCAGGAGCTGTGGTGTTCTTCACGATGGCCATGTAGCCTGTCTTGCCTGCAGCAATGAGCTGAGCTGCACTTGCACCCAGTGCATAGCAGTAGTCGGCATCGAAGTTTGAGGGAGCTGCGCAACGTCCTTCATAACCGAAGAAGTGGTGCTGTGTGGCAAACTTACCCTTGAACATGCCCGTCTTGCGCCAACGCTCCAACTTGGTGGCAACCATCGACGACAGCAGTTTCTCGGTCTCAATCATGCTCACCTGCACGTTGCCATGAGGATCGCGGTCAAGAGCCAACTGATGAGCAACGCTCGTAGGCAACGAGTTGAACACAGCCAGGTTCTCGTCCGAAATCTGCTGCTTCACAAAGTCAATCTGCTCGTTGCGGCTCAGGTTCTTGGCATCGGGACTGGCCAGTACGTCGTTCAGTTCAGCAATCAGCTTCTTGATGGCAGGGATGAACTCGATCAGGCCCTCGGGAATGATTACCGTACCAAAGTTGCAGCCTTCCTCGGCACGACGTGCCACCACATTGGCAATGTAGGTCACCACATCGTCGAGCGTCAGTTCATTCTTCTCAACTTCCTCTGAAATCAGGCAGATATTGGGCTGCGTCTGCAAGGCGCACTCCAAAGCAATGTGAGAAGCCGAACGTCCCATGACCTTGATGAAGTGCCAGTACTTACGGGCCGAGTTGCAGTCGCGCTCAATGTTACCAATCAGCTCAGAATAGGTCTTGCAAGCGGTATCGAAGCCGAAAGAAGTCTCAATCTGAGAGTTCTTCAGGTCGCCATCGATGGTCTTGGGGCAGCCAATCACCTGCACGCCATAGTTCTTGGCAGCATAGTATTCAGCCAGCACGCAGGCATTGGTGTTCGAGTCGTCACCACCAATGATCACAATGGCCTTGATGTTCAGCTCACGAATAATCTCCAGGCCCTTCTCAAACTGCTCCACCTTCTCCAGCTTTGTGCGGCCTGAGCCAATCATATCGAAGCCACCCGTGTTGCGATACTCGTCAACAATCTCCTTCGTCAGTTCCATGTAGTTGTGATCCACCAGACCACCAGGGCCCAGGATGAAGCCATAGAGACGATTTTCGGGATTCAGTTTCTTCACCGTGTCGAACAAACCGGTAATCACATTGTGGCCGCCAGGAGCCTGACCGCCGGAAAGAATAACACCCACATTCATAGGCTCATGCTTCTGCGCCTGACCAGGCACGAACTCCACGAGGGGCATACCATAGGTATTGGGGAAGAGGGCCTTGATCTCATCCTGATTGTCAACACTCTGCGTAGGTTCGCCTTCCTGCACCTTCACAGCACCCTGCAAGCCAAGGGGCAACTTGGGCTGATAGGCAGCCCTTGCCTTCTGCAATGCACTTTTTTCCATAATTCGGTTGTTACTTTATTTTTGTGTATTAAAAATGAATAATCGCTTTCAGCACGCAAAATTACTCATTTCTATCGAAACAAATGCATGTTTTGCACTTTTTTGCATTTATTTGTGTAACAAACTGCCTGCAACAGAAAAACAGTGCAAAAGAGGAAAACAAGCAAAAAATGTCCTATTTAAGATTTTTTTTGATTCAGATATTTGCCATCTCGATTATTTTACTTATCTTTGGCAATGCAAACAAAAAATTAATCAAACATGGCTAACAAGAAATCACTGAAACACGCAATTAACCTCGTATGCGAAGAGCTTTTCACTGAGTGTGTGGCTGCATCTCTCTATGGCAACGACACCAACAAAGACAATGCCGACGCACTGCTGCTGGCTATTGTGAAGATGCAAAAAAACTACAGCTGCCGTGTGTCGCACCCTGAGCCTGGCATGCCTGCCAAGCTCTACTACAAAGACTTGCGCGAAAAGTTTGCCAGTGAAGTGAGCGAGATTGCCGACCATATCAACAACCTGTAAAAAAGCAACACCACCATGTGGAAGAAATTTTGCAATTGGCTGCTATACAAACGCATGGGATGGACCACTGACGTAACAGAGGCGCATCCCGACAAATACATCATCTGTTTGGCTCCCCACACCAGCAACTGGGACTTTTTGATAGGCCAGCTATATAATGGCGCCGAGAGTCTGCATTCCAATTTCCTCATGAAGAAGGAATGGTTCTTCTGGCCGCTGGGCCCCATCTTTCGCAGGATGGGAGGCATACCTGTTTACCGTCAGAAGAAGACCAGAATGACCGATGCCATGGCTCAAGCCGCCCTCCAGGCCGAAAAGTTTCATCTGTGCATCACGCCTGAAGGAACCCGTTCCAGAACCGAAGAGTGGAAAAAAGGCTTCTACTACATTGCACAAGGAGCAGGTATTCCCATCCTGCTCTATGGCCTGGACTATGAACGCAAACTCATACAGTGCACCAAGACCATCATCCCATCGGGCGATGTAGAAGCCGACATGCGGCAAATCAAACTGTACTTCAAGGACTATCGGGGCAAGCGGCCCGAACTATTCACGATAGGCAACGTATGAGAGCCAGCAGGTTACAACTCTTGACGTGGCTGCTGTTCATGGCCACAACAGCGTTTGCCCAGCCCACTGCCTGGGGCCACACAGAACATCAAGGCCGACCATGGGTTGACAACATTTCACGTCCTTACGACATCAGCATGGGCTTGCAGGGCCGTCATTTGGCCTTGTGGGCCAGTCATGGCTACTACTACGACCACAACACCATGCAGTGGCAGTGGCAACGGCCCGCTCTCTATACCACCTGCGAAGACCTCTTCACACAGACCATCGTGGTGCCCTATCTCATTCCCATGCTCGAAAATGCCGGAGCCATCGTCTTCACACCACGCGAACGCGACTGGCAGCGCCATGAGGTCATCGTAGACAACGACCAAACCACCTCGCTCGTCAGTTATCGCGAGCACAACTATCGGCACGGATGGACAAATGCGCCACGGCTGGGATTTGCCTTTCATGCAGGAAGCTATCATGATGGCGAGAACCCCTTCACGGCTGGTACTGCACGCATGGTGAAAAGCACCAAGAGCAAGACCAAACAGAGCATGGCCATCTACCAGCCCGACATTCCCGAAGAAGGCCGCTATGCCGTTTACGTGAGCTATCAGACGCTGACTGGCAGCATCGACGATGCCCACTATACGGTTTATCACAAAGGCCAAAAGACCGAGTTCAAGGTGAATCAGCAAATGGGCGGCAGCACTTGGGTCTATCTGGGCACCTTCGACTTCGACAAGGGTTGCAACCCCTACAACTGCGTGACGCTCACCAACCAGAGCCAGCAAAGCGGTGGCATCGTCACCACCGACGCTGTGCGCTTTGGTGGCGGCATGGGCAATATTGAGCGCGGAGGCATTACCAGCGGGCTGCCTCGCTGCCTGGAAGGGGCCCGCTATGCTGCTCAATGGGCCGGAATGCCCTACTCTGTCTATTCGCCTCGCAATGGCGATAACGACTATACCGACGACATTCAAAGTCGCTCGCGCATGCTCAACGAACTGTGTGGCAGATCTGTCTTTGCGCCCGACTCTGCAGGCCGTGGCGTTCCCATCGAGCTTTCCTTGGCCATTCACAGCGACGCCGGCTATAACAAGCCGTTTGGCGAAGGCATCTATGGCACGCTGGGCATCTGCACCACGGGCCACGGCGACTCGTTTCTGGCTGCTGGCCACTCGCGACAAATGTCGAAGGAACTGGCCCAGCAACTGGTCAGCAACGTAAACAAAGATCTGCGCAACGCTTATGGCACCTGGATGCAACGCGACATCTACGACCGCAACTATGCCGAAACACGCATGCCCATTGTGCCATCGGCCATTCTGGAGACGCTTTCGCATCAGAGCTTCACTGACATGCGGTTCGGCCTCGACCCCAACTTCCGCTTCACGCTGGCCCGTTCCATCTACAAGACCCTGCTGCGCTACATCAACCAGAAACACAATACCGACTATGTTGTTTCGCCACTGACGCCCCACGACTTCCGCATCGAGTTTACCGAAAACGGGAAAGGCGAAGTTCTCCTAAGTTGGACTCCCACAACCGATGCCCATGAGCCTTCGGCCAATGCCACTGGCTACCTGCTCTACACGGCCGAAAACTATGGCGACTTCGACAATGGAACCTTCATGAGAGGCACATCGGCCACGCTGCGCCTGCTGCCTGGCAAGCTCTACCACTTCCGGGTGGCAGCTCTTAACAAGGGCGGACAGAGTTTCCCTTCGCTCACACTCTCAGCCTGCTTTCAGGACAAAAAGGCTCCCACCATCTTGATTGTCGACGGCTTCCACCGCCTTGCTTCGCCAGCAGTCACCCAACAGGGATTCGACATCGACGAAGATCCTGGTGTAAGCCTGGGACGCACTTGCGGCATCTTGGGACGGCAGCGCTGCTTCGACCTCAACAAAATTGGTGTAGTTGACTCTACCGGACTGGGCTTCACCACCAGCGAACTGGCAGGACAATTCATTGCAGGCAACGAGCAGAACCACGTGCGCACACATGCCGATGCCATCTATGCCGGCCATGCCCACAACATCATCAGCTGCTCTTCTGAGGCCATTGAGCTCATGCCGCTCTACCGATACGACCTTGTAGACCTGATCCTGGGCTTGGAGCGCAACGACGGCTACAGCCTGAACACCTGCAAGACCTTCACCGACAAGATGCAGGGTGCCCTTAGCCAATACACAGCTCAAGGCGGTCGACTGCTGGTGAGCGGAGCCTACATTGCCTCCGACATGGTTCAGCCCGACGAACAACGGTTCCTGAGCCAGGTGCTCAAGTGCCTTCCCGCCGGAACCACCAAAGAGCCTACAGGCACAGTGACAGGACTGGGCACCTCATTCCAATTCTATCGACATCTGAACGAACAACATTATGCAGCCACACGCACCGATGTGCTTGCACCCATGGAAGGTGCCTTCAGTGCCATGGCCTATGCCGACGGCAATCCTGCCGCCACAGCCTATCGGGGAACCGACTTCGGCGTGTTTGCCATGGGCTTCCCCTTTGAGTGCATTCAGCAAGCAAATACACGCGCATCAATCATGCAAGGAATCTTAAATTACTTACTAAAATAAATACCTTTTACTATTATGACTAAAATTCAAGCCAATCCTTCCGGAACCAGAACTATTGAAATCACCGAATCTCATCTTGAGACCATTGAGAAGTATCAGCTCTTCCGCGATCTCATCGATTCAAACGGCTACGTCGACGAACAGGTACTCGACAAGCTGAAGCTGAACGTGCGCTCCCTGCTCGAGTCCGAAGCAGGAAAAGACAAGAACCTGCTCGACCTCTGCCTGGACGTGGTCTACCACCAGAATATGAAAGCCTATGGCTTGCAACAACTGGTACTGCTCTTCATCAACTGGAAAAACAAAGGCAACGACAACCTGGGCATGACCTCACGCGCCTTCCAGGGAACACCCTTTAACTGATTACAGGAATTTTGAGTATTGAGAACTTCAGACTGACAGACTTTCTTCCAACCACCAAGAAAGAACTGGAACTGCGAGGATGGGACGACGGCGTCGACGTCATTCTGTTTTCGGGCGATGCCTATGTAGACCATCCTTCGTTCGGCGCGGCTGTCATTGGACGCACGCTCGAGGCTGCAGGCTATCGCGTGGCCATTGTGCCTCAACCCGACTGGCATGGCGATTTCCGCGACTTCAAGAAGCTGGGACGCCCACGGCTGTTCTTTGGCATCGCCCCTGGATGCATGGATTCCATGGTCAACAAATACACCGCAGCACGGCGTCTGCGCGCTGAGGATGCCTATTCGCCTGACGGACGTCACGACATGCGTCCCGAATATCCCACCATTGTCTACTCCAACATCCTGCGACAGCTCTTCCCCGACGTCCCCATCATCCTGGGCGGCATCGAGGCTTCTCTGCGCCGGCTCACCCACTACGACTACTGGCAGGACTCACTGCGCAAGTGCATCCTGTGCGATGCCCATGCCGACCTGATTATCTATGGCATGGGCGAGAAGCCCATTCTCGAGTTGGCCCGTCGCATTGCCGAAGGACAGCCCATCTGCGACATCCGTGACATCCCGCAAACCGTATTCCTTTGCAGCAAAGGCGACATTCCCCAAGGCATCACCCCCGACGACATCGTACTGCACGCCCATGAAGAGTGTCTCAGAGACAAAAAAGCACAGGCCGAGAACTTCCGCCACATCGAGGAACAGTCGAACATGATGCATGCCCACCGGCTGTTGCAAGGTGTCGACGGACGTTTCGTCGTGCGCATTCCGGCTTTCGACATGATCAAGCATTCGGTCAACCTGCATCGGGGCTGCTTCGGCGGTTGTGCCTTCTGCACCATCTCGGCCCATCAGGGCAAGTTCATCTCATGCCGGTCAAAGGAAAGCATTCTCAGAGAGGTGAAGCAAGTCATACAGATGCCCGACTTCAAGGGCTACCTGAGCGACCTGGGTGGCCCTTCGGCCAACATGTATGGCATGCAGGGCCGCAACCAGAACATCTGCGAGAAATGCAAGCGTCCCAGCTGCATACACCCCCAGGTGTGTCCCAACCTGAACACCGACCACAGCAAGCTGCTCGACATCTACCGCACGGTCGATGCCCTTCCTGGCATCAAGAAGAGTTTCATTGGCAGCGGCGTGCGCTACGACCTCCTGCTGCACCGTGGAAAGGACGAGGCGGCCAACAAGGCGGCACAGGAGTACACACGCGAACTGATCATGCGCCACGTGAGCGGACGGCTGAAGGTGGCCCCCGAACACACCAGCGACCAGGTGCTGCGCCTCATGCGCAAGCCCTCGTTCAGCCTGTTCAATGAGTTCAAGAGAATCTTCGACCGCATCAACCAGCAGGAAGGACTGCGCCAGCAAATCATTCCCTATTTCATCAGCAGCCACCCGGGATGCCATGAGGAGGACATGGCCGAACTGGCCGTCATTACCAAGAAACTCGACTTCCAGCTGGAACAGGTGCAAGACTTCACCCCCACCCCCATGACAGTGGCCACCGAGACGTGGTACACCGGCTACGACCCCTATACGCTGGAACCAGTCTTCTCTGCAAAGACTCCTCGCGAAAAGTTGGCCCAGCGGCAATACTTCTTCTGGTACAAGCCCGAAGAACGGCGCAACATCGAACAGTCGCTGCGTCGCATCGGACGGGCAGACCTCATTTCCCAGCTATACGACCACAACAGGCCACACGAGTCATTCAAGCAGCCTCGTGAGCCTCGCAACACGCAACCACAGAATGCAAATCATCGAGCAAAGCCTCATCCCCAAGAACCCCGCGAAGAAAAGCGAGGACGGAATCGTCGTCACCGCTGACTTTATCGCCGTGATCGATGGCTCCACCAGCAAGACCAACAAGCGCTACAGTCTCTTTCGCTCCAATGGCTGCTACGCCATGCACATCATCAGTCAGCTGCTGCGCAGGATGCCCAAGGACACGTCCTGCCACCAGTTCTGCCTCATGGCCACCAAGGCCATTGCCAGTCACTACCGCAAGTCGCAGCTTCCACAGCTGACGGCCCATCCCGAAGAACGCCTCACTGCCTCGTGCATCGTCTTCAGCCGACTGCGCCGCGAGATATGGATGGTGGGCGACTGCCAGTGCCTTGTGGGCAACCAATACTACGACAACCCCAAGCCCTACGAGCAGGAACTGGCCGAACAGCGAGCTGCCATCATCCGTCAGTCGTCCCTGCCCCACGACCAATTCCTGACCAACGACACCGCACGGACAGCCATCATCCCTCGCATGCTCGAAACAATGCAGAATCAGAACAAGACCTATGCCGTGATCGACGGCTTTCCCATCCCAGAGCAACATGTGCGCATTCTCACGCTCGACTTCCAGCCATGGGAAATCGTGCTGGCCTCCGATGGCTATCCTTTTCTGGAACCCACCCTCGAAGCCTCCGAGGCTCGACTGGCCCATCAGAAGGCCACCGACCCACTGAACATCGGAGAGTTCAAGGCCACCAAAGCCTTTTCAAAAGGCAACAACTCGTTCGATGATCGGGCCTACATCAGATTTAAGGCATGAAAATTTGGCAGTTATTAAAAAAATGACTACCTTTGCACCCACATTTCTGGAAACAACGCCTGTCAGGCGGTCATTTCCTGGTTCCGTAGCTCAGCTGGATAGAGCAACAGCCTTCTAAGCTGTGGGTCTTGGGTTCGAGTCCCAACGGAATCACATAATGGGATTCGTTAAGAATCCCATTTTTGATTGAAAATCAGTAAGTTGCAATATATGGCAGAAGAAATATGAAGCAAAACGGGTAGAATATTTTGGGTCATTTTTAGGTTAAATTCAGCAACTGATGCTGTTTTTCCCAAAAAACATCGTATCTTTGCACTCACATCCGCCCCACACCATGACCGCTGATTTCATGAGATATGCTTTTCAATTCTTTCGAGTTCTTGATTTTCCTTCCAATAGTGTTCTGGCTCTATTGGTTCGTTTTTCGTGAACAAAGATGGCAGAACCTGCTCATCGTTGTTGCAAGCTACGTGTTCTATGGCTGGTGGGATTGGCGTTTCCTGCTGCTGATTGCGCTGACCTCTTTTTGCAGCTACGCAAGTGGCTTGCTGCTGGAACACTGCGAGGGACAACGACGGCAGCAACAAATTGTGAGTGCCGCCAATATTGTGCTGAATCTTGGCATTCTCGGCATGTTCAAGTATTACAACTTCTTTGTCGACAACCTTGATGCGCTGTTCGGCATGATGGGCTTTCATCTGGACTGGGCGACGATACACATCATTTTGCCCGTCGGCATCAGCTTCTACACCTTCCAGGCGCTCAGCTATACGATTGATGTCTATCAGAAAAAACTGCCAGCCACCCACGACCCCGTAGAGTTTTTTGCCTACATCAGTTTCTTTCCGCAGCTGGTGGCAGGCCCCATCGAGAGGGCAACCAACCTGTTGCCTCAGTTTCAGCAGAAACGCCATTTTGACTATGCCAAGGCTGCAGACGGAATGCGCCAGATGCTTTGGGGCTTTTTCAAGAAAATCGTGATTGCCGATAGCTGTGCTGCTGTTGTCAACACCTATTGGAGCGAATATAATGAGCTGAACGGTATCTCGCTATTCGCACTGGGCATTTTCTTCACACTGCAGATCTATTGCGATTTCTCAGGCTACTCAGATATTGCCATCGGCACAGCCCGGCTGTTCGGTTTCAACCTGATGCGCAACTTCAACTACCCCTACTTCTCAAGAAGCATACCTGAGTTTTGGCGGCGATGGCACATATCGCTGACCACCTGGTTTCGCGACTACATCTATTTCCCATTGGGGGGAAGCCGTTGCAGCAAATGGAAGACCATCCGCAATGTATATATCGTTTGGGCCATCAGCGGCCTTTGGCATGGTGCCAACTGGACATTTGTCTGCTGGGGACTGTTCCATGCCACGCTCCTGGTCATTTACAACCTGTCTGGCATCAGCACAAAGCATGAAGAAACGGTTGCTTCTGGAGGAATCCTACCCAACATCAAGGAATTCTTCCAGATGGTCTTCACCTTTACATTAGCGGTTGCAGGATGGATCATATTCCGTTCAGAAAACATGACAGAAGCTTATGAGTATATCAGCAGAATGTGTCTGACATTATTCGATGGCTATAGCATCATGTTCGGGAAAACCTTATTATTGTACGGACTGGCACTGTTGGTCATAGAGTGGTTGCAGAGAGACAAGCAACACGCCCTGCAGTTTGCTGACTGCAAGCCATTCAGATACAGATGGGCACGCTGGACCATCTATTACATCCTAACAGCACTCATCATGCAAAACATTGGTAACAAACAGACATTCATCTATTTCCAGTTCTGAACATGAAGAAATTTATTGTTAAAATCGCAGCGTTCTGTCTGCCGTTGTTTTTGCTGACCATCATTTACATCACGACCGATGTGTTCAAAGTGATATACCATTATGATCCGTTTTACGCCGACACCGACTATATTGGCATTAACCGAGCTTACGGGTCAACCATGACATATATCAACCAGAATCCCAAGTACCACTACAATTCCTTCATATTCGGCAATTCCCGAAGCCTGCTGTATGAAATCGACACATGGAAACAGCATTTGCCCAAGAACAGCGTGTGCATGCACTTCGACGAATCAGGTGGTTCCATCAGTGGAATCAGAGACAAAGTTGCTTTCATCGACAAGAACGGCGGACAACTGACAAATGCATTATTAGTCGTAGACCACGAACTATTATCAACATTAGAGCAGAAAGATGGCTATCTTTTTATTACCCCACCAATTCTCAAGGGCTACAGCAACATGCTGGATTTTCACGTGCAGCACTTTCTGGCATTCATGAATCCCAAATTCCTGTTTGCCCTTGCAGACTATAACTTGTTTGGAACATTCCGCCCATACATGCAGCGGCTTATCAATGACAGTCAGCCCACATATTTGCCCCAATACAATGAATTTCAGGAAACACAAATCGAAGAGAAAATAGCGAAAGGAGCATATTATGATGCCGAACATCTGAAAGTATTCGAAGGAGTTCAGAAACCGGGAACCTATTCCTCAGAAGAACTCAGCACAGAAGGAATCAATTGTTTCAACGACATCAAGGACATTTTTGACAGACACAACACCTCATATAAAATAGTCATCAGTCCCCTGTATGATCAAGTCAAGCTAAACAGGAGCGTCTACCAAGCACTATGCTCCATCTTCGGCAAAGAAAAGATCTATGATTTTTCAGGAGTAAACAAGTGGAATCAAGATTTTCACAATTACTACGAAGAATCACATTATCGCCCGGCTGTAGCAGCCGAAATCATGAACATCATTTATTCCCAATAAGGTCATTACAAGCACTGGCTTACAACTTGTGATTGTGAGTTCTATTGCTTATGAAAAATCTTTACAACTGCCCTTCTGAGATTCGCTCAAAAGTCAGCACCGCCCAACTGGCATCAGAATTTGCGAGTTTTGAGCGACTTTCAGCTATTCCGTATAACCTGCTGATAATCAGACATTAACAAAACATTGGATGCAAGACGCGTTGCACCTCCAACCCGTCTGAATCGCAACGGAGCCCCCGTTACAGTGCAACGGGGGCTCCGTTGCATATCAACGAGGTCCCCGTTGCGCCTGAACGGGGATGCCGTTGCAAACAAACCGAGGCCCCGTTGTGTGCATACAGCGCCCGGCACGGGGCATAGAAGGGCCCGACAAATGCCTTCAGCCAACCACACAGCTGGCTGAAGGGGATGAGAAACAGGCGGAAAAGCGGCTTTCCGCTTTCTATTTCAACATTTTCCAGAAAGCTTTTTTCTATGAATTATTTTTACAGGGCGCGAGAAAAAGTTGCGTTTTCATCTGTCACAATGGGCATCAGAAAGGCAGATTGGTTTCCTCTAACCTATGAATTGACAGACAAGACCGCTTTCAGAAAAAATGTCTCAAATATAGAATAAAAAACTTATTAAAGCAAAAAAATGGTATACCTTCTTAAATATGCGAAATATTTTGTATATTTGCAGCAAAGAATCATAGAAAAAAGTCGAACAATCAATAGAAATAGAATGAGATTGCAGCCATTCTGGATGTGGATGCAAGAACTCTCTTAACACCTACAAAGTAAAGATACATGATATTCAAATTAGAAACTCCAGAACACCAAAGAGCAGCCATACATAGTGTGGTGGAAGTCTTTCGTGGGATGGAAAAGAACACATACGACAATGCTACAGATGAGGACATTCGGGCCAACTATTGCTCTTTGCCCCCAGAAGAGTTGTATGCAAACATACATCGGATTATTGAGGAAAACGAAATAGCCACAGACCAATCATACTTCCAAGAGCAAAACGATGCTTGCATAGAAATGGAGACGGGTACAGGCAAAACACTAACCTACCTTCAATCGGCATACAAGCTATACAAAGAATACGAGCTTACAAAGTTTATCGTACTTGTTCCATCTATCCCTATACGTCAAGGTGTCATTGATACCTTTGAAAACTTCAAATCGCAGTTGGAAGAAAAATATGACATCGTTCCTCACACATTCGTTTACGACAGTTCAAAACTGAGCAACCTTCGCGACTTTATTACATCTGAGACACCTCAGATAATGATTATGACGATGGCATCATTCAATTCTGAGGACAAAATCTTAAACCAAAAAGTGCGCGAAGGACTGTTTAACAACGTACCTTATATAGAAGCTATTGCTCGTACCCATCCTATCATCTTTATGGATGAGCCGCAGGAAGGAATGGATACTGACAACTCTAAAGCGTGGCTTGCCAGACTTAATCCCTTATTCAAGTTCCGATATTCCGCTACTCATGCTGTCAAGGTGAATATGCTCTATCGGCTCACTCCAAGCGAGAGTTATCGTCTGGGACTGGTAAAGAGAATAGAAGTTCTCACTGTTACAGAGAAAAACGATGAGGCCACACTGAAAATAGAAATCAGTGAGGTGCAGGAGACAAAGACAGAGCCAAAGGTCAAGCTGAAACTTTGGAAATACAACAAGGCTAAGGAAAACTTTGTCTTCAAGGAGTCCAACTTGCTGAAGAAAGGAGATAACCTTGCCGAGAAATCCGGCAACGACACCTACTCAGACTATACCATCAGTCGCATCTACAAGAAACTTTCCACTCGCAAATGGGTGGTTGAGTTTTCCAATGGCACCAGCATTGAGGAGGGGGCATCGTCTGCCAACAAAGAACAGGTATGGGCATTGCAACTGGAATGGCTGATACGTCGCCACTTCCAGAACCAACAGCGCTTGAAGCCTATGGGCATCAAGAACCTCTCGCTAATCTTTATTGACCGAGTGGCTAATTATATGGACCCGACAAATCCTGTCATCAAAAAGATCTTTGAACAACAGTACAAAACCGTGTATGCAGAATACCATGAGGGACAAGTTCCAACACAACAGCAAGTGACGGCAGTTCAAGGATTCTACTTCGCCAAGACCTCACAAGGAGAATATACGGATAATGAGAAGACCAACCAAAGCAACAAGGAGATATATGACCAGATTCTCCATAAAAAGCAGTTGCTCCTTTCATTCACCAGCCCCATAGAGTTCGTGTTTTCACATTCTGCGCTTGGCGTGGGATGGGACAATCCCAATGTGTTTGGCATTGCTACGCTGAACGAAAGCTATTCGGAGAACAAAAAAAGACAGGAAATAGGGCGTGGATTGCGTATTTGCGTCAATCAAAAGGGCGAGCGTGTCTATGACGAAGAAGGAACGCCCGACGATGCCATTATCAATCAGCTCACGGTTGTACCAAACGAGACATACGAGACTTTTGCCCGCAGTTACCAGAACGAGAATGAAAAGGCATACGGTTCTGCAAGTGCTGGCGCAAAGCTGAAGCATAATCACAAAGGACAGCACCGCAATCGGGTGAAATTCAAACTGAATAAAGACGAAAGCATTCAAAGCGTGTTCCGCAGATTCTGGAATACAATCGCCAAAAAGACAACCTATCGGGTTAGCTTCGACGAAGATGCAATCATTCGCAAATGTATAGAGGAATTAAACAAGATTTCCATTGCCGACTACAAGGCTGAGGTGTCAAGCTATCGGGTAGGTAACACTGAAGACTTTTCTCAAAGGGAATATCTTGGATCAGAAGACCGGAACCTAAATGGACTTTTCTCTCCACAGGACTTGGTTGAAGACCTGAGCGAAAAAACTGGTCTCTGCTACAACTCCGTGATGCGCATCGTTCAAGAGATAGAGACCAAAAAGGAATATCTAAAGAATCCGCCAGTATTCTTAGAACAGGCGGCATTCAAGATAAAGCAGGTACAGTTAGACGAACTGGTACGGTGTGTGAAATATGCCCCTACTGACGAAACCTATCCTTTTAATTTTGCCGATTTCACTAAAGACGCTTGCGACAATTACGTTTCTACGCCCAATTACGGAGTATGGGACAAGACGCTTTATGATAGTGGACTTGAGCGAGATTTTGCCGTTGATGCCGAAAAAAATGTCAAACAAGACGTACTTTGTTTCTTGAAGTTTCCAACATGGTACAAAATACCGACACCAATAGGAAGCTATGAGCCTGACTTCGGTGTCATTTTAAAGCGCATTTCATTAAAGAACAATCAAGACCAGCAGGAATACTATTTCGTTGTGGAAATAAAAGGAACAAACGACCCGTCTGACAAAAAAGCCCTTACTCCCCACGAAATAGCCAGAATACAATGCGCTTTCAAGCATTTCGAGTCTCTTGGCATCGAAGCAGTCTATAAAGCTCCTATACGAGAGTATTCGAAATTTGAAGAAGAAGCAAGCAAAACGATTAAGCAATAACAATGAATAAGTCAATAACTATATTAGATAAAAATTATAAGCTGTGGCTGAAAGAACTCAGTTCCCGCTATCGTCGTAGCCAGATAAAGGCGGCAGTAAAAGTAAATGAGGAAATGCTGCGATTCTATTGGGATCTGGGTAGGGATATTGTGGAGATGAAAGTTGAAGAACGTTGGGGGGAAAGGGTAATTGATAACTTGATCATCGACCTGAAACGTGAAATTCCTAATGTCTCAGGTATGAGTAGACGCAATGTATATTATTGCAAACAGTTCTATGTGCTTTATAATCAGTTAGTCCCATTTATGCCACAACCTGTGGCAAAAATAAACAATAAGTTTGCAGAAGACCCAAAAACAGGTGACGAACAAATAATTGTGCCACAAGCTGTGGCACAAAGTGGAAATGAGACTACTCAACAAGTTGTTGAGCAAATTCAGAAAGATCTATTCTCCGTCCCTTGGGGGCATCATCGCTTCATCATAGATAAGTGCAAAGATATGCCCAAGAAAGCACTCTTCTTTGTGCATCAAACTGTCCAGAACGGCTGGAGCCGCAATATGCTGCTCAATTTCCTCGACTCCGACCTCTATGAGCGACAAGGCAAGGCTATAACTAATTTCAGCCACACGCTGCCCGACGAGACAAGCGACCTGGCACAGGAACTGACAAAAGACCCTTATGACTTCGCGTTTACCGGCATCACAGGAAGATACAACGAAAGGCTGTTGAAGGACAAAATGCTCAGCAACATCACTCAGTTCCTGATAGAACTCGGTACTGGGTTTGCATACGTCGGTAAGGAGTATCGACTGCCTATTGGCAAGACCGAGAACTTTATCGATTTGCTATTCTATAACCTCCGGCTACGCTGTTATGTGGTCATTGAGGTAAAGACTGCCAACTTCGACCCAAGAGACATTGGCCAAGTGGGAACTTACGTCGTAGCTGTTGACCACCAACTGCGCACCGAGCACGACAACAAGACTATCGGTCTTTTGATATGCAAGGAGAAAGACCGCATCCAGGCGCAATATGCTTTAGAATCAAGTAGTCAGCCGATAGGAATATCAGAATATGAACTTGAGAAATTCTACCCAGAGAAGGTGGAGGGCACCATTCCTACCATCGAAGAGATTGAAGCAAAACTAAGTGAAACCCTATTAAAAGAAGATAACGATGGAAACATATAAGATCCGATTGCCCAATGAATAATATATATGAAATAAAGTGTTTTATAGCTTCACCTGGCGACACAGCAGAAGAGCGCCAAGCATGTGAAAATGTATTTGAGTAGATCAATCACGGCATAGGTAAAACGGCAAAAGCTGAGGCGCAACATTAAGGTGACTAACCATGGACAGGGTGAGCGAGAACATAAAACGCATAGGGGAACTGTTTCCCAACTGCCTGACTGAGACGAAGGACGAGAACGGACAGGCAAGGCTCAGCATTGATTTCGACCAGCTGAGACAGGAACTGTCGCGCGACATCGTGGAAGGCCAGGAAGAACGGTATCAGTTCACTTGGCCTGGCAAGCGCAATGCCATCCGTATGGCTAATGCACCTGCCACAGGCACGCTGCACCCCTGTCGCAAAGAGAGCGTGGATTTTGATAAAACGCAGAACCTTTATATAGAGGGGGACAACCTGCAAGTGCTGAAGCTGCTGCGCGAAGACTATCTCGGAAAAATTAAACTGATTTATATAGACCCACCCTACAACACTGGAAAAAGCTTTGTCTATAATGACAATTTCTCACAGTCGGTCAAGGAATATGCAAAGAACTGCTGTCTGACGGATGCTGACGGAAATGGACTTCCTGCCAATTCGGAAAGTGACGGACGCTTCCACACGGAATGGATGAACATGATTTACCCGAGGCTGAAAGTTGCAAAGGATTTGTTGAGCAGGGATGGGGTGATGTTTATTTCCATTGACCACAACGAGGTGAACAACCTCATCAAGATTGGCGATGAGATCTTTGGTGAGCAGAACAGGGTTGGCATCATCTCTACAATCAACAATCTGAAAGGACGTTCTGACGATGCTTTCTTTGCAACATGCAACGAATTCCTTATCGTCTATGCGCGATCGGCCTCTGCGCTGAAAATTGGTGGATTTGAACTGGATGAGGAAGAAATAGACAAGGACTACGACAAACAGGATGAGACAAGCTGTTACAAACTGATTGGATTCAGAAAAACCGGGAATGCCTGGAAACGTGAGGAACGACCGCTTATGTTTTATCCTGTCTTGTGTAAAAGCGGTGAGTTCAGCACGGCTACAGACGAAGAGCTGAAGCAGATATATGACAGGAATACTGACACTTTCAACGATTCGTTTGTGGCACGGATTACTGCAAAATATGAACAGGATGGATTTGCCGTGTTATGGCCGAAGTCGGATGCCGGGGAGTTTGGACGCTGGAGATGGGGGGTGCAAACGTTTTTGGAGCAAAAAGACTTTAACCTGGAAATCAACGGTGCCGGAAAACTTTGCACCAAAATGAGGGCTACGCTTGAAGATGGATCGGTGAGACTGAAATCTGCAAAGACATTGTGGTATAAGCCGGAATATGACACTGGCAGTTCGGCAAGAATCCTGGCCAGGCTATTTGGAAAAACTGATTTGTTTGAGAATCCAAAGTCGCTCACCTACATGAAGGACATACTAAGAATTGCAACAGAGAAGGATTGCGTTGTTCTTGACTTCTTTTCCGGTTCGGCAACAATGGCCCATGCGGTGATGCAACTCAACGCTGAAGACGGCGGACAACGCAAATTCATTATGGTGCAGATTCCTGAAGAAACTGACGAGAAGAGCGAAGCACGAAAGGCTGGCTACAAAAACATTTGCGAAATTGGCAAAGAACGCATTCGCCGAGCTGGAAAGAAAATCAGAGAGGAAATGACATTGAAATCCCCCTCAGGGAAGGCTGAGAGGGATTTCCTGGATGTTGGATTCCGTGTATTGAAGCTTGAATAGCCGTACAACGCAGACGCTGGTCACTGATACTTCTTGATCAGATCGTCGGCTTGCGGATCGCCCAGTTCTTTGGCACGCTGCAAGTTGGGCAGGCCCTCTTCCTTTTTCCCTGTCAGGCACTGAGCAAGACCTAAGAACAAATAGCCATCGCTATACTCTGGAGCCAGGCGTATGCACTCCTTGGCCGTGGCTATGGCTTCGTCGTAAAGGCCCACCCTGATCTGCAAAGAAGCCTTTTCGGCATGATACAGGTCATAGTCGGGACGCAGTTCGATGGCACGATTTATATCGTTAAGTGCCTGCTGGAACAAGCGTCCACCCACATCGGCCTGGTGCCTGATGTAATAGAAGTTGTCGTTCACCTGTGTCTTCATCAGCGCCTCATAGTCATTCAGATCGGCCACTGCGTCGCGATACTTGCCTGCCTCGATTCTCAACTGTGCCCTGGTGAGCAGGAAAGGAGCAGCCTCTTTGAGGTATGGTCTGTTGAACAGGGCCACGGCGCTATCCAACAGTGCCAGCTGGCCAAGGGTATCTGCCAGCTGTTCGCGACAAAGCGATGCCTCGTAGAACAGCTGTGGCGAACGGAGCGAAGACGATGACAGTTGGGCATAGACGTTGCTGGCCTCCTGATAGTTCTTCTGCGCATAGAGCACCAATGCCTGCTGATGGAGATAGGAAGGCTGGGGATTGAACTCGTAGGCCAGCTTGGCTTCCTGCAATGCCTTGTCGAGCGACCAGGACTCAAAGGGAATAGCTGATTTGTATAACTCTTTCTGATAAATCAGTCGTGAGAAAGAGAAATGTGGCTCGTCCTTTTTGTCGGCCACTTTGATGGCTTGCTCCATGTCTCGCTGTGCAGCCATGAAATCGTTTGCACGATAATTCAGCTGGGCACGATATTCATAACCATCGGGGGCCGATGGGAAACGCTCTATGAAATCGGTCACCAACTGGGCGTATCTGAGAGAATCGTAGGTTGATGCTGCCACATAGAGCGTGAGCACGGCCTGATCGAGCTCTGCGGGCAAATCAATCTTGATCTTCGTGGCACGCAGTGCTGGGTCGTTGATACTCAGTCCTGTAATGTGCAATGCTTCTGCATAGCTTGCCGAAACGGCATAGTTAAGGGTATCGCCCTGTCGCACCGAGGCCTGCATTAGACCAACCACTTCGCCTTGCTCGTTGAGCAACGGACAGCCCACTGCGTTCTCTGGCATTTGAATGGCCACCGTGTAATAGTCGTAATCAGAGCTGAACTTCTCTGCTTTTCTCACCACACCGGGAATGGCATTCTTCTGCTCACGATAAGGCAGGAGCCAAGCACTGGTGCCCACTGGAAGAGAGGCTGAAGACACTTTCAACGCTGATGACTTCTTGATGCCAGCCACCCTGAATTTTGCCACATCGTATGTTTCATTGGCACCCAGCATGCATTCCACAGCATATTCACGGCCATCGGCATCGAGCACGATGCCTTTTTCTGCTCCGCGAAAGAGAGTATAACTGCTCACGGCATCGCCTTGCTCGTTCAAAAAGAAGCCGCCTGAACTGCCCAGCAAAGTGCCATCGGCCTTGAAGGTCTTGAGTGTGATGACCGACTTAGAGGCTTTCTTTGTCCATGAGGGTTGTGCCGTGGACATGCCCGACACTAACAGGCAGGCTGCAAAAAATAGTGCTCGTATCATTTTTTCAATAGTTCTTTAGCATTCTGAATGGCAGCTTCGCTCACATCACTGCCACTGAGCATCTGGGCAATCTCGCCTATGCGCTCTTCGGACGACAGCTGACGCATGTAACTGGTCGTGCCGTTTGGGGTTTCTTCTTTATATACTTTATAATGTGTGGTTCCTCTTGCTGCTATCTGTGGAAGGTGGGTGATGCTGATGACCTGGCGCTCGTTCTCGCCCATTTCATGCATGATCTGCGCCATCTGCTCTGCAATCTTTCCACTCACGCCCGTATCAATCTCATCAAAGATAATGGTGGGCAGCTTCACGGCACCGCTGATCATGGCTTTCAGCGAAAGCATCACACGGGCTATCTCACCACCTGAAGCCACCTGAGCCACTGGCTGCATGGGCATGGAGGTATTGGCACTGAAAAGAAACGATGCCTTGTCGTGACCACTCCGGCTTAGTTCCGTTTCATCAATCTCTATGGCAAAACGCACATGGGGCATGCCCAGCGGCACCAATCGTCGCTGCATGTCTTTCTCTATCTTTGCTGCGGCTTTATGCCTGCAATCTGTCAGCTTATTGGCAGCCTCCAGACTGGCTGTCTTCAAGCGCTGCACCTCGCGCTCAAGGTCGGCAAGGGCTTCGTCGCTATTCTCGATATTGCTAAGCGTTTGTTGCAACTCTTCCTGTTGGGCCAGAAGGGCTTCGACGGTCTCGGCATGGTATTTCTTCTCCAGGTCGTAAATCTTGTCTAACCTCGCATTGACAGCATCCAGTTCGGCTGGGTCGAAGTCCACATCATCAAGCATGCCTGCTACTTCCTGAGCGATGTCTTTCAGTTCTATGAAACTGCTGTCCAAACGCTGGGCAAGAGTGCTGGCC
>CACXUV010000058.1 GCA_902770845.1 uncultured Prevotellaceae bacterium
CCATACCAAGACCGGCACTCAGATTGAATGGCGACATAAAGTCTGAGAACACGAAGGTGTTATTCGACTTCAATCCGTGATAGAACTGGGTGTAAGCCTGCACCTGCAGCGTATAGTACCAACGATTAACGGCCTTCAGTCCCACCTTACTAGTCAGACGGATAATGTCTTCGTTAGTCTTAAACTTATTCACCGTATCAGAAGGTGATGTTTGGAAGCCCAATTTCATCTCCAGTTTATTGTCCCACTTCCATTTCTCCTTATTGTCATAATTGGCCTCCAGGTTAATGATACCCATAGCGGCATAGTTACTCTCACCACCCTTATACCAGTTATCACTCACGTAGTTCTGCATAAACTGCAAAGAACCGTCACCTTTGTATTTCCAGAAGTTAGGTTTCTCTACCACCAGTTGCACTGGCTCTGCCTCTGGTGCAGCAGGCATTGGCTCTGCCTGTTCAACCATTTCGACTTCCTGAACGACAGGTGTCTCCATGATGTCCTGACGCAACGTGCCAGCCTCTTCCTGTTCCGTCTCAGTTACCTTTACCAGATCCGGACGGGTAAGATATACATGCATTAAGGCCTGATCAATGGCCTGACTCACCTCATCGGGATCGTCTGAAGTGATATTGAATTGACTACTTGCCACGTTGTGATAGAACGTCAGCGGAGCGAAAAGACGATAATATAGCCCAGTGTTTTTCCCCTGGGGGGCAGCAGCCGACATGCTCATAGCACTAACAGCTGCAATAAATAATGCTAATTTTCTCATAACTGAGTGCAAAGTTAGAAATTTTTTTCGTAATTTTGCACCTTGTTTTATAGAAATATTAATTTTAAAGCAATTCATAGCAGAAAAATGAACAGAGACACATTAATTGGATTTGTGCTGATAGGCATTGTGCTCATTGGGTTCAGTTGGTGGAACCAACCTTCTGAAGAGCAGATTGAGCAGTATCAGCGCCAGCAGGATAGCATTGCAGCCATGCAGAAAGATGTTGAGGTGAAGGCACAGATGGCTGAAGCCGAACGCAAGGCTAAAGCCGAAGAGGCTGCCATGAACGATTCTTCGGCGCTTTTCTTCCAGGCACTTCAGGGTGGCGAGGCACAGGAGGTTGTGCTGAAAAACGACAAGCTACAGTTAACTTTCTCAACCAAAGGCGGCACGCTGAGCAAGGCCGTAATTCTTGGTTTTGAAGATAAGGACTCTGCACAGGACGTTACACTTTTCGATGGTAAAGACCAGCAGATGACCTTCATGCTCTCAGGAAAGAACGATAACATTGTGAGCAAAGATATGTACTTTGCCCCCTCAAAGGTGACAGACCGCACTGTTACCATGACAGCACAGGCCAGGAACGGTGGCAACATAACGCTGAACTATGAGCTGGGTGACGACTACATGCTTCACTTTTCTCTTGTAGCCAACGGTCTGTCTGGTCAGTTTGCGCCCAATTATCAGCAACTTGACGTCAACTGGAAATCGCGAGCTCGCCAGCAAGAGAAAGGTTTTACGTTTGAGAACCGCTACTCCACGCTTACTTATAAAGAAAAGGGCGGCGGCACCCACTATCTGAACGAGACTTCGGACGCTACGGAGACACTCAGCGAAGAGCGACTCGACTGGGTGGCTTTCAAAAACCAGTTCTTCTCGGCCGTGCTCATCTCGAAGGACGACTTTGGTCCTTATGCTGTGCTACGCAGCACTCCGCAGGAGAAAGGCACAGGCTATCTGAAGAATTATGAGGCCACGTTGAATACCAAGTTTGACCCAAAGGGTGTCAATGCCTCAGAATTTGAAATGTATATAGGTCCCAACGACTTCCGTTTAATCAAAGCCGTCGAGGAGCAAAGTCGTTTTGATAAGGATCTCGATTTGGAGCAGCTGGTCTATTTGGGCTGGCCCTTGTTCCGCATCATCAACCGCTGGTTCACCATCTACGTGTTCGACTGGCTCACATCCTGGGGATTCTCCATGGGCATTGTGCTCATCCTCATCACTTTATTGTTAAAAGGTATCACCTTCCCCATGGTGAAGAAGAGCTACATGTCGTCGGCCAAGATGCGTGTACTGAAGCCAAAACTCGAAGAGGCCACCAAACAGTATGATAAGCCCGAAGACCAGATGAAGAAACAGCAAGCCATGATGCAGCTCTATTCGCAGTATGGTGTGTCGCCACTCTCTGGTTGTCTGCCCATGCTCATTCAGATGCCCATCTGGATTGCCATGTTCAACTTTGTACCCAATGCCATCCAGCTGCGCCGCGAGTCGTTCCTTTGGATCGACGACCTTTCTACTTACGATCCCATCGTGGAGTGGAACACCAACATCTGGGGCATAGGCGACCACCTGTCGCTTACGTGTATCCTGTTCTGTGTGGCTAACATTCTTTATAGTTATATGACCATGCGCCAGCAACGCGACCAGATGGTGGGACAGCAGGCAGAACAAATGAAAATGATGCAATGGATGATGTATCTCATGCCCATTATGTTCTTCTTCATGTTCAACGACTACAGCGCCGGACTTAACTTCTACTACTTCATCTCCCTGTTTTTCTCGGCAGCCATCATGTGGGTGCTGCGCAAGACCACCAACGATGAGAAGCTGCTGGCCATGCTGGAGGCTCGCTATAAGGAAAACAAGAACAACCCCAAGAAGCAAAGTGGACTGGCTGCCCGACTGGAGGCTATGCAGAAGCAAGCCGAAGAATTGCAGCGACAGCGATTGAATCAGCAACGCAAATAACTATATTGCATTGAATAAAAAAACGCAAAGCATCGTGCGACGACGCTTTGCGTTTTTTTGACATCTATGTTGTTTACCAAATGTATCTATGTTGAATACGAAAGGTATCTATGTTGAATACGAAAGGTATCTATGTTAAATACTAAGTGTATCTATGTAGAATACTAAAGGGAACTATGTTGATTATCTATTTCAGTAAGCGGTCTATTTCGTCAAACTGACGCCCCATGTTCAGGTTCAGGTAGATGCGATAGAGTGCCGGTCCCCACTTCGACTTTTCATTGGGCATCAGTTGCCTGTAGCGTTCCATATAGAAGCGCGTTTTCTGATAGATTTGCTTCAGTTGTTTCTTGTCCTTGCGGGGATTCAGTTTCAATGCAATGTTCAGATAAGCTGTGCCTGCATTGAAATAGGGCTCTGCCAGGGTGTCATTCAGCTGAATGAGCTGATCGCTCACTTTAATGCTCTCGCCATAACGCTCCATACGCAGCAGTGTGGTGCTCTTGGCAAAGAGAAACAACTGCATGGAATCGCTCACGGCCAGGGCCGAATCGGACAGTTCCAAGGCTTTATCAAGTCGGCCATGTTGCACGTAGGCGTCATAGAGACGGGGAAAGAAATAGGGCGACAGCGGATAGTGGCAAAAGCCTTCTTCAAGAGTTTTCACATAGAGCTCTTCATCGTTTAGCCAGTTGCGTGCCTCGGCCATGTATTGCAGTGTGGTTTCACGACGAGAAGAGTCACGTAACGCCAAGCGACGATGACGCAAGGTGAGCACGGGATCGTGAAGCTTAAAAGCCGAATAGGTGGCCCAATAGGCAGCCTCAGGCATGCGCACATCGGTGCTGTCGTAGTGATAGCCAGTGAAGAGAGGACGAGCGTCGCATTCTATGTACTTGTCAAAATAGTCGAAAGCCTGCTTGTAGTCACTCTTTCTGACGTGATAGATGCCTGCTCCGAACAGGTTGGGACGATAGCCATTGAGCAGTTCGGCATGCTTCTGCCTGTATTCAAGCGAAACGCGTCCTTTGGAGTCGGGCTGCATATCAACCGAATCAAGGGTCTCGAGGATGGTGAACATTCGACGGCAAAGATCAAAGAAGACTGCTGTGTCTTGTTTCTGCTTGAGATAGATTCGTTCGTTGGCTTGCAGATATTGTGCGCGAACGGCTTCAAACCACAGCAGATAAATGCGCTTGTTATCTCTGTTAGCAGAATCTTTCAGCAGGTCAGTCATGAGTTTCTCAACCTTGTCATAGTCCTTGCCGCTCTTGATGTAAGACCGTGCCTGACTGAGCTCTTTCTTCTGAGCCAAAGCCAGGCACGGTGTTATCATAAGTAAGAGAAGCAAGACACGCAGTGTGTGTCGTTGTTGCTTCTGCATGTAAGATTTATGGTGTTTTTTGTTTACTTAGCGTTTACCAACTTTTCCATCTCTTCGCTCTTGGCCTTGTCGCCCAGCGAGTAGTAGATCTGATAGAGGGGATATGCCCAGTTCACCTTTTCGCGTTCAGGATCCAGTTCCTTGGCACGCTCCAGGAACGTGAGCGACTCAGACAGCACAGCCTTCACCTTATCGGCATTGGCTTTGGTCAGTCCACCCGTTTTTTTGTCGGACAACTGATCTTTCAGGTCAATGGCTTTCGAGTTGAGGCATACACCAGCGTTGAAGAGGCACTGCACGAAGGTAGGATCAATCTCGATAGCCTTCTTGTAGCTCTCCACTGCAGCATCCCACTGGCGGTCGTTCATTTCGACCTCGCCCTTCAAGGCCCATGCCATTGCGTTTTCTGCATTGATAGCAATCTCCTCCTCGGCCCAAACTTTCAGTGCGGGCATGTTGTGAGCGTGGGTGTAGTAGTCCATCAGTAGGTTGAAGTAACGTTTCTCGTCAGGCTTCTGCTTGTGCAGATCTTTCACCATGGCCAGATAGGAAGCCGAGTCTGCAGGAGTCTTCAAGTTCTCCTTCTTCGAGAAGAGCAGGATTTCGTTGGCATCATCGGCCTTGGCAGGATCCTGGGCAGCAATGTTGGCATACTTCTCTGCAGTGGCGTAGTCTTTCTTCTGATAGGCTACCAGACCTGCATAATAGGCAATTTCAGCACGATAGGGATCCTTGCTCAGGTCGACGCCCTCAAAGAGGGGATCTTCAGCGCTTGCAAGATACATGGCCCATGTCTTGAGAGCATTGTCAAGATCCTTTCTGTTGTAGTAGAACAAGCCAGCATTGATCAGAGCCAGACGCGTGTTCTGCAACTTGGTCTGAGCCTCCTTGCGGAAACGAATCTTCACCTTGCCTTTCTCATTGGGCTGACGGTCGAACTCGTCGCACTTCATTGCAGCCTCGATAGCACCAATGGCTGCATCGTGCATACCCATGGTGTCAATTGTGGCGCCAGTGGGTTTCACTTTCTCTTCAACTTCTTTGGCCTGAATGGCACTGAACTTGCTCTGCATGATTTCGCTCTGCAGATTCCAAGCGGCTGCCTTGTCGGTTGTAGCGCTTGAAGTCAGAGCAGGTGCAAGCACCTGGGCGGCTTGGTCGAACTCGCCCTTGGCAAATGCCTTTTTGGCTTCTTTCACCAAATCATCCTGTGCAAAGGCCGTAGTGGCAGCTGCTGCCATGATGGCCATCATCATCATTTTTTTCATTTCTTTGATTTTTTGTTAAACAGTTGTTATTCAGTAGTTTCAATATTCTCACTAAAATCTACCAGCGGCGTGTCTCCATCGTTTGCTGGCTCTGCAAGATCCACATCATCTGTAACATCTGTCTCGGCAATGTTTTCTTCGTCGTTGGAAGAGAGAACCTTGCATACAGAAGCTATAGTGTCGTTCTTCTTGGTCAGGTTGATGAGGCGCACACCCTGGGTGGCACGTCCCATAACGCGCACATCGGCCACCTTCAGACGAATGAGAATGCCACTCTTGTTGATGATCATCAGGTCGTTTTCATCGGTAACGACTTTAATAGACACCAGGCGTCCAGTCTTGTCGGTAACGTTGAGTGTCTTCACACCCTTACCTCCACGTTTAGTTTTGCGATAAACGTCAACGCCTTCTTCGTCGACCACAGCTGTTCGCTTCCCGTATCCATTCTCCGACACCACCATGACGGTTTCCGTCTGTGGATCGTTCACGCAGACCATGCCAACGACCTCGTCGTCACCACCATCGAGACGCATGCCGATAACACCAGTAGAAACACGCCCCATTGTGCGTACCTGGTTCTCATTGAAACGCACGGCACGTCCGTTGCGATTGGCCATGATAATTTCGTTATGACCATTGGTCAGGCGCACGCTCACCACCTCGTCTCCTTCATTGATGTTGATGGCCTTGACACCTGCTGAACGCTGGTTCTTATAGGCATCGAGACAGGTCTTCTTCACAATACCCTGCTTGGTGGCAAACACAACAAAGTGGGACTTGAGGAATTCATCGTCGTCAAACTTCTTGATGCGCAGAACGGCATTGATAGCATCATCGGGCTCGATATTGAGCATGTTCTGAATGGCACGGCCCTTTGAGTTCTTGTCGCCCTCGGGTATCTCGTAACACTTCTGCCAGTAGCAGCGACCCTTCTGCGTGAAGAAAAGCAACGTGTTGTGCATCGTGGCTGGATAGATGTATTCAGTGAAATCATTGTCGCGATGACGTGCTGCCTTAGCGCCCACACCTCCACGACTCTGCTCGCGGAACTCACTGAGCGGTGTGCGTTTGATATAGCCCATGTGGCTGATGGTAATCACCACAGGATCATCGGGATAGAAGTCTTCGGCATTGAACTCATGGTCGAAAGGAATGATTTCGGTCTTGCGTTCGTCACCATATTTCTCCTTCACTTCTTGTAGTTCCTGCTTCATCACTTCCTTGCAGCGTTCGGGATTATTCAGGATTTCCTCCAGGTCGGCTATCAACTTCATCAAGTCGTCGTACTCTTGGTGCAGCTGGTCTACACGCAGACCAGTGAGCTGTGACAGGCGCATGTCGACGATTGCTTTCGACTGTGGTTCGTCCAGTTCAAAACGAGCTTCCAGGTTGCGCTGCGCATCGGTAGGTGTTTTGCTGTTGCGAATGATGTGAACCACCTCGTCAATGTTGTTCACGGCAATGATTAAGCCTTCAAGAATGTGAGCACGCTCTTGGGCTTTCTTCAGGTCGAACTTTGTGCGGCGTATAGTCACCTCATGGCGATGGTCAATGAAGTAGCGAATGCACTCGCGCAACGACAATAGCTTAGGGCGCATCTTACCGTGAGTACCAGGAATGGGCACCAGGGCAATGTTGTTTACCGAGAACGAACTTTGCAGGGCGGTCATCTTGAACAGCTTGTTCAGAATCACGTTGGCATTGGCGTCGCGCTTCACGTCGACCACGATGCGCATGCCCTGACGACCAGACTCATCGTTCACATTAGCAATGCCCTCAATCTTGTGCAGCGAAGCCAAGTCGGCAATGTAGGCCACCAGATCGGCTTTGTTCACGCCATAAGGAATCTCCGTGACAACAATCTTGTCATGAGACTCGCCACTTTCAATCTCAGCCTTGGCACGCATCACAATGCGGCCACGTCCTGTTTCGTAGGCATCGCGCACGCCCTGCAGTCCATAAATATAGGCACCTGTAGGAAAGTCAGGGCCTGGAATATATTGCATCAGCCCCTCAGTATCAATTTCTGGATTATCGATGAAAGCGCAGCAGCCATCAATCACCTCGCTCAAATTATGTGTAGGCATATTGGTGGCCATACCCACAGCAATGCCGTTGCCACCGTTTACCAGTAGGTTAGGCACCTTGGTCGGCATCACGCTGGGTTCCACCAGCGTGTTGTCGAAGTTGGGATCCATGTCTACAGTGTCTTTCTCCAAGTCATCCATGATGTGCTCTCCCATCTTCGAGAGGCGGCACTCTGTGTAACGCATGGCAGCAGGCGAGTCGCCGTCGACCGAACCAAAGTTGCCTTGTCCGTCGACGAGCGTATAGCGCATATTCCATTCCTGGCCCATACGCACCAAGGCACCATATACCGATGAATCGCCATGGGGGTGATACTTACCAAGCACTTCACCCACCACGCGTGCACACTTCTTGTGTGGTTTGTCACTGGTGTTTCCAATGCCCATCATGCCGTAGAGAATGCGGCGATGAACGGGCTTAAAGCCATCACGCACATCGGGAAGGGCACGAGCTACAATGACCGACATTGAGTAGTCGATGTAGGAAGACTTCATCTCTTCCTCAATGTTGATCTTTAAGATTCTGTCGTTGTCAATCGTTTGATCCATTATATCTTTTAGTTTACATTTTTGAGCAAAAATCGCGTTTAAGGCCATTTGCAAGCCCGCTGACGCATTTTGCACCTTTTGTTTCAGCCTACAAAAGTACTATTTTTTCTGGACATAGGAAAGGATTTAAGCTATTTTATCAAATCTTTTCCCATTAGCAGCTGTCACTCTGTTTCGTTTTTCAATATAGGAAGCGATATGTGGTAGCGCACAGCCAGGAAACGAATAACACAAGTGGTGATAAAACTAAGCACCACCGTAAACTCTACCGACATGCCCAGAAGGATGCCTGCCCAGTAGACAAGACCGCCTACAACGCTAGCCATGGCATAGATTTCTTTTTGGAAAATAACAGGCTCATTGTTGAGTAACACGTCGCGAATGACTCCCCCAGCCGATCCTGTAATGCACCCCATGATGATGGCCACCCAAAAAGGTTGTCCAAAATCGAGACTTTTCTGTATGCCTGCAATGGTGAACAAAGCCAGGCCCAACGTGTCAAACACAAACCAAGCGTTCTTCAGCGGTTCCATCCAGCGACCGAAAAAAGCAACCATGAGCAGTGCCACAGCAGTACATATTATATATATAGGTGTGGTCATCCAGAATGGCGTGGTGAGCAACATCACGTCGCGTATGGTTCCACCACCAATGGCCACAGCGATGCCGCACACATAGCCCCCAAACCAGTCGAAACGTTTGGCTGCAGCATGGCGAATGCCCGATATGGCGAATGCAAAGGTGCCAAGGAGTTCAATGATGAATATGATTACATTCTGATTCAATGCCGTAAAAAATGTTGTGTTGCTTCAATCTTCATATCTCTTTCCCCAATAGTTTACCATGCGCTGATACAGCTTTTCTTCAGCAGGATTATGCTGCCCATGCCAGAAACGACAATCTGTGAGTTCGTCGGGCAAATATTGCTGGGTGGTAAAATGGCCGGGAAAGTCATGCGGATACTTATAGCCATCGTGATAGCCCAACTCTTTCATCAGCTGAGTTGGTGCATTGCGCAAAGGTAGCGGCACTGGCTGATTGCCCGATCGACGCACTTCCTCAAGTGCAGCATCAATGCCCAAATAGGCAGAATTGCTCTTGGGCGATGTGGCCAAATAGACAACCGCTTCAGCCAAGGCGATGCGTGCCTCTGGCCAACCAATCTTCATCACAGTATCAAAGGCTGCATTGGCCAACAACAAAGCATTGGGATTGGCCAGCCCAACATCTTCTGAAGCAGAGATTACCAGTCTTCGGGCAATGAACTGTGGGTCTTCGCCGCCTTCGATCATGCGTGCCATCCAATAAAGTGCGGCATCAGGATCACTGCCCCTGATGCTTTTGATAAAGGCTGAGATGATGTCGTAGTGCATTTCGCCCTGCTTGTCATAAGCCAACGGATTCTGCTGCAAGCGTTCTGTCACCAGTTGATTGGTAATAGTCACATCACCGCTTTCTGCCTCAACGACCAACTCCAAGATGTTCAATAGCTTACGAGCATCGCCTCCACTATATCTTAGCAAAGCATCGGTTTCTTGCAGTTCGATTTTTCGTTCTTTCAGCACCACATCGGTAGTAATTGCACGATGTAACAATTGCAACAAATCGTCTTTGCTCAATGACTTCAGCACATAGAGCTGACAACGTGACAGCAGGGGACGAATCACTTCAAAAGAAGGATTTTCTGTCGTGGCGCCAATTAGTGTAACAATACCTTTCTCTACTGCACCTAAAAGCGAATCTTGTTGTGACTTGGAGAAACGATGTATCTCGTCGATAAACAGGATGGGCGAGGCTTCATTGAAGAAACGTCCCTTTTGAGCTTTCTCAATCACGTCGCGCACATCCTTCACGCCACTGGTCACAGCCGACAACGTATAGAATGGTGTTTCAAGCCTGTTGGCAATAATCTGTGCCAACGTAGTTTTGCCGACTCCAGGTGGCCCCCACAAGATGAACGACGAGATCCGTCCTGCTTCAATCATCTTGCGCAGCACGGCCCCTTCTCCCACCAAATGTTGCTGACCTATATAGTCGTCGAGCATTCTGGGTCTAAGTCTTTCGGCTAATGGTTGTGACATATCGGGTGCAAAAGTACACAAAATTTCCGACTTCAAAACGTTTGAAATAAAAAAAACGGTAAAAACAGCATTTGTTCGCTCGTTTTTTATTACTTTTGCAACTCGAAAATTCATTCTAACACAAAAAAATCATTATGGTAAAGATTTCGAAAGAGGCTGCGCTTGCTTATCATGAAGGCGGAAGGCCTGGAAAAATTGAGGTAAAACCAACTAAGGCTTACAGAACCCAGACTGATCTTTCGCTGGCTTATTCGCCAGGTGTGGCCTACCCCTGCCTTGAAATACAAGAGAATCCCGACAATGCCTACAGATATACCGATAAAGGTAATTTGGTAGCCGTTATTTCAAATGGTACTGCTGTGCTGGGATTGGGCGACATTGGTGCCATGAGTGGCAAGCCAGTGATGGAAGGAAAGGGGCTGCTGTTCAAAATCTACGGCGGTATCGACGTCTTTGATATTGAAGTAAATGAGAAAGATCCAGAGAAGTTCTGTGAGGCAGTGGAACGTATTGCTCCTACTTTTGGAGGAATCAATCTGGAAGACATCAAGGCTCCAGAGTGTTTTTATATAGAGGAAAGATTGAAGCGCACGCTCGACATTCCCGTAATGCACGATGACCAGCATGGAACGGCTATCATCAGTGCAGCTGGACTGAAAAACGCACTTGAGGTGATTGGCAAAGACATTGCCAAAGTGCGCATTGTGGTGAACGGTGCCGGTGCTGCTGCCATTTCCTGCACAAAGCTCTACATGGCTTTGGGAGCCAAGAAGGAAAATATTGTGATGCTCGACTCGAAGGGTGTCATATCATCCGACCGCGAGGGACTGAACGAGCAGAAGCGTTTCTTTGCCACCGACCGTCGCGACATTCACACACTGGCCGAAGCCATCAATGGTGCCGACGTATTTGTGGGCCTTTCTAAAGGCAATGTGCTCAGCAAGGACATGGTGAAGAGCATGGCCAAGGATCCCGTGATTTTTGCACTGGCTAACCCCGTGCCCGAAATTTCCTACGAGGATGCAATGGAGGCTCGCCCTGACGTACTTATGTCTACGGGCCGAACCGACTATCCCAACCAGATTAATAATGTGATTGGCTTCCCTTATATCTTCCGAGGGGCACTCGACGTGCATGCCACAGCCATTAATGAAGAAATGAAAATGGCTGCTGTACTGGCCATTGCCGATCTGGCTAAGCAGCCCGTTCCTGATGTGGTGAACGACGTGTATAAGGTGAACAACCTGACCTTTGGTCGTGAATACTTTATTCCGAAACCTGTAGACCCACGCCTTATTACCGAAGTCAGTGCTGCTGTGGCTCGCGCGGCAATTGAAAGTGGTGTTGCCCGAAAGAAGATTGATGATTGGGAGCAGTATAAAGACTCGCTCTCTGTTCTCTTGGGACAGGAAACGAAACTCACACAAAAACTCTATGCCACAGCAGCAGCCCACCCGCAGCGTGTGGTCTTTGCCGAGGCAATCCATCCCACCATGCTGAAGGCTGCTGTTCAGGCCAAGGCCGAAGGAATTTGCCAGCCAGTCCTGTTAGGCAACGACGAGGTGATAGAAAAAATGGCACAGAAACTGGATCTTTCGTTAGAAGGCATCGAGATTGTGAACTTGCGACATCCCAGCGAGCAGGAGCGCCGTGAGCGCTACGCACGCATCCTCACAGAGAAACGTCAGCGCGAAGGCTATACTTTCCAGGAGGCCAACGATAAAATGTTTGAACGCAACTATTTTGGCATGATGATGGTTGAGACGGGCGAGGCCGATGCTTTCATTACGGGCTTGTATACAAAATACTCCAACACAATTAAAGTGGTAAACGAGGTCATTGGCATTCGTCCCGAATACAAGCATTTTGGCACCATGCATATCATCAATTCGCCACGTGGCACACTCTATATTGCCGACACGTTAGTGAACGAGAATCCTGACACCGATACACTGGTGGACATTGCTAAACTTTCAGCCACAGCCGTGAGATTCTTCAACGAGAAGCCTGTCATTTCGATGGTTTCGCACAGTAATTTTGGCTCCAGTCAGAGTGATGGCGCCCACAAAGTGCGTGCTGCAGTGCAGAAGATGCAAGAACTTTATCCCGATATGGCTATCGACGGTGAGATGCAAATAGGCTTTGCACTCGACAAAGAATTGCGCGATGAGCAATATCCTTTCACCCGACTGAAAGATAAAGACGTGAACACACTGGTATTCCCCAACCTAACCTCGGCCCGTTCCAGCTACAAAATGCTGCAAATGTTGAATGCCGACGTGGAAATCATTGGTCCCATTCAGATGGGACTGAACAAGGCCATACACTTCATTGACTTTGGAGCCACTGTGCGCGATGTGGTGAATATCGTTTCGGTAGCAGTGATCGATGCCTACGTTGACAAGGTGAAAAGCCGCATTGCAGGCAAGAAACTTTAATGGGTGCATTTACAAAGCAATTACTCCCGAATAAAATGCATAAATGCATCATATCATTAGCAGCAAACTGCAATCATAAAAAGAATCTGTCGGAGGCGCGTCGTTGCCTCGGACAGATTCTTTCTCATATTGTCTACACAAAAGAACTTTGGACGGAACCTATACATGCCAAGCGTCCAGACATGTATCTGAACCAGTTGGCTTATGCTCATACAGAACTGAACACCGAACAGCTGGTGGCGAAGCTGAAAGAGATAGAATTGTACATGGGGCGCAATGAAACTGAGCGTAGCGCAGGTGTCGTTTGTATTGATCTTGATCTGCTTCAGTTTGACGAAACACGTCACCATCTGCGCGACTGGGAGCGTGACTATGTGCGCCAGTTGCTCCTGAAATAAAGTTCTTCCTACCTTGTGCGCAAAAAAAAATCGACTCACTGCGTAAGGTAATCGACCATCAACAGAATCTCTACCTCGCTGATTCCATGTTCACGAATCAGATCGTGCTCTGTAACCATCAATTCATGTTCCACCGAGAACTTTTCGTTTTGCTGGTCGGAAAGAAATTGACGCATCATGCTCACCGCACTCACGACATCGCCCATGAACCACAAGCAATAGCCGTAGTTCAGCAAATCAGTGGCCTGCGGATGTTCCAAAGTCAGCAAGCGATTGTAGAGTTTCGTGGCTTGTTCGTATTTTCCTGCTAAGGTGAGCGCCCAAGCCAGCACACGGTTCACGTCGTCATCGTCAGGAAACAAATAGTTAAGTTTGTAGAGTTGTTTCAATGCCTCCTCATATTGTTTCAGGCTCACGTGGCAGATAGCAACATTCAGTTGCACAGCACGGTCGTCGGGACTACAAGCCAGCACCTTATTGTATGAATCGAGCGCCAAGCGATATTGTTTTTCCTCAAACATTGAACGGGCATACCCACGCCATGCCTTCACGTTGTCTGGTTCCTGCTGCAGTGCCTTTCTATAGTAATCGATGGGCGAACGCAATGGATCGGCATGCATGTTGGCAAGTAAGTGTCCCATCATTAAGCAGTACTGGGTGGTGTGCTGCTGTTCGCTCATATTGTCGAGCACAGCAAGCGTTTCCTTGGCTTGGCGGCGCTTCATGAAGAACGATGCCACATGCAGCATCTCGTTCTCAAGATCGGTGCCATGGAATAAGGTATTCGAAAAGAAGATATAGCGTTTTATGTCTTCGAAAGGATTGACAAACTCTGAGCGTTGAGGGAACAGTCGGAAGAAACGATACAGGTTCTGCAAATAAAGTCGGCGCATGAAGGCCGGCTTCTGTTGATCTTCCAGCGACACCTCTCCTCCCACAGGCATGGGCGACGCCTCTCCTTTTTCAATCATATCGAGCATCTTAGCTGGCAGATGGTTGAGCACCTGCTCAAAAGCCAAGACAAAAGAGTATTTGTCGCTGTCGCAAAAAGCGCCATATTGCATGATGATGCGCAGGAACTTCTGCCCACGGGCGTTGTTCCATATTGTACTGATGCCTGGGTGCTGCGAATAGAAGGGTACGAACCAATTGGACAACTGGCTGAAAAAAGGGAAGCGTTTCATTTGCGAGAAGCCAGCATAATATATGTCGCTACCCTCTTTCTGCATATTGGCCATTTTATGCATGCTGGCCTCCATGCGTTCCATTTTCTCTTCTGCAGCATCAGGGTGCAGAATATCTTCCATCTGCTCTTCATCCTGCTCCACGATGCCACTTCTTGTTATCTTGATATGGTTGGCCTCCATGAGATTGGGCATAATCTCATTTTTTATGGTTTGAGTGTCGTTATCGGCCTGTTTGCAGTAGAACAGTTGCATTTGCAGTTCAGATAATTCCTCACGGCAACGTTCATCCTTGCAAAGGCGAGTCACAATGGAGCGCATTTCAGGATAGACGTTTTCTCTTTGGGCATCAGCACAAAATACCCACCCCACCAGTGCACGCTGGCGCAGTTGTTCGTCGGTGGTTTTTTCATAGATTCGAGTGAGCAATTGGAACTTGTTGAAGCCAAAGCCATTCATGGCGGAAATTGTGATGGCACTGACAATGAGCTGTTGGTCGAAAGGATCAATGGTGGGCGACAAAAGAATGTCTTCGAAAGCTTGGGCAAGCGTGTCTTTCCACAAACGCGACGTACAGATATATTCAAACAAACTGTTCATCAGCCGCTGATGGCGTTCGTAAACCAATTCTCTCTTCTGCTTTCTCAAATGCTCAGGTTCAAGTTCCAGCATGGCCACCTCTGACACAAAATCTTCCAAGTCGGCTCTGAGCGAAGCCATTGTCCAATCTTGTCTGGACAGTCGAGCCTGCGTGTAAATAGCCTGCAAATAGGCCGTATTACGTATGCGGTCATGAATGGAAACATTCATCGTGAGAACATACAGTCTGCGCAGCAACCGTTCATGCACCTGTTGCCTCTCAGGATCGTCAAAGCCTTTACTCCAATATTCAGCCATCAGTTTGTAGTCGCTGGATATGCTGGCCAATTGCTCACGCTCACTCTGAAAGTTTTTTCCTGCAAGCAAGAAGTTCTCAAGTTTATTAATGGCCCTGCCCAAATGATGTGACAGAATGAGTTCAATGATTTCGTCAAATGCTTCGTTTTTCCACATAAGCTATTCTTTCTTTTTCCTTCAACCACGCTTTTGCCCGTTCCACATCAACCTCACGAGGCTGGGCGGCTGGTTGGAAGATAAGGTTACTGGGAAGGGAGTCGACCACTTGCTGGGTCACGCCACAATATTTCTGTATGATGTCAGAATAGGCATCAAGCCCCTGCTGGTTGATGCTGTCGCATGCTTGGTTATAAGCCTTTAGGAACAACTGCTGTTGCTTGTCGGTAAACACATGCTCTTTGAAAGCGACAACGCCCAGTTGAACGTCCAGTTTGCGTGTGTCGAGTAATACCGCAGCATGCAGATTTCGTGCTGCTGTTGCCTGTGGTTCAGGTAGCAAGAGTGCGTCCATGATGGCATTTTGAAGCATGGAAAGCCTTACGTTTACATCGTTCACTTGAATGCGAAACACACGTTCTGGCTTCAGTCTGGCACTGTCCACAGCAAGATCGGCCAGTAAGTCTGTGGCTGAATAGCGTGTCATGGCCAGCATCTTGTCGTCCAACTGTTTCAGACGGCTAATTCGAGCAGCTTTTCCAGTAAGCAACTGCCAAGAAGCCTGTGTGCGCATGATATATGTCAGTGAAATGCCTTGTGAAATCAAGCATTCGCTTCTCACCAAGTCGGTGGCCATTCCGTCGGCGCTCCCTCTTTGCAGAGCTGTGTCGCAATCCATCTGCGCCTGATATGGCAGCAACACAATATTGAGCCCCACACTGGCAAACAATCCGTGCTCACTGGCCAGAAAGAATGGAAGACAGTCGAGCGTGGGCATCACAGCCAACCGAACAGCACCAGAGTCAATTGGCAGAGGAACTTTTACAGTTGTTTTCTTTTCCTGTTCTCCACCACAGCCCTGCAATGCAACAAGTGCTGTTGTCATCCATATCAATATCGATTTTCTCATCACGAGGTGCAAAATTACTAAAAAGTTTTGAAACGAGAAAAATTGTTGGTAATAAAGGGAGAATTTTTAAAAGTTTTAGTAATTTTGCAGTCGAGAACAAAAAACGTCATTCAATGCCAGAACAAAACAACCGAAGATCCCCAAGAAGTCCGCAAAAACTTGACAACACCTATGCACACCTGCAACCACAGGCGCTCGAAATTGAGCGTGCTGTGCTGGGAGCATTGCTTATCGATAAGGACGCATATCCCATCGTTTGCGAACTGCTTACGCCCGAAAGTTTCTATGAACCCAGAAACCAAATGGTCTATACTGCCATTCGCGATTTGAGCATTAGCGAAAAACCTGTCGATGTGCTCACCGTAACCGAACAGTTGGCTAAAGACGGTAAGTTGGAAGAAGCTGGTGGTCCAGCCTATATAGCTGACATATCAAGCCGGGTGGCCTCGAGTGCCCATGTGGAGTATCATGCTCATATCATTGCCCAGAAGTTCCTGGCTCGTCAGCTCATACAATATGCCAGTTTTATCGAGACAAAAGCTTTCGATGAGACCATCAACGTAGACGACCTGATGCAGGAAGCCGAGGGCGCTTTGTTTGAGTTGTCACAGAAAAACATGAAGAAAGATTACACCCAGGTAGACCCTGTGATCAAGAATGCCATGGAGGTAATCATGAAGGCTGCAGAGAACAAGGATGGCTTGACGGGTGTTCCCACGGGCTATCACAAACTGGACGACATGACTTCCGGCTGGCAGCTATCCGATTTGGTGATCATTGCTGAAATATCGCGGCAGACTACAAAGTGCCCATTGCATTCTTTTCTCTTGAGATGTCAAACGTGCAGCTGGTGAACCGTCTGATTTCAAACGTATGCGAGATTCAGGGTTCTCACTTGCAGAGCGGACAGCTAACACCCGATGAATGGGACCGATTGGACAAGCGTATCAACGGCCTCTATGGTGCTCCACTTTATGTTGACGATACCCCTGGTCTGTCGGTCTTCGAGCTGCGCACCAAGGCGCGCCGACTGGTGCGCGAGCACGGCGTGAAGATTATTATGATTGACTATTTGCAACTGATGAACGCCAACGGCATGCGCTTCTCGTCTCGTCAGGAAGAAGTGTCTACCATATCGCGTTCGCTCAAGGGGCTGGCTAAGGAACTGAACATTCCCATCCTGGCACTGAGCCAGTTGAATCGTGGCGTAGAATCGCGCGAAGGACTTGAAGGCAAGCGTCCGCAACTGAGTGACTTACGTGAATCAGGTGCCATTGAGCAAGATGCCGACATGGTTCTCTTTGTGCATCGTCCAGAATACTATCACATCTATCAAGACGACAACGGTCGCGACTTGCACGGCATGGCCCAGATTATCATAGCCAAGCACCGCAAGGGCGCCACGGGCGACGTGCTGCTCACCTTCCGTGGCGAATTCACCCGATTTGAGAATCCAGAAGACACGCGTCTGGACAGTCAGTCGGCACCTGACAGCGGTCCAATTCTTGGTTCGAAAGCTGAGGCCAGATATGAAGCAGGAGCCAGTGCTCCCCCACCCGACTACGATCCCTTTGCAGGAGCCCAGATGCCCCCTCAAGATGGTGATGGCGTACCTTTTTAACAAAAAATATATCTACTTTTAGATATTGTCT
>CACXUV010000059.1 GCA_902770845.1 uncultured Prevotellaceae bacterium
GGCCATCACCTCGTTCAGAGCCTTTTCATATACTTCGAGAGCTTCTTTCTCCAGTTTGTCAACCTTGGCAAAGATGGCGGCGCGCTCGTCAAGTGGGGTGTCTTCGATGGTGGACTTCAGCTGTTCAATCTCGTCTTTCTGTGCCTTGGCTGCTGCCTGCACTTTTTCGCGTATTTGTTTCGAGCGTTCGCGCAACTGGTCGTTGCTAAGTTCCTTTATTTTCGGATATACAGCTTTCACCTCTTCCACGAAGGGCTGAATGAGCTTCTTGTCGCGGTCGTATTTGTTGCCAAACAACGAACTTAGAATTTTTGTTAAGTTGAAATTCATCGTTTTCTATGTATTGTTTTTGTTCCTAATTCAGTAAATTGGGTGCAAAGTTAGTGATTTTTTTGGTCATTAAAGCATAAATCACTCATTATTTGATAGTTTGCTTCTTCTTTTTGCTCTTAGCTCGCCCCCTTTGTGCCAATACCATTGCGTCGTGGTTCATGGTTACAGCAAAGGTATGGCATGAAAGTGGCAAGATTAAAAAAGAGGCTCAGCCGAACAAGCATTAGGGGCCCGAATGCGTATGGCCCGTGCAATGGTGGGGGCAATACGGTCGGTGGTGACGGGCGTTTTGATGCGCTCTGCAGGTGCACCTGATCCTAAAATCATGATGGGGAAAGGCACATACGACGCTCTGACCAGTTGGTCTTCCTGAGTGTCTTCGTTCATCAGTCGCCATCCGGGAGCAGGCTCCACCAGGATGTCGCCACTTTTCTCGGCATTGAATCCGTTGCGAATCTTGCGCAGATGTTCGTTGTTGCCAGTGAGAAGTTGCAACGAGGTATAGACGTTGCGAACTCCCGCAATCATTGCCAGGAACTCCTGTGCTCTATTAGTTGCATCGGTGATGCTTATCTTTTTGGTTTCTAATAATTTATGGTTAAGAAAAATTTGATTTCCGAAGTAGGCGTCAACATATTTTCCTGTGCCCCAGATAGCACCAAAATACATGTTCATGAGCCCTGCTGTCCGGTTCATGTAGAATGTTCCGGTTGGGATGTGATATTTCTCATAGTCGGTCGATTCCTCGTCGCAATAGCCCGTGCTGGTCACCACGAAGAGCACACGGTCTTTGCCCACTTGTTGTTCTATGTGGTTCATCAGTCGGCTGAGCTCTTGATCCAGTCTTACGTAGGTGTCTTGCAGCTCAATCTGACATTCTGTCACCGAACGGTGATCGAAGTTTCCTGCGTAGTAGGTAAGGCACAGCAGGTCGGGTACGGCATCTATGCCCATGACTTGACTGGCAATGCATCTTTTTGCCATTTCGGTTACGGCCTCGTTCACCATGGCGCTGGCTTTGAACTGCTGATAGCAATTGCTGCCTGTGAAGGTGTGCTTGAATGGTTTTTGCAGGCCCGTCTGCATGAAATAGCTGAAGTTCCCTACCACGGTGTTGATGGGCTCCCATACCGAGTCTTTTGCCACAATGGCGGGTGATGATAGTTTGTTGAGTGCTTGCAGCCAGGTTGGCAGTTCGGTGAAATAGTAATCCGACGAGCACCACTCGCCGCTGTTGTCGTCTATCCAGAACACGCCGTCGGCCGCATGACCGCCAGCAAGCACGGCTGCATCACGGTAGGGAGCAATGGCAAACACTTTTCCTTTGCCGCCAGTGGCCACTTTCAGCTCGTCGCCAATGGCCGATGTGGCCAGTTGAGCAGGCGAAGCCGTTTGCGTGGTGCCCAGTCCGGCATGCCGGTCGTCGTCAATGCTGTTCATGGGGCGTAGCGTTTCGCGGTTGAGCCATCGTTCGCCCACAATATTATTATAATAAGGTGTAACGCCTGTGGCCAGCGATGCAATGGCCGAAGCCCTGTCTACGGGCGAAAAGGCATAGCTGGCGTTATCGAACACCAGTCCTTCGTGGAGCAGGCGTTTGAAGCCGTCGGGCAAATAGAGTGGGGCGAAAGCTTCAAGATAGTCGCTGCGGAGCTGGTCGATAGCAATGCTTACCACCAGCCGTGGCGTACTGGTCCCGGTCTGCCCTTGGGCTTCAGCCTTGAAGCCCAGTATGGCCAGCAGTGTTATGTAAAGATATTTATTTGTCATTTCTAATATGGCTCATGCAACGAGACAGCAAACATAATGCCAAAATTTCCGTGCCTTCAGCATAGTCTTGCCAAATGCCACCAACAAAGAACATTGCGATGAGCACGATGGTGGCTTGCCAGTAGCGGGTGGCAGGCTTTTTGCGCAGGACAGAAGGAATGAAAAATAATGGCAGCGGATTGATCAGCAACACTTGCAGGTTGGTGCTGGTGGTGGGATGCTCGCTAAAGAACATGAGCAGTATGATGCATCCAGCCAAGCCATATATCAGCATGACAGGCAGGTCGATCCATATAATGCAACTCTTGCGCTTCCATTCCAGCAGAAAGATGCAGATGAAAATCAGCAGCAACAGTATCGCTACCTCGGTGGGCGAAAGTGGAAACTCCTTCTTGACCATCTGCACCCCTGCAGGTACAAGCGTGCGGCGTTCCTTCACAAGCGGCTTGTAGCTGCCATCGTGACTGTAAATCTGGGCATGGTCGAAGTCGTAGAGCAGATTCATGGGCAGAAACTCCTGTTCGCTGCGGCTTGTCTTTAGGTCGGCTTTCACACCCAAAAGCAGGTCGTTGCCCATGGCAGCCCAGGGATGACGGGCGGTGAGCTGGTGAATCATCTCGCGGAACGAAGGCGTGAAGTCCGTCCTTTGTTCATATATGATTTCTCCGTTCAGGTTGTTGGCTATAATGTCGCGTGGCCTTGTCGAGCAGTTGTCATAGAAGAAATTATAGCGATAGATGCGGTTCTCTGGTTGCAGATTTATGGAAAGGGCCAGTTTAATCTGGGCTTTTTCTTCGTTTGTCAGGTTCAAGACCTGTTCTGTCACCTGGCTGCCCCACGACTTGTAGTACTTACAAAAGAGATCCGTGGGTATGACCCCTAATTCGTAGTCGGTCTTGCCAAAGACAAAGCGCGAAATGAAGTGAGGAGCCTTGAAGTCGAACACGCCATAGTTGAACGTGAAGTCGCGGCCAGTGTTCAGTTCGCGATAGCGTATGGCGGAATGGCCGTAGAGACTGTACACCTCTTCGTGGGGTGAGCAGGTGATCAGTCCTATTTCAACACTGTCCATCAATTCTGCCTGTTGCGCAGCATGAATGAGGCTGGGCGTAAACAACATGAGAGCTGTCAGGCAGAATGATGCTAAAAAGATTTCTAATCGTTTCACGCTGCAAAAGTACTCAAAAGTTGGCAGTTAGTGTCTTGTCAAGGTTGTATTTTCTGTGTGTTTAACTTTTTTTTTGCCATAGTTTCAAAAAAACTCTAAACGACTACCCCCTAACTCCTAACTTTTTCGTAATTTTGCACGCTGATACAAAAAATCATGTAATGAACAAAAAACTATTGTGTGGCATTTTGGCACTTTCGTTTTCGACAGCAGTGCTGGCGCAAAGTGGAACCAATTCGCCATATAGCCAGTATGGACTTGGCGCTTTGTCAGAACAGTCGCAAGGCTTTAGTCGTGGTATGAATGGCGTAGGGTTGGCCTTGCGTCGAGGTGATATTGTCAACACGTTGAATCCTGCGTCTTATTCGGCTGTAGATTCACTGACTATGATTTTCGATGTGGGTGTATCGGGTCAGCTAACGAACTTCAAGGAAGGCAAAGGCCGGGTGAATGCACGGAATGCAGCTTTTGAATATGCTGTGGGCAGTTTCCGCTTGTTGCCCAATGTGGGCATGACGGTGGGCATATTGCCCTTTACCAGCGTGGGCTATAATTACAGTAAAACGACCTTTCTGGATCATACAAATGGCAGCTTGACTGAGACCTATGCTGGCGAGGGCGGACTGCGACAGGTGTTTCTGGGAGCAGGATGGCGAGTGCTGAAACCACTGTCGGTAGGCGTCAATGTGGGCTATCTGTGGGGCGACATTGATCGCTCCGTGACAACCAGCAGCACCACTTACATCAATTCGTTGGCCCGTCAGTATGCCTTCTCGGTGAGCAGTTACAAGCTCGACTTTGGCGTGCAGTGGCAGCAAAAGGTGGACAGACATAATGTTCTTACGCTGGGAGCAACCGTTGGCATTGGCCACAAGCTTGGTTCTGACCCAGTGTGCCAGATTGTGAACGTTTCGAATGCCGATACAACTAAGTTTCAAATCAGCAATGGTCTGTCCCTTCCCATGACCTATGCCGTGGGTGCTTCATGGAACCATCGCGACAAGCTGCTGGTCGAAGCTGATTTCAGTTTGCAACAGTGGGGCAAACTCGATTTTCCCGATATTAGTTCGGCGGGTGGCTATGTGATGCAGAGCGGCTTGCTGAAAGATCTGTATCAAGTTAAGGCGGGTGTAGACTATGTGCCATTGCCCATGGGTCGCAATCTGCTCACCCGTGTTCACTATCGCTTCGGCCTGGGCTATGCCACACCTTATTATAATATAAATGGAATCAGTGGTCCGAAGGAATTCAGCATGAGTGCGGGCTTTGGCATTCCCATCAGTCGGTCTATGCTGAATGTGGGGGCGCAGTGGGTACACGCCTCGGCCAAAGATATGATTACGGAAAACACGTTTCGCATCAATCTTGGTCTGACCTTCAATGAAGGTTGGTTTGCCAAGTGGAAGATTGAGTAATTTTTCCATAGTCTTGCTTACGGATAATCATAGTAATTATTTGGCAGGAGCTGGCCTGGTGGTCATGCTCCTGACGGCTATTTCAATGCTGTCGTGCAGCGAAGCCCATGAGCATACGGCTGATGCCATACGTCCGGAAGACTCTACGGCCATGATGACATCGTATGGTGTGAACACGCTGATTAGCGACTCGGGCGTCATTAAATATCGCATTGTGACGGAACGCTGGGAGGTGAACACTGTGCGCCAGCCACCTCGCTGGGAATTCATGAAAGGCATTTTCTTCGAACAGTTCGATGAACAGTTTCATGTGCAGGCTTATATTCAGGCCGATTCGGCATGGTACTTCGATCAACAGCGACTGTGGAAACTGCGTGGGCGAGTTTCTATTCGCAATGTCGACGGCCTTATCTATAAGAGCGAAGAACTCTACTGGGATGGCACGACGCATGAATTCTATTCGAATGTGTTTTCGCGGCTGATCACCCCAGAGCGCACCATGGAGGGAACCTATTTCCGTAGTGATGAGGCAATGACCCGCTACACGGTGTCTAATTCGAAAGGCTCTTTCATTGCCGATGACATGGAAGGCAGTCAGCAGTCCTCATCCCAGCCGGAAACTACCGATACGGCAGCTGTTCAGCCAACAGTGCGGCCTGCGTCTCAGAAACATGCGGCCTCTCGCTAAACAACGAATCATTGCAGAAAGACAAATGACAACACAGATAATAGGACTTCTCATCACGATGGTGTTCTCCGCGTTCTTTTCGGGCATGGAGATTGCCTTTGTGTCGAGCAATCGGCTCCGGGCTGAGATGGATCGAGAGAAGAACGGCCTGGCCCAGCGTGCCATTGCATTGTTCTATGAGCATCCCAATAACTTTGTCTCAACCATGCTGGTGGGCAACAACATCGCGTTGGTAATCTATGGCATTCTTTTTGCGCAGATTTTCGATGCAACCCTGTTCTGCCAGTTGAATGATGGTGCCCGCGTTACAGCCGACACGCTCCTTTCCACCCTGGTAGTTCTTTTCACAGGCGAGTTTCTTCCAAAGACCATCTTCAAGAGCAATCCCAACACCATGCTCACCGTCTTTGCCATTCCTGCCATGGTGTGCTACGTGCTGCTTTATCCAGTTTCACGCTTTGCCACATTGCTGGCCAAAGGCTTGTTGCGGTTGGTGGGGGTGAAGATGGACAAGAAAGCAGAAGACAAGGAGTTCACCAAGGTTGATCTCGACTACCTGGTGCAGTCGAGTATTGACAATGCTGCCAATGCCAGCGAGATAGAGGAAGAGGTGCGCATCTTTCAGAATGCGCTTGACTTCAGCGACACGAAAGTGCGCGACTGCATGGTGCCGCGAACGGAAATTGATGCAGTTGAAGATACATGCAGCATAGAGCAATTGAAACAGAAATTCATTGAAAGCGGCCATTCCAAGATTGTGGTCTATCATGAAGACATTGACCATATTGTGGGTTATGTGCACTCATCCGAGATGTTCCGCAATCCGGAAGACTGGACTCAGTGCCTGCGCACCATGACTTTTGTGCCCGAGACCATGGCGGCCAGCAAGATGATGCAGACTTTCTTGGCCCAGAAAAAGTCGCTGGGAGTGGTTGTCGACGAATTTGGAGGCACCAGCGGCCTTGTTGCCTTGGAGGACATTGTGGAGGAAATATTTGGTGATATAGAGGATGAGCACGACCAAGCCCACTATGTGGCCAAGCAGCTGGAAAACGGCGAATATCTGCTGTCAGCACGTTTGGAAATAGAGAAGGTGAACGAGATGTTCAGCTTGGACCTGCCCGAAAGCGATGAATACATGACCGTAGGCGGACTGATTCTTCACGAGTATCAGAGCTTCCCGAAACTCAACGAGGTGGTGACCATAGGTGGGCGTTGGGAGTTCAAGATTATTAAGAACACCGCCACCAAGATAGAACTTGTGCGCCTGAAGAAGGTCTGAACCCGTTTTTGTTTTGTAAAGATTTTTCATAGAAAAAAGCCCTCTCCCGACAGGTAGTTCTGGACGGAAGAAGGCTCCAAAAACAGTTCTTTCATGGTCAGCAGCTTGCTGCTACAGAGTCAGTCAAGCCTTCATCGCATTTAAGTGAGGCGCTTTTGCATCGTAACCAAGGCATTTTTGCATCGTAACCAAGGCACTTTTGCATCCTAACCGAGGCACTTTTGCATCGTAATTGAGGTACTTTTGCATCGTAATTGAGGTTCTGTTAGGCTGTAAAACGACTGTTTTCGAGGGATGAAAATGCTGCTAAAAGTTCAATTCCCTGATTGTCAGTTACTTACGAAAAGTGCTCATAATTCGCTCATTTGCGACCGAATGGTCATTTGCTGGATTCTGAGCAAATCTCAAAGGGGTCATTGTAAAGATTTTTCATAATTGCGACAAAGAACTGCTCCTTGGGCACTTTGCCAATGTAGGGGCAGAGCCTGTGCCAGCCCGTTTTTCGAGAACGGCCAAATCTGTTTCATGGTCAAGGTTACAAAACTCCGATGACATACATTTGCCCTGATGGGCAAGCGGGCTGGCACAGGGCCTGCTCCTACATGATGGCACAGGTAGCAATTGTTTCTGGGGAAAATGGGAAACATATATGTAATAAGGTGAAAAAGCCTTATTTGTTGGGTGCAAAGCCATTTTTTTTATGAAAAGATGCCGTTGTTTCGTGGAAAATTTGTAATTTTGTCGGCTGAATTTGAAAACAGAAAAAATAAATATCAAAAAAAACTACAAAAATTCAATGGCAGCAATTGGAAAAATCAGAAGCTGGGGCCCCACACTCGTCGTAGTGATTGGTTTGGCTCTGTTTGCCTTCATTGCTGAAGAGTTCTTCCGCTCGTGGCAGTCCACGAGCAATGAGCAGCGTCAGCAAGTGGGCGAAGTGTTAGGTGAAAAAGTATCAGTGCAGGAGTTTCAGGCACTCGTCGATGAGTATCAGGATGTGCTGAAGATGACCCAGGGACGTGACAACCTGAACGAAGAAGAACTCAACAGCCTGAAAGATCAGGTGTGGAACACATTCGTGCAGAACACTCTGATTCAGAAAGAAGCAGAAAAGCTGGGACTCACCGTGACCGATGAGGAACTGCAGAACATGATGCGTGAGGGCACGAACCCCATGCTTCTTCAGACTCCCTTCGTCAATCAGCAGACGGGGCGTTTCGACGTGGCTGCTCTGACAAAGTTCCTGGACGACTACAAGACCGTGCAGACGCAGAATCCACAGCTCTTTGAGCAGTATCAGACCCTTTACAAGTATTGGCAGTATGTTGAGAAAACACTGCGCCAGCAGACTTTGGCCATGAAGTATCAGAACCTTCTTGCTGCATGTCTGCTTTCTAATCCAGTGTCGGCAAAGGCATCTTTCGACGACCAGAACAAGGAAAGCACCATTCTGTTGGCCTCATTGCCTTATTCGGGTGTGAACGACAACGATGTGAAGGTTGAAGATGCCGACCTCAAGGCAAAGTACAACGAGAAAAAGGAACAGTTCAAGCAGGAAATCGAGACACGCGACATCAAGTATGTTGCTTTTCAGGTGCTTCCTTCGGCTGGCGACCGTGCTGAGCTCATGAAGACCATGAACGAGGCTTCGCAGAACCTGAAGGCCGGCATGGAACCTGCAGAAGTGGTGCGCAAGGCACAGTCGCAAGTGGCTTACGTCGGTCTGCCTCTGACGCGTGCAGCCCTGCCTTCAGACATTGCAACCAAGGTGGACTCTATGACGGTTGGCCAGACCACCGAGCCTTTTGAAACTCGTTCTGACAACACCCTGAATGTAGTAAAGCTGATTGCCAAGAATCAGTTGCCCGACTCTGTGGAGTATCGCATCATCCAGATTGGCGGTGCCGATGCTGACGCAGCTCGCAAGACAGCCGACAGCGTTTATCAGGCTCTGAAGGGTGGTGCCGTGTTCGACTCAATCGCTCGCAAGTATGGTCAGGAAGGCAACAAGCAATGGATGACCAGTGCCATGTACCAGAACTCCACCGTGCTCGATGCCGACACAAAGAACTATCTCAAGACACTCAACACACTGGGCAAGGACCAGATTCAGAATCTGGAGCTCACTCAGGGCAATCTGATTGTTCAGGTTACCGATCGTCGCGCCATGGTCGACAAGTTCGACGTGGCTGTGGTGAAGCACACCATCGACTTCTCAAAGCAGACTTATTCTGAAGCTTATAATAAGTTCAGCCAGTATGTCAGCGAAAACAAGACCTTGGAAGAACTGGAGCAGAATGCAGCCAAGTTCGGCTATCAGGTCATGGAGCTGCCCGATTTGGCCAACAATGCCCACAACGTAGCCGGCATTCGCAGCACACGTGAGGCTATGAAGTGGATTTTCGATGCCAATGCAGGTCAGGTGTCGCCCCTCTATGAGTGTGGTAATAATGACCGTCTGCTTGTTGTGGCCCTCACCAAGATTCACCCCGTGGGCTATCGCGATTGGGAAAGCCTGAAGGACATGCTTCGCGACGAAGTGCTTCGCGACAAGAAGTTCGACGTGCTGGCATCTAAGCTCAATGGCGTGAAGAGCGTTGCCGAGGCTCAGAAGCAAGGTGCACGTGTCGATACCGTTTCGCAGATCACCTTCTCTGCTCCCGTGTCGGTGCTGGCCACCAGCAGCACAGAGCCTGCCCTGAATGGTGTTATTGCCACGATGAAGCCTGGCGACTTCAGCAAGAAAGTTGTGAAGGGCATGGGTGGAGCTTATGTGTTCCAGCTGCTTGCACAGCAGGACCGTAAGGGTGCTAAGTTCGACGACAAGGCTCAGGAGCAGACGCTGAAGATGCAAGCCATGCAGGCTGCAGGTCGCTTCATGCAGGAGCTCTATCAGAAGGCAGAGGTAAAAGACAATCGCTATCTGTTCTTCTAAGCAAGAGCAACGAAACAGAAGTAAACTCTATAGAGGCTCGCCATTGTGGCGAGCCTTTTTTTTATTCAGCGACAGCCCATGCTCACGTTAAAAAAATAAAAAAACAATGGGACATCTATTCTAATGCGACCTCGTTTTATTATCTTTGCACACTAATAGAGAATAATACTTAGAAGCAAATAAATCTATTTAAAATGAAGCAATTTAACGACAAGAACTTCGTCCTGGAAACTGAGGTTGCTCAGGACCTGTATCACAATCATGCGGCCAAGATGCCCATCATTGACTACCACTGTCATCTCATTCCCGAGATGGTGGCCAAGGACCACAAGTTCAAGAGCATAACCGAGTTGTGGCTGGGTGGTGATCACTATAAGTGGCGTGCTATGCGCACCAATGGCGTCGATGAGCGCTATTGCACTGGCAAGGACACAACTGACTGGGAGAAGTTTGAGAAGTGGGCCGAGACGGTGCCTTACACTTTCCGCAATCCTCTGTATCACTGGACTCACCTGGAACTGAAGACAGCCTTCGGCATTGAGAAGTTGCTTTCGCCCAAGACGGCTCGCGAGATTTTCGACGAGTGTAACGATAAGTTGCAGAACGACCCCAACTTCACGGCTCGTGGACTGATGCGTCACTACAATGTGGAGTGTGTCTGCACCACCGACGATCCTGTTGACGATCTGCACAATCACATTGAGTATGCCAAGGTGCGTGGCGAGAAGGATCCTCTCATGATTCCCGCATGGCGTCCCGACAAGGCCATGAATATCGAGAAGCCCGAGTTTGCCAAGTATGTGGAGCAGTTGGCACAGGTGAGTGGTGTGAACATCGTTAAGTTTGCTGATATGGTTGATGCCCTCCAGAAGCGTCACGATTTCTTTGCTGAGCAGGGCTCTAAACTCTCCGACCATGGTATTGAGGAGTTCTATGACGAAGAGTACACCGACTCTCAGATTGAGACCATCTTCGAGAAGGCAATGCGTGGCCAGCAGCTCTCGGAATACGAAGTGCGCCAGTACAAGAATTGCTTCCTCACTCGCATGGCCGAAATGGATGCTGAGGCTGGTTGGACGCAGCAGTTCCACTATGGTGCCATTCGCGACAACAACACGAAGATGTATGCCGACCTGGGTCCTGACACTGGCTTCGATTCCATTGGCGAGTTCAATACGGCCAAGGCCATGTCGAAGTTCCTGAACAAACTGAACATGGAAGGCAAGCTCACGCGTACCATATTATATACATTGAACCCCTGCGCCAATGAAGTCATTGCTACCATGCTGGGCAACTTCCAGGGTGGCGAGCCCGGAAAAATTCAGTTTGGTTCAGGATGGTGGTTCAACGACCAGATGGACGGCATGATTCGCCAGATGAACGCCCTTTCGGTGCTTGGTCTGCTCAGTCGTTTTGTGGGCATGCTCACCGACAGCCGCTCGTTCCTCAGCTATCCGCGTCATGAGTACTTCCGTCGCATTCTCTGCAACTTGCTGGGCAATGATGTGGAGAAAGGTCTTCTGCCCGACGATCGTGAGACCTTGGGCCGCATGGTCGAAGACATCAGCTACAACAACGCTCGTCGTTATTTCAAGTTCTATTGATTTGCATCTCTGTCAGTAATGAATATTTTTCAATCTGTGGTTTCTGTGCTGTTTTTCACCACGTTGGTCATTTCTCTGGCCAGTAGTGAAGAAGCTAAGAGCGTTTTTGACGACGCTGCATGCGTGAAGTCGATTTTCACATTGCCGTTGTATCACATTTTGAAATAGTCAATAATGGAGATTGGAAGTTTTTCTTTCAATCTCCATTTTTAATATAGCCAATACAAAAAGTAAGATAAAAAGATTTTATAGGAAACATGTGTGGAATTGTAGGTTACATTGGCAGAAGAGACGCCTTCCCCATTCTGATTAGCGGACTGCGGCGTCTGGAATATCGTGGCTATGACAGTGCTGGCGTGGCACTGCTGAGCAACTCGGGCAGCCTCAATGTGTGGAAAACCAAAGGCAAGGTAGATAATCTTGTGGAGTTTTGTCAGGAGAAAGACGTGTCGGGCACGGTGGGCATTGCCCACACGCGTTGGGCCACCCACGGTGAGCCTTCGGCGCGCAATGCACATCCGCATTATTCTGAGTCGCACAATCTGGCCATTATTCACAATGGCATTATTGAAAACTATTCCGATTTGCGGTCTAAGCTCTCGGCTAAGGGCGTCAAGTTTGTGTCCGATACCGATACCGAGGTGTTGGTTCAGCTGATAGAATATGTCAAGGAGCATAAGCAACTTGATTTGCTCACTGCCGTCCAGGTGGCCCTCTATCAGGTGATAGGCGCCTATGCCATTGCCGTTATCGACAAGCGCGATCCTAATCAAATCATAGCCGCGCGCAAGCAGAGCCCGCTTGTGGTGGGCATTGGCGACAACGAGTTCTTCCTGGGTTCCGATGCCAGTCCCATTGTGGAATACACCGATAAGGTAGTCTATTTGGAAGATGGAAATATTGCAGTTCTTCGTCGTGGTGACGAGCAGGGAGCCGACTCGGGCATGGAACTGAAGGTGGTGAGCATCCTGGGCGAGGAACAAGAGTTGGCCGTTAAGACGGTTGATGTGGATCTTGGGCAGATAGAGAAGGGCGGCTATCCACATTTCATGCTGAAAGAAATATTCGAACAGCCAGAATGTCTGACCAACTGCATGCGTGGCCGCGTGAACGTAGAAGCCGACCACGTAACCCTTTCCGCATTGATTGACTATCGCCGCCAGTTGCTCAACGCCAAGCGTGTAGTCATTGTGGCCTGTGGCACCTCGTGGCATGCAGGTCTCATTGGCAAGCAAATCATAGAGATGCTTTGTCGCATACCCGTTGAGGTGGAGTATGCGTCGGAGTTCCGCTATCGCAATCCCGTTGTGATGAAGGACGATGTGGTCATTGCCATTTCGCAAAGCGGTGAGACGGCCGATACCCTGGCTGCTGTGCAGCTGGCCAAGGAGAAAGGTGCCTTCATCTATGGCATTTGCAACGCCATTGGCAGCAGCATTCCGCGAGCCACCGACACTGGAACCTACATCCACGTGGGGCCAGAGATCGGTGTTGCCTCAACGAAAGCTTTCACTGGTCAAGTCACTGTGCTCACCATGTTTGCCCTGGCTTTGGGCGAGGCAAAAGGTACGGTGAATCGCGAAGATTATCTCAAGATAGTAAAGGGATTGAGCGAGATTCCCAATCTCATTCGCGAAGTGCTGAAGACCAATGACAAGGTGGCCGATCTGGCCCGCACCTTCACCTATGCCCATAACTTCCTCTATCTGGGGCGTGGCTTCAGCTATCCTGTTGCCTTGGAGGGAGCCCTGAAACTCAAGGAAATCAGCTACATCCATGCCGAAGGCTATCCGGCAGCCGAGATGAAGCATGGTCCCATTGCCTTAATCGATTCCGACATGCCCGTCGTGGTCATTGCCACCCACAATGCCATGTACGAGAAAGTGCTTAGCAACATTCAGGAAATAAAAGCCCGGCAAGGTAGGGTGATTGCCCTTGTATCAAAGGGCGACGACACGATAGCCCGCATTGCCGACGAGGTGATAGAACTGCCCGATGTGCAGGAGTGTCTGGAGCCATTGGTGGCTACAGTGCCTTTGCAGTTGTTGGCCTATCATGTGGCAGTATGCAAGGGAAAGAATGTAGATCAGCCAAGAAATCTGGCCAAATCAGTTACTGTAGAATGAAATAAGGATAACGAGAGATGAAAGACGTAACATTAGTTTTGAGCGACGGAAGCCGTTTCCGTGGAAAATCGTTTGGCTACGATGCTCCTGTTGTGGGCGAAGTGGTCTTCAACACAGCCATGATGGGCTATCCCGAGAGTCTCACTGACCCTTCATACGCCGGGCAGATGATGGTGCTCACCTATCCCTTGGTGGGCAACTATGGTGTTCCGCCCTTTACGGTGGATTCAGACGGCATTGCCACTTTTATGGAGAGCGACCGCATTTATGCAGCAGCCATCATTGTGAGCAACTACAGCGAGCACTACTCTCATTGGAATGCCAGTGAGAGCCTGGCCAGTTGGCTGAAACGCGAAAAGGTGCCTGGTGTTACAGGCATCGACACACGTCAGCTCACCAAGGTGCTTCGTGAACAGGGCGTGATGATGGGGCGGCTGGTGTTCGACGATGCGGAAGATAATGGCGCAGCAAGCCCGACTGAGGATGCCGATTATGGTTCGGTGAACTGGGTGGAGCGTGTGTCGTGTCGCGACGTCATCCGCTACCATGAAGGTGCAGGCAAACGAGTGGTGCTGGTCGACTGCGGTGTGAAGAACAACATTATTCGTTGTTTGCTGAACCGTGGTGTCGAGGTGGTGCGCGTTCCTTGGAACTACGACTATACGGGCATGCAGTTCGATGGCCTTTTCCTGGCCAATGGCCCAGGCGATCCCGACCGCTGTGTCGATGCCGTGAACATTCTGCAGAAGCAAATGTCGCAGAGCCGCAAGCCCATCTGTGGCATCTGCATGGGCAATCAGCTGTTGGGCAAGGCCGCCGGTGCCACCATCTATAAGCTGAAGTACGGCCATCGCTCCCACAACCAGCCCGTGCGCGAGGTGGGCACCAACCGCTGCTACGTCACCTCACAGAACCATGGCTATGCTGTCGATGCATCGACGCTTGGCAGCGAGTGGCGCGAGCTGTTCGTCAACATGAACGACCAGTCGAACGAGGGCATTCGCCATCAGACCAATCCCTGGTTCTCGTCGCAGTTCCATCCAGAGGCATGTTCGGGGCCTGTTGATACCGAGTTTATGTTTGACCGTTTTATTGAAACATTATGAAATACGACAATATCAAGAAGGTGTTGCTCCTTGGATCGGGAGCATTGAAGATAGGCGAGGCTGGCGAGTTCGACTACAGTGGCTCGCAGGCTCTGAAAGCCATGCGCGAAGAAGGCATCAAGACGGTGCTCATCAACCCCAATATTGCCACCGTGCAGACGTCGGAGGGCGTGGCCGACGAAATCTATTTCCTGCCTGTTCAGCCCTATTTTGTGGAGCGCGTTATCGAGAAGGAGCGTCCCGATGGCATCTTGCTGGCCTTTGGTGGCCAGACGGCACTGAACTGCGGCGTAGAGCTTTATAAAAGCGGTGTGCTCGAAAAGTATCATGTGCAGGTGCTGGGCACCCCCGTGCAGGCCATCATCGACACCGAAGATCGCGAGTTGTTCGTGAAGAAGCTCGACGAAATTGGCGTGAAGACCATCAAGAGCCAAGCCTGTGCCACGCTCGATGAGGCCCGTCAGGCAGCCGCCATGCTGGGCTATCCCGTTATCATTCGTGCCGCTTATGCATTGGGCGGACTGGGCTCTGGCTTTTGCGACAATGAGCTGCAGCTGGACCGACTGTGTGAAAAAGCCTTTGCCTTCTCGCCCCAGGTGCTGGTGGAAAAGAGCCTGAAGGGTTGGAAAGAGATTGAATATGAGGTGGTGCGCGACCGCTACGACAACTGCATCACCGTGTGCAACATGGAAAACTTCGACCCTCTGGGCATTCACACGGGTGAGTCAATCGTGGTGGCTCCCTCGCAGACGCTCACCAACAGCGAGTATCACAAGCTGCGCGCCCTGGCCATCAAGATCATCCGCCACATTGGCATTGTGGGCGAGTGCAACGTGCAGTATGCCTTCGACCCGCAGTCTGAGGACTATCGCGTCATCGAGGTCAATGCCCGTCTCAGCCGTTCGTCGGCCCTGGCCTCCAAGGCAACGGGCTATCCGCTGGCCTTTGTGGCAGCCAAGCTGGGCATGGGCTACGGTCTGTTCGAACTGAAAAACTCTGTGACCAAGACCACGAGTGCCTTTTTCGAACCTGCTCTCGACTATGTTGTGGTGAAGATTCCCCGTTGGGACCTTTCCAAGTTCCACGGTGTCGACAAGGAACTTGGCTCGTCCATGAAGAGTGTGGGCGAGGTAATGGCCATTGGCCGCACCTTTGAAGAGTCCATTCAGAAGGGGCTGCGCATGATAGGGCAGGGCATGCATGGTTTTGTGGAGAACAAGGAACTGCGCATCCCCGATATTGATGCAGCCCTGCGCGAGCCCACCGACAAGCGCATCTTTGTGATTTCGAAGGCCATGCATCAGGCAGAATACACCATCGACCGCATTCATGAGCTGACGAAGATCGACAAGTGGTTCCTCCAGAAACTGAAGCACATCATCGATATTGACGAGCAGCTGAAGCGGCATACCCTTGCCACGCTCGACCGCGAGCTCCTGGTCCAGGCTAAGGTCTATGGCTTCACCGACTTCCAGGTGGCGCGTGCCATTGGCCTCGAAGACCAGTCGCGCAACATGCACGAAGCCCTTTTGCAGGTGCGCTCACTGCGCAAGCAATTAGGCATTCTGCCCGTGGTGAAGCAAATCGACACGCTTGCCGCCGAATATCCTGCTCAGACCAACTACCTTTATCTGACGTATCAAGGCATCTGTAGTTGCGATGCCGCCCAGCCTCAGCACGACATTGCCTATGAAAACGACCTGCGCAGCATCATCGTCCTGGGCAGTGGTGCCTATCGCATCGGCTCCAGTGTCGAGTTCGACTGGTGTGGTGTGCAGGCACTCAACACCATTCGCAACAATGGTTTCCGTTCGGTCATGATCAACTACAACCCGGAGACCGTTTCTACCGACTACGACATGTGCGACCGCCTCTATTTCGATGAGCTCACCTTCGAGCGCGTGCTCGACATCATTGACCTGGAGCAGTCCCACGGCGTGATTGTCTCAACGGGCGGACAGATACCCAACAACCTGGCTGTCTATCTCGACCAGGCCGGCGTGCGCATTCTGGGCACCCAGGCAAACGACATCGACGGGGCCGAAGATCGCGCCAAGTTCTCGCAACTGCTCAACGACCTGGGAGTGAACCAGCCGGAGTGGAGCGCACTGACCACCATGCACGACATCGACCAGTTTGTCGACCGCGTGGGCTTCCCCGTTCTGGTGCGTCCCAGCTATGTGCTCAGTGGGGCCGCCATGAACGTGTGTTCCAACAAGGAAGAGCTGGAGCGCTTCTTGCAACTGGCTGCCAACGTGAGTGAAGACCATCCCGTGGTGGTCTCGAAGTTCATTGAGCATGCCAAGGAAATCGAGATGGATGCTGTGGCCAAGGACGGCGAAATCCTGGCCTATGCCATCAGCGAGCACATCGAGTTTGCCGGTGTTCACAGTGGCGATGC
>CACXUV010000060.1 GCA_902770845.1 uncultured Prevotellaceae bacterium
CTACATTGACTACATGGTGAGCGTGCATGCCGCCAAGGATTCGTGGGACACCATGCGCGACGAGGCCCGCGCCGAAGGCTTGGCTGAAGGCCGTGAGGCTGGTTTGGCTGAAGGTCGTGCTGAAGGTCGTGAGGCTGGCTTGGCTGAAGGTCGTGAGGCTGGTTTGGCTGAAGGTCGTGCTGAAGGTCGTGAGGCTGGCTTGGCTGAAGGTCGTGCTGAAGGAGAAACGAGAAAGGCTGTGGAGTCAGCTCGACGCATGAAGGCCGACGGCATGCCTGCAGAACTGATAGCAAAATACACGGGGCTCTCCGTGGAAGACATTAACAACTTATGAAGTTGTACCCCGCAAGGGTATCAACATTGTTGGTGGAAAGAAAATCATGGTGAAATAACGACAACTGTATATAAATAATTAAGGTGGGCAGCAACGAAGGAAGAAAAAGCCGTTCGTTGCTGCCCATTTTTTTTGAACGATATGTTTTCGACCTGTACGGTTGAACGATTGTAGGGGCTGGCACAGGTCGAAAATTTATCTTTAATTTATTTTCGCGCTGAAAACAAATTGTTTTTGATACAAAAACAAAATGACAGGGGCCCCATCGACATTGATGGAGCCCCTGCTATGAAATATAATTCTAAACCATTTGCTTAGCACTGTGCCAGCTTACCGTCGCTGCCCAGCACCTCCACAATCTTGTGAACATACATCTTCTTCATGTTCTCACGAGCGGGCTTCAGGTACTGACGAGGATCGAAGTGATCGGGATGCTCTGCCAGGTGCTTACGCACAGCAGCAGTCATGGCCAGACGAGAGTCGCTGTCGATATTGATCTTGCACACAGCACTCTTCGCAGCCTCACGCAGCTGGTCTTCGGGAATACCGATAGCATCGGGCAGGTTGCCACCAAACTTGTTGATGGTGTCCACCTCTTCCTGGGGAACCGATGAAGAACCGTGGAGCACGATGGGGAATCCGGGCAGCTTCTTCTCAATCTCATGCAGCACATCGAATGCCAATGGAGGAGGAACGAGCTTGCCGGTCTTCGGGTCGCGGGTGCACTGCTCGGGCTTGAACTTGTAGGCACCGTGAGAAGTACCAATCGAGATGGCCAGCGAGTCGCAACCAGTGCGGGTGGCGAAGTCGATTACTTCCTCGGGCTTGGTGTAGTGGCTCACCTCTGAGGCCACTTCGTCCTCGACACCGGCCAGCACGCCAAGCTCGCACTCTACGGTCACGTCGTACTTGTGAGCATACTCAACCACCTGACGCGAAATCTTGATGTTTTCCTCGTAGGGCAGTGCGCTTCCGTCGTACATCACGCTCGAGAAGCCCATGTCGATGCAGTCCTTGCACAGCTCGAAGCTGTCACCATGATCCAGGTGAAGCACAATCTCAGGATGCTCGCAACCCAGCTCCTTGGCATAAGCCACGGCACCCTCGGCCATGTAGCGCAGGATGGTAGCGTTGGCATAGTTACGGGCGCCCTTCGACACCTGCATGATCACAGGCGACTTAGTCTCGACGGCAGCCTGAACGATGGCCTGCATCTGCTCCATCGTGTTGAAGTTGAAAGCAGGGATGGCATAGCCACCGGCTACTGCTCTCTTAAACATCTCGCGAGTATTCACGAGACCCAAATCCTTGTAGTTTACCATAATAGTTTACGAAAATTAAAATATTTTGTTTACTCTTTTTGTTTTCTGAGCGCAAAAGTACTGAAAACTTTCGAAAAAGCAATCAAAAAGAGGCACGGATTGCGCAGTTTTCACGGAATTTAAACTTTTCCGCAATCATTCGCACAAGCCGTGGCTGGGAAATGCAACGCTCAGTTTGCAAAAAATGCTTTTTAACATTACTGAGGCTCAATTATTCGCCCCGAGCATCACTGACGGAAATCCACATACTCAAAGTCGCCATACGAATAGCCTGCCTGATAGCGGGCACTGCCCGTGTAGGCATAAAGTCCTAACAGCAAGGGCGATTCTGCATCGGCCACAGTCGTGGACAGCAGCCGCACGTTGACCGATTCTAACCAGTGATATTTTTTCCCGTCGAATGAATAATGAAAATTATAGTTGTTGCCATCCGGCGTTCGCGAAATGCGCAGCCACAAGTCACGCCTCAGCTTCACAGAGCGATCATAGAGCAGCAGCCGGTGTCCAAACAGATGCAGACGCAACTTCAACCGATGGTCGCTGCGATAATGGTTCAGGCAGCACTGCACATACACTTCGGGGGTGCGATACAGGCACACACCTGCCTCGTCGCCATTGTCGGCATCGAACAGCGTCAACTTGGTCTCAAAAGTAAAAGGAGCATCGGCCACAGGCAATCCCATGAACGTGACAGACTTGTTCTCGAAGAAATCGTAAATATCGCCATGAAGGCGCAACTTTCCATCATCACGCAGTTCATACTTTGTCGTGTCGGGCTGTCCCAGGAACTGCCAGTCGGACGACAGCGGTGCCTTGTCGAAGGCATAGCGTTGGGCCAATGCAGCTGCCACATGCAGCATGAGCACCATGATGAGCAGAGTTCTTTTCATAGAAGAGATTCTTTCGCTTTTATTCGACGGCAAATGTACAAAATAATGCTGACATACGAAAACGATTTCAGAAGATTAACGCAACAATGACTGCAAAACATTTTTTGCTGTTTTGGGCGGAATAATTTTGCAGATTGCCATAAATAGGTTAATTTTGCACCCATATATGGAAAATCAATACATCAAACAGTTTCCCGAACTGATGTCGGGAAAGACGATTCTTTATGTTCACGGCTTTGCTTCGTCGGGCAACTCCGGCACGGTGGAGCGCCTGCGCGTGGTGCTGCCACAGGCCCGCATTGTGGCTCCCGACCTGCCTATTCATCCGGAAGAAGCCATGACCCTGCTGCGCAACACCTGCCAACAGACCAACCCCGACCTGATTATCGGCACATCGATGGGCGGCATGTATGCAGAAATGCTCTATGGCTACTACCGCATACTGACCAATCCGGCCTTCCACATTGCCGACACCATGCAGAGTCATGGTCTCACAGGCAAGCAGCAGTTCTTCAGCACCCGCCAGGATGGTGTGCAGGAGTTTTATGTAGACAAGCCGCTGGTGAAAGAATACCGACTGATGACCGAACAGAACTTTGCCCACGCCCACGACGAAGGCGAAGCCCAACATGTGTTCGGACTCTTTGGCGACGAGGATCCGCTGGTGAACACCTACGACACGTTCATGGAACACTACCCGCAGGCCATACGTTTTCATGGCGAACACCGCATGAACGACCATTCGTTCATGCACTCCGTGGTGCCCGTGATTCGCTGGATTGACGACCGTCAGGAGCACCGCGAGCGTCCCACCATATACGTGGGCATCGAGACGCTTATGGATGCTTACAGGAAGCCTGCCAGCAGCTGCCAGAAAGCCGTGCGCACACTGCTTGAACACTATTCACTGTTCTTCGTGGCCCCTGCCCCATCGACCCTGCCCAACGAATATGCTGACACGCTCTCCTGGCTGGAGCAATACATCAACGTGCCAGCCTGGGGCCACACCGTGTTCTCCAACCAGCGCCACCTGCTGCTGGGCGACTATCTCATTGAAGCCCAGGACACACGTGACACCATGGCCACACGCATTGCTTATGGCAGTGACACCTTCAAGACATGGGAAGACATTCTTGACTATTTCTCACACCTGGGCGGCCAATAGTCCCGTCATTCGGCATCATCCTTTGCCGGCAACAGCACCACGCCCGTTTGCTTCTTGCCGTCCATCATGATTTTCAGTGGACGGTCGAAGCACACGTGGCGCACGTGTTCAGTCTCGTCTACAGCTGGCAAGGCATCGAGAACATCTTTTTGCAGCACGCCATCGCCCACGTAGGTGTTGATCGTGAAATAGCCCACACCAAACGAAGTGAGGTTCTGGAAGAAGTGTGTGCCCTGCGAGGGGTCTACGTGGTAGTTCTTCAGTCCTGCCTCGACAATGACTCTTGCCGCCGAGATGTGGGGCCACTTCACCGGAATGCCCAGCCAATAGTCGCTGCTGCCCCATCGGCCTGGGCCAATGAGCACATAGTTTTTGCCGGCATCCAGGAACTTTCGGTTCATCTGTTCTATCTCTGAGGCAATCTGCGGATTCTGTGCCGCCGTGAAGTTCTCGTCGGTCTTCACATAAACCACGTCGCAAACGTCCTCACTGATGCCATGGCCCAACGAGTTGTTGGAGCGCAGCAGGCATGCTTCGTCGGGAATCTTTTGCAAATCTTCGTCGAGCACCTGCTTCGAATCGACAATGGGTCGGATCTGAAGCAGATAGAAAGCGCCTTTTGGCTCGCCCGATGCGTCCAGGTTGCAGGCAAACTCTATTTCTACAGGGCGACGCATCGCCTCCGATCCATACTTCTGCGACAGCTGCAACAACTCTGGCAGGGGGAAGACGCCCTGCTGCAACACGCCATCGAAGGAAATGACTTTGCGCCCACCTTCATAGAGTCCGGGGCGAATAACCTGATCCACGGGGTCGAAAGTTGAGGCAATGAAGTGGAGCGAACCATCCTGGTCGGCCTGTTTTACGCGAAGGCTCTTGATGTTGAAGCCATCGTCCACCTTGAAATCGTCGCCCACATGGCTCATGTCAAGGGCATAAAAGCGCGTCTGCGTCTCGCGCAGCGCCGTCTCCATCTCACTGGTTTGCAACACCTGATGCGGATGATAGGGGCTCACGCGCAGCGTCTGACCGCCGTCGACAATATATTTTCCAAGTCCCAAGGCCAACGAGGCAATGCCCTCTTCGGCTGTTTCGTCACCAATGGGGTAATAGTTGAGCGAGCGCAGCACACCGCTGAAGTTGGGATAATACAAATCGCCATACTGGCGGCCCACCACCTCCTGCAAGATCACAGCCATTTTCTCCTGGTCGATCACATTTTGTGTGGCTGTCATATAGGCTTTCGAGTCGCGATAGTAAACCGATGCGTAGACGCTCTTGATGGCACAGGCCAGCATGCGCAGCATTTCATACTTGTCGTCAAGCCAGGGAATCATGTAGGTGCTGTAGATGCCGGCAAAAGGCTGGTAGTGAGAGTCTTCGAGCAGCGAGCTACTGCGCACGGCAATAGGCGTCTTGATGGCCTCGAAGAAGGTAAAAAAGTCGGCTATCAGCGCATCGGGCAACTGGGCACGGAGGAAGTTCTTCAGAATCACATCGTCGGGGGCATCGCTCAGCGCAATGCTCCACAGATTGTTCTTGTCCATGAACTCATCGAAGAAGTCGGTGCAGAGCACCACCGTCTTTGGAATCTGCACGGTAGCATTGGGAAACTGATTCAGTTCGGGATGCTTCTTGATGATGTTGTCAAGGAATGCCAGGCCACGGCCCTTGCCGCCCAGCGAACCTTCGCCAATGCGAGCAAAGTGGGCATAGCGGTCGAACTTCAGACGGTCGAACACGGCCACGATGCCAATATTCTTCATGCGCCGATACTGCACAATGGCATCGAAAATGATTTGCCGGTGGGCATCGACGTCTTGCAGCTTGTGCCAGGTGACGTGCTTCAGGAAGTTTGACACGGGGAAGATGGCACGCGCACACAGCCACCGGCTCATGTGGTTGCGACGTATGTGGTGCATGAGCGAGTCGTGCGGAATCTTGAAGATGTTGTCCTGCAGTTCCTTCAGACTCGACACGCGAGCCACCTCTTCCTTGGTTTCAGGGTCGCGAAACACAAAGTCACCAAAGCCCATGTGCTCTTCAAGCAGATGGCGCAGGTCTACGTTGAACTTCTTCGAGTTCTTGTCAAGGAAGTCGAAACCGTTCTCCCAAGCCTTCTGCCGGTTCTCCGTTTCAGAGCTTTGCAGGATAATTGGAACGTATTCGTCGCGACGCCGAATCTCCTTCAGCAACTTCAGTCCAGCCTCAGCATCGCCTTCTTCCACATGGCTCAGGCGCCCCGCAGGCGAGTTCATGGGGAAGCGTGTGTCACTGATGACACCCAACACATTGTCATGATATTTCTCATACATCTGCATGGCCTCCTCATAGTTGGTGGCCAGCACCACCTTGGGTCGGCCACGCTTGCGCTGTGCCGCAGCATGAGGGTTCAGGGCTTCGGTAGAGAAACGCTTGCTTTGCGCCAGGATGTAATTATAAAGGTTGGGCAGGATGCTTGAATAGAAACGAATGTTGTCTTCAACCAGCATGATCATCTGCACCCCTGCCTCGTTGATGTCGTGGTCCAGGTTCATGCGGTCCTCAATGAGCTTGATGATGGAGAGAATGAGGTTGGTGTTGCCCAGCCAGCAGAACACAAAGTCAAAGATTGACATGTCTTCGTCTTCCATGCGCTTGGTGATGCCATGGCTGAAGGGCGTCAGCACCACACACGGAATGGAGGGATTCTTCACCTTCACTTCGCGTGCCACGGCAAAGGCATCGTTGTCGGCATTGCCTGGCATGCAGATTACCAGGTCGATGGTCTTGGTGGCCAGCACTCGATTGGCCTCTTCGGTGGTGCTCACCTGAGTGAAGGTGGGTGGATAGCGCATGCCCAGTTCGGTGTACTCATCGAATATTTTCTCGTCCACTCGCCCGTCGTCCTCCAGCATGAAGGCGTCATAGGGATTGGCCACAATCAAGATGTTGAAGATGCGATGGGTCATCAGATTCACAAACGACACATCTTTCAGAAAGAAGTTATTGTACTCCTGGGGAATGTCTGCCATAATCGTTTCTTATTACTGGTTGCATTGCGTTTCGTTTGCACAGCAAGGCTGGCAAAGCGAATGCAAATTTACACAATTCTGAATGTCCTGCCAAATTTTTCCTGCAATTTTCTTTTCATGCTGTGACAATGGCTAAATGAAGCAGAATGATTACTTTTGCAAAAAAATATTGGTGCAGGGGTAATTGAATGGCCTTCTGTGTTGTATTAAGGATGTATGGAACTGGAAAGAATGTTCAAAACAGAATATGCGCGAATGTACAAAGCAGCCTTCTTGCTGCTGCACGATGGTGAAGAAGCGCGCGATGCGGTGAGCGATGTGTTTGCCCAAATAGCCTGCCGGCAAATAGAGGTGGCCGAGGAAACACAGTCACAGTTTCTGCTCATCTGCGTGCGCAACCGTTGTTTGAACATCATCAAGAGCAGCACACAACAGGCAGCAATAAGCGAAGGAAACGTGGTCACAGCCCTCAACGAGCGAGACAACGACGAAGAACTGCTGAGCCGCATTCACGCCTACATGGAGCATCGACTGACGCAACAGACCAGCCGCGTGGTGCGCATGCACTACACTGAGGGAAAGACCTATCAGGAAATAGGCCGAGAACTGGGCATCAGCGTGGCAACCGTGAACAAGCACATTGTGAAAGCACTGCGCAAACTAAGGGAAAACTTTAAAACAAACAGCCATGAATAGAGATGACAGACTGAGGATGCTGCTGCATCCCGAACGCTACACCACCCAGCAACTGGACCAGATGCTGAACGAAGTCAGGATTGAAACTCCCGACGCAGAAGTCGAGTGGCAACGTTTCAGCAGGCGCACTGCACGCCGTCCCTGGCTCAAAGCAGCTGCCACGGTGGCTGGAATAATGGTGCTCTCCGGCATTTCGTTTGCTGCCATCAGCCATCTGTCGGGAGCCAGTGAGCAGCAACCATCCTCCAGCACGCTGGTCCCCGACACCGTTTGTGCTGCCAAGGCAAAGACCATTGCCACGCCTGCAAGCAAGCAGCAAGAGGCTGTGGTGTTCAACAACATCGAGCTAGACTCCGTGATGCGCTACCTGTCCCAAACCTACGGCGTGCAGGTGCTGTTTGACAACGACAGCACACGCCACCTGCGACTCTACCTGCAATGGGACAACAGCGACAATCTGGCCAACATTGTGGAGAAGCTGAATCAGTTTGAGAAGATAAACATGGCGCTGACCAACCAGACCATCATCGTGAAATGAAACGCTGTCTACACCTTATTATAATAATATGGGCATCCGCAACGCTCCATGCCCAGCAACGCATCAGCCACGAGTTTCGCGCCGTGCCGCTGAGCCAGGCCCTTGTCTATCTGGATCAGGTTCAGCAAGAGCGCAAGCTGCAATTCATCTTCGACGAGCTGGAAGACTTTTCAGTGACCACAACGCTGCATCAAGCCACCGTGGAGCAGGCCGTGCGCCAGGTGGTGGGCTTCTACCCCATGCGCATCGTGACCGACGAACGAAACATCTACGTAGAGTGCATTCAGCGCGAGCGACTGAAAGTGATGGGGCGCGTGGTCGATGCCCATGGCCAACCCATTGTCTTCGCCAATATCTCGTTGCTCAGCCCCACAGACTCCTGCTTCATCAATGGTGGCGTGAGCAACGGGAATGGCGATTTCACCATTCCCTGTCAGGAAGAAAAAACCATCGTGCGCATCAGCTACATTGGCTATCACACGGAACACCGCATGGTGAACACAGGCGAAATAGGCACCATTGCCCTGCATGAAGAGACTTTCAGACTGGGCAACGTCGAAGTGAAAGGCGAACTGCCCAAGCTGCAGCTTCAAGGCAATTCGCTACTCATGACTGTTGAAGGCACCGTGCTGGAGCGCATCGGCTCAGCCGAAGACGTGCTCTCACGCGTGCCAACCATCGTGAAAAAGGGCGACGCCTTTGAAATCATGGGCAAGGGCACACCGCTCATCTACCTGAACAGCCGAAAGCTGACCGACCTGAACGAACTGCGCAACATTCAGGCCGACAACATCAAGAGCATCGAGGTGGTGCAGAACCCCGGTGCCCGCTACGATGCCACAGTCAACTCCGTCATCATCATTCACACTCGCCGACCACAGGGCGAAGGTCTGGGCATCGAGTTGCAGTCGTGGAGCCGCAGGGGGCGGGGCTACGTGAACAACGAGCGACTGAACCTGACCTACCGCACAGGCAGTCTGGAGCTGTTTGCCAACCTGTTTGGTGCCTACAACAAGAACTGGAGCCGCAGCGAATTTGAACAAGTGGTGCATGCCGACACGCTGTGGACCATCAGCAACCACAACCAATCCACGGCGCGCAACCCTTTCTTCGAAGGCCGCGTGGGATTCAACTATCAGATAGGTCAGCAGCACTCGTTCGGCGGCTTCTACCAGCACACCTACGACTATGTGAAGACCCAAGAAGAAGACAACGACGCCTTGCTGGCCAACGGCCTGCCCTACGACCAGCTGGCCAATGCCAGCACCAAGCGTGCCAAGGGCATGCCCTATCATCAGGTGAACATCTACTACAACGGCACCATTGGCCAGTTCACTGCTGATCTGAATGCCGACTATCTGTTTCGCAAGCACCAGAACCGCAACACCCAACAGGAACTGAGCAACGAGAGCGAAGACCGCAGCGTGAACACGCTGAACCAGACACGCAGCCAGCTGATAGCCGAAAAACTCATCATGAGCCACACACTGTGGAAAGGAAAGATTGAGTTTGGCGAAGAATACACCTACACCCGCTGGCGCAACGCCTTCACCAACGAACAGGGATTCATTGCCAACAGCAACAACGACCAGCACGAACAAACACTGGCCCCTTTCGTGGAATTGCAGCAACAACTGGGCCGCTTCCACCTAACGGCAGGCTTGCGCTATGAGCATGTGGAGTCGGAATACTACGTGGGTGGCATGCGTCGCAACGAGCAATGCCGCACCTACAACAGCTTGTTTCCCTCGATGGCCGTCTCAACCCAGCTGAAGAACATTCAACTCTCCTTCAGCTATGCCAAGCGCACCAACCGCCCCGCTTACTGGCAGCTGAGCAGCGACGTGATTTATGAGAACCGACTGAACTGGCAAACTGGCAATCCTTACCTGAAGCCTACAGAGTTCAACAACTGCAATCTCACAGCCATGTGGCGCTGGCTCTTCCTCACGGTGAACTACACGCAGACCGTGCATCCCATTCTCTATACGGCCGAAAGTACTGAACACGACAGCAAAGTGAACCTGGTGACTTATAAAAACTATGACCAAGCCCAGTGGCTGTCCGTCACGCTGGGCGCACAGAAAAGCGTGGAACTGGGCAAAGGCACCACATGGATGCTGCAACACAACGTGATGCTCATGAAACCTTGGTTCTGGGCCACGTTCCTGGACGAGCAAAAGAGCTTCAACCACCCCATGCTGGCCCTGCAATCAGGCAATCTGCTGAGCCTGCCCCACAAGTGGCTGCTGCAAGCCGACTTCAGCATGCACACCCATGGCTATCAACAGAACGTGTGGTTCTGCTGCACCAACCCCATGCTCACCATCAGCCTGTCCAAGGATTTCTTCAAGGAGCAACTCAACATCAAACTGGAGGGACGCGACATCCTCAACGGGGGCATCAACCGCTTCACGCTCTACAGCAACCGTCTGCAAATACAAAAGGAGGAAGACAACGACTCTCGCTGTCTGGTGCTGAGCCTGCGCTATCGTTTCAATCGCAGTCAGTCCAAATACAAGGGTACGGGTGCTGGCCAGGCAGAAAAGAGCCGCCTGTGAACTGGTGTCAGACGGCAACCGCAGTGGTTTGCAGCCAAACATTTGCGAGAATCAGGAAAAAACGCTACTTTTGCACTGGCAAAAGGAAACACTGCAAATGATCTACCTGAACGACCATATCTGGGATTTTAACCTCAATGATGCCTTGGCACAACTGTCGGAACAACGACGCGAACAGGCCCTGCGCTTTCGGCATGAACTGGGAAGACGTACCAGTGCGGCGGCCTACCTGCTGCTGTGCGAAGGTCTGCAACGGGAGTATGGCATCAGCGAAAAGCCGGTGTTCAAATATGGCGAACACGGCAAGCCCGGCATTGTGGGCCACCCCGACATTCACTTCAACATGAGCCACTGCCGCGAGGCCGCCATCTGCGTGCTGAGCGACAGACCCGTGGGAGTCGACGTGGAATCGGTCAGGGAGTTCAAGGACAGCCTGGTGAACTACACCATGAACGACCACGAAGCTGAACAAATCAGACTGGCAATACGGCCCGACGTGGAGTTCATCCGCCTGTGGACAATGAAGGAAGCCGTACTGAAACAGTCGGGACGTGGCATCATTGACAACATGAAAGGGGTGCTGGAAAACCTTTCGTCGCAGCCAACCACAGTGGTTAGCCGCGACGAAAGATATGTCTACAGCATTTTTCAGCCTTAAAACGCCATGGCTCACTGCCTCTTGAACTTTGCCTGCACAGCCTCTTTTCTCATGACATCGGCAAAGGTCTGAGGACTTACCTCGACAGGACCACGCAAAAACTCGGGCACATTGTAGCTCTTCATCAGCTGGCGGTGATAGTCAGGATCATCGGTGGGCAGTTCGAACGGCTTGGTGGCCTGTCCATTTTCGTCGACATGGGCAAAGAACGGACGGGTGTAGTTGCCGTCGTCGCGCCTGCTACTGAACACAATCCAGCGGCCATTGCTGCTCCAGGTGTGATAGGATTCCACCTCAGAACTGTTCACCTCACTGAAGGGACGTATCGTTTCCTTCTGCAAATCACCAATATACAAATCGGCATCGCGGTGCCAGATGTGGAACGTTCCCCACTCGCCCACGGCCAACAACAGCCAGCGTCCGTCGGGCGAAATGCGCGGAAGCGTGGCACTGAGGCCCAATGAGTCGGCCGGGAACACCGTTTCCTGCGGGCCAAAGGTGCGCGTAGCCTCATCGAAAGAACGCCGATAAACGCTGTAGCGAATGTCCTTGTAGCGCAAGATGCACTCTGTGGCATGGGAAATCGTGTCGCGATATTCAAAATGGGCAGAACAGAAATAGAGCCACTTGCCGTCAGGGCTCCAGCAAGGGAAGGTCTCAAACTCGGTGGAGTCGTTGGCAATGATGCTCACTTCGTTGGTCTCCGGGTCGAAAAGCACCAGGTCGCTTTGCGAGTCGAACACCTCGATCTTGTCTATATCAAGGGTGTGAAAGCTCTGCATCGTGTTGTTGGTGCTGTAGGCAATGAGATTCAGATGAGGGTGCCAGGCAGGATAGACGCCAGCCGAAATGGTGCTGTCGGTCTTCATGTTCACCTTGGTCAGTTTGCCGTCGATGTTCAGCATCGTGCCGCCCAGGTTCTGTCGGGCATGGAACTGGGTGCGCTGTGGATTGCCCAGCTGACTGTGATGGCAGTTGATGCACTGTCCGTTCTGTTCTGTGGAGCACAGCATGTTGTCGTAGATGACACGCTCTTCGTAGCTTTCCAGGCAACGCTGGTTCAGCGTCAGTTCTTCATAGGTGACGTATGACGGCGAAATCAGTCGGTAAGTGAGCCAGGCATCAATGCTGTCGGACGACACATGGATGCCGAAAGGCTGATAGTGTGACCACTTCTCGCCCTTGCGCACAAACACGTCTACGGCAATGCTGTCGTCTTTCGCCTGCTCCACCAGCGCCTGCCACTGGTCGAAATCGGGACACACCTGGCGTCCTTCTAGAATCACCTCTTCGCTGCCGGCATGCAACCGGGTCACCATCTCGTCGGGTTCCTGAACCAGCTGGAAATGCAGCGGGGCCATGTTGACTGGCACCGTGACGCCCACATAGTCGGGATAGACCTGCGGGAAGGCGGCTTCTTCTGCATACTTTTCTGGCAGCCTTGCCTGTTGGCAGGCTGTGACGAGCGCCACAAGGGCTAATAATGGGAAATGGAATTTCATTGTGAATGAGAGATTAATAGGTGGCCAGTTCGCGAATAAAGAAATAATTATAATAGAAGGTGTTGCCAAAACGGGGATAGGCCGCCTGCTTCATCTGCTCATTGCTCATGTTGCGGTATTGCGAGGCAGCCTGCATCAAATCGTGATAGTCTTTCTTCACAGCCTCATCGAAGGGCATGCGGCTGATGTCGACGCCATGCTCCAGATGGCCGTAAAGATAGGCAGCCTCCTGAAAATGACGGGGCATGGGTTCGCCTTTGTGCAGCTCGGCATACTGGAAGAACGCATTCCAGAACGTGCGAATGTCTTTCAGCTGCAAGGCACACAGCAGCACCAGCTCGGCACACACGGGGTCGTCGGTCTGCCGATAGGCATGCAGGTTGAGCATAAACATTTCGATGAGCGACTGGTCGCTGGCCAAACGGTCGCCACCTTTCATCAGTCGGGTAATGGGGCCCAGTTCGCGGTGCTTGGCCACAGCCTCCATGCTTTCGCCCCGGGCCAGCGGCTCATAGCTCATGGCCCAGTCGCGGTGGTAGCGCGTCTGCTTCAGCACATCAATATATTTGCGCGCCACCTGCCACTCACCATTGAGCAAAGAACATCTGACCAGGAACTTCAGATATTCCACACGCCATCCAAACTCCACTCCGTCTTCCAGACACCAGCGATAGCAATAATTGGGCAGTCCGTAGAACAGATAAATATTTCGGCCACTGAGCTGCATCATGCGCAGGTCGAAGTCGCAGTTGGGTTTCTGCGCACCATCGCGAAAGGTGTACATTTCGTTGCCGGCACGGCCCAACTTGAACAGGGCCAGGTTCTTGTACATCACCATCATGCGCGTGGGGTCGCCTTGATGCTGGCGCATCAGCTTGAGCACCTCTTCCCACTGCAAATGATCCACACAGGCATTCATCCGGAGTTCTTCATGAAACGTGACATCCTTGTACCAGCCCGTCCAGCAGCCCCAGACAATGGCTCCCGTGAGCACCAGTTGTGTGCCCAGCTGTGCCCAGTTGCGACGCAAGAGCTTGAGTTCCAGCGGTCTTCCATAACACAAAGCCAGCACCACCAGCAGCAGACAAAGCGCAATGTAAGGGTAATAATAAGTCGAAAGGCCCTCAGTTTCCGGGTAGACGGGCAGTGCCTGCCACCACACATCCTCCATGCGGGCCTGATAGAACACTCGTCGATAATAAATCAATGGCACTGCCACCACGAGCACCAGGGCCAGGACCGAAGCCAGCACGCGGTGCAACAGTTTAAGACCGGGCAGGCGCCAGGCCACAACCCCCATGAGCCCAATGGCCAGCAAGCCGTAGAAGCCTGCCACAGGATAGGCCAGCACGGCTGACAGGATCATGAACACATGGCGAAGAGGCACCACGCGATAGAGCCACACCAGCGCTGCAGCCAGCGAGACGCCCATGACGGCAATGAAGAAATGGCCACGCAACTTCAGATAATAGAACCAATAGCCCAGGTTGAAGTCGGTTATCAGCACCAGCGCTGCCACTGCCAGCAGCACGGGCAGCCAGACCCGTGGCACACGAAAGGCCCTGCCCACGAGCCACATCATCAGTGCCAGCCAGGCAAACAGCAGCAGGGTGCCCAGCCAGGGATGATAGAAAAACTGTGTGAAATAGGTGCCCAGATAGGTGAGCAGGCCACCTGCCACCACCAGCTGCTGCTTGAAGAACAACGGTGTGTAGAGAAACAGATTGAGTTCCTGCACACGCAACAGATAGTCGCTCTCATAGGCCAGCACCAGACCGTAGGCCACCACCATGGCAATCGCGATGAGGGCAAAGGGGAAAAACTTACTTAGCTTTTGCATTTTGACGATCAGACCATTTCTTCAGTCGTTTGTATTCTTTCTTGGTAAGACGCATGAAGGAGCCGTGCTGTGGTCCTGTCACGCCCTTGATGTCCTGCGGGTTCCTGAAGTTGCGCAGGTTCTCGTCGGCCTCACAGATGCGATAGTGCTTGGGATTGTCGCTATACTGAATGTAGGCCACGCGCCACGTCTTGTCGCCCACCAACTGGAAAGCGCTCGAGCCTTCACACTTCTTCTTGCCTTCAAAACTCACATAGTCATTCTCCACAGGCTCGCCCCAACCGCTGCACAACTGTTTCGACGTGGCGGTGTAGATGCCGGGCTTGCCACCTTCTTTCTTGATGAGCATGTGATAGAGCCCATCGGAGAGCAGGTTGATGTCGGCATCGATGGTGGCATAGCCCCAGTCGAAGAGCAAGCGGGGCTGCGTGAGCCTGGTAAACGACTTGTCGGCGTAGCTGTAGTACATGCGGTCATAGCCCTCTTCCGGGCGGTTCAGCATGGAGTAGTAGATCATGTAGCCGCCATTGTCGCCATTGTCCCACACATAGTTGGGGTCCCAGAATATTTGCGGAGCCCACACACGGTTGATGGTCGACCAGTCCTTATAAACGCTCTGGGCCTGCGGATTGCAGAAAATCTGCGTGCCCTTGCGATAGTCGAACGACACGCTGGTCCAGTGAATCAGGTCGTTGCTCTTGAGCAGGTCGATGCCGTAGTTGTCCCAGTCGCTCTGCTTGCCCAGTTTCTTGGTCATCGAGTTGTTCATGTCGGTGGTCACCATGACATAGCCCTTGCCGTTCCATGCGCGGCAGATGTAGGCATCGCGCTGTCCGCCCTCAATGCGGGCATGCTCCTTGGGATCCATGATGGCGTTGCCGCCGATAATATCTTCATAGTTGTAGCCATCGCGACTGATGGCGTAGGCCGTGTATTGTCCGCGATCGCTCATGTGACAGTACAGATAGCCATAGTCGCCCTTCTGCAAATTCTGTGCCCAGGCAGCCATTCCTGCAAGCAGCAGCATGGCCGAAAGAAATAGTTTCTTCATGAGAATGTCTTCAGTTATTGTTTACAGGTTGCAAAATTACGAAAAGTCGAGAGCAAAGCAAAAGAATTTATTCTTTTTTTTGCCAAGACAGAGTAATTTCGCCGTCGCAGATGGCAAAGTTACGAAAAAAGGTTGACTTAGAAAAGCAATTTTAGAGAATTTTTATGCAAAATCTGCAAATTATCATGCAGAAAGACTCAAAATTCAAAAAATTATCGTAAATTTGCAGCTAGATAAACGAATCACGGCAATAATCATGGCTATAGACAGAGTGAAATACTGGCTCGACATCGTGGACGATGACCTGACTGTGGCAGAGGATCTCTACAAGATGGGGCATTGGCTGTATGTCGCATTCATGTGCCACCAAGTCATTGAAAAGATGCTGAAGGCATATTGGACGGCCACATGCGATGACGACCCGCCATACACCCACAGCCATTTTCGACTTTTGGAAGAATGTGGGCTGAGCGATGAAATCAGCGACGAACAAGCCACTTTCCTGGAATTCATGATTCCTATGAACATCGAAGCTCGCTACCCGAAATACAAAAGTAGTGTGGCGAATACGCTGAGCAAGGACAAGGCATCTTACATCTTAGACAACACCAAGCAGATACGACAATGGCTACTCCCAAAACTCTCACTCGAGACGAGGCCCTCCAGCTCGTCCGAGACTACAAACGAGTGATAACTCCCCGTTTCGCCACCGAGCCGAAGGTTTATATGTACGGCTCCTACGCCAAGGGCTATGCCAACCCCTGGAGCGATATTGACGTGGCCGTTATCGTTCCAAAGATAGAGGGAGACTGGCTGACGCTCTCCGCAGAACTTTGCCACGATATGCGCAAGGTGAGCGTCCTCATCGAGCCCGTACTGATGGAGCAGGACGAGCCGTCGCCTCTCTACCGCGACGTGATGCGGACGGGCGTGGCGGTGTAATATAATGGGTATTTAAGTTTGAATTTTATTTTCAAAAGGACTTTAACTTCTTGCCTTTCTTGTCGTAGATCTTAATCCATCTGCCTTCACGGCTGGTAAACGTATTGCCGGAAACGCCGATGACCTCTCCTACAGTCTGCTTTGAGAGTGTGCATATCTTCTTGCCATTGATGTCGTAGGTCTTCACCCAAGCCCCGTCTACAGCCACGAAGAAATCACTGCCCCAGCCGACCACTTCTCCAATTGAACTTTTCGACAGCGTGGTGACCTTCTTCCCAGCC
>CACXUV010000061.1 GCA_902770845.1 uncultured Prevotellaceae bacterium
TGTAGCCGTCGCCCTGTGTCTTGATGGGCACGTTGGCACTGACGTCCTGCAGGTAGGTGATGTCTTGCGGTGTCTTGCATGAAGCGAGCAGCAAGACAGCCCATAGAATTAGAAGTCCTTGTTTCATCATATTTTGTTTTCTGTTATTCTCTTGATTCAGTTCTGTGGTTTCTGCTTGCGCTCATCGAGATAGTGCAGCTGGCTGTTGGGCACGTCCATAATGCCGACGGCAGCCACTCCCTCGACGCACACGGCCACACAGCGTAGTCCCTTGATGCGCTTGACCTCGCCAATGATGCCGGCAAAGTCGCCCTGGGTGATTTCGACCCTGGGGCCTGGTTTGCTGACGAACTGCATGTTTTCGAAAAACACGATGCGCTCGTCGGCAGCGAGGGAGGACAGACGCAGGAAGGCCGACATCTGAGCGTCGGGGATGCGGATGATGACTTGTCCGTTGTCATGAGTCGACGGGCGAGTCATGTAGCGCAGCGGCTCGAGCTGGCTGCAAGACCGCTTGAGCTCCGTGAGCCTCTGTTGCGAGGAATGCACGAAGATGAGGTTGTGGACGGCTGGCACCTGGCGCAGCTCTTCGCCCATGCCCTTCTTGACCCAACACGACTTGAGGGGCAGAAAACACTCGATGCCCAGGCGGTCGAGCTCGCTCTTGATTAGGAGTTCGCGGCTGTAGGTGGCTCGCATGGGGAACCATGAGAGGTCTGTGCTATTCGTCATCATCGATTTTCATGAGGTGTTTCTTCGGCACGTTGACAATGGCTACTGCCATGACGTTCTGGATGGGAATGACCACACAGAGATGCTTCTTGATGCTCTTGACAACGCCCTCGATGCCTTCGAACGGCCCTTTCCTGATTCGCACCTTCTGTCCCGGCTTGCAGGCAAACTCCATGTTCTCGAGCATGATGACCTGTTCGTTGGCTTCGTTGATGACGCGCATGAAATGTTCCATCTGCTTGTCGGGCACATGGGCAATCTCGGCTGTGGGAGCGTAGGTGTCGTCGCAGTCTTTGTTGATGACATAGCGTAGATGCTCATATCTGCTTTTGTCGGCCTTGAGCTGTTTGAGATTGCCAAGTGACGTTCGGATGAAGATGTAGTTGACAAGTGCCGGAACGTAGGTCATGTCCTCGGCATCAACCAGGTTCCTGGGCACGTAGGTGCTTTCGACGGTTGGCTCATGAGAGAGAAGCTCGTTCAGGGCATTCTGGCGCTTGGCACTGGAATGGAAGATGCGCATGGGATACCATCGAAGCATGGCGTCCTGATGTGGGCTGTTCATGTCGTCGGCTACGAGGTGGCTCATCGTTGTTGCTCCCTTGTGTGAAGAGCATATCTTGGGGACTCCGCATCGGCAGATGCAGATGGGAACGGAGTGCCCGTCGGGGATTTTTCGTCTCCTATGTACTTATTGGGAAGCGACATATAAAGACTACTTTTCTTTCTCAACTATCCTTTTGTCAGTCGATTAGAGTCTGGAATTGCTATTTGCTTGCCTACATTTTCCAGCTGTCATTGAACCCAAAGTTCTGTATCTCTGACGCAGAGAAGTTGTTAATTTGCTGCAAAGGTACGAAAAATTTTCGTTTCTGTTATAAAACTTGCAAAAAAATTCTCCTGTTCCTGGATTTTAGGAATTATTCCGTACAGTGCGGTTGTCTGAATGTAGGGCAGCCGCACTGTACATATCTCTTTTGTTACAGCGCGTTACAAAAAAACTAAAGCCTCTCTGCGTCAGAGAGATATTGTTTTCTGGTACTTCTTTTTGTTACTTTTGGTTTCCTTCTTGCGAAAAACGTGCTTGAGCAGTTCCCTGTTCGTTTGGTGAATGACGCTTGCCTCCAACGATTTCAGATAGATTTGCGTGGTCTTCTCGGAGTTGTGCCCCATGGACTGGCTAATGACGGGCAGTGGGATGTTTTGTCGATAAGCCGTTGTGGCCCAGGAGTGGCGGCTGACATAGGAGGTGAGCTTGGGATGGCCCAGCATCTTTCCCAGTTGGGCAAGGCAGGCATTGTAGCGTGTGATGGCGTAGCGGTATTGTTGATATACCTGATTGTAGTTGCCTGTCTTGGTGAGGATGGGGAAGAGATAGTCCGTCGTGGAAGGATAGCGGTCGATGATGGTCTGCATCATGGGTTCCACCTGCACCTCGATGCGTTGTTTGGTCTTGCGCCGCACGTAGGTGATCATGCCATCGGAAACATTGGACTTGCGCATGAAGGCGAGGTCGACGAATGTGAGGCCACGGGCACAGAAACAGAACACGAACATGTCGCGGGCAAACTCCAGTGGGCGTTGGCGGTGTGCAAGGCGTCGGCTATCGGGCTTATACCCCTGCTCTATCAGTATCTTTCGGATGTCAAGCGAACAGAGCCGACAGATGGCTTCCGGTCCGATGGCCCGTTTCACGGTTCTGGCTACACCGCGATAGACACCCTTGAAGGGTGCGCCGTCTTCGGTGAGACCCTGTTTCACAGCCTTGTTGTAGACGGATTGCAGGGCGCGGGCATAGAAAGAGCAGGTGTTCTTGCACAGACCGCTGGCAAGCAACCATGACTCGTAGTCGCTGGCAAGCAAGGGAGAGAGCTGCTTGAAAGTGACGTCGTTCTTGCCTCTTGACAGGAGAAAGCGGTGGAAACTGTGACCAGCGCTGGTGTAGTTGTTGGCCACGGCAATGTGACCGTTTTCGCGCTGATGGGTTGCCTCGCACTTGAGAAAGGAGAGGAAGCATGTGGCTTGCTTTTGGGAGCGTTTTTCTTTTTTGTTCATTTCTTTTTGAGTTTTTGAGTTTTATGAGTTTTTGAGTATGGAACCATACCTGTTTTTGGGGCGGGACTGCGTTAATCTTCTGAAATTGCTTTGCTGCGTCAGTATTTTTTCGTAATTTTGTGCCCAAATACTCAAAAAGCAACAGTAATGGCAGTAGCAAATATCATTAATGCGGAGCAGCAGGAGCGACAGTTCTCGTTTGAGGTGCTGCCTCCCCTAAAGGGCACGGGTACGGAACGGTTGTTTCAGGACATTGCCAAACTGTGCGAGTTGCAACCGGCTTTCATCAACATAACGACGCACCACAGCGAATATATATATAAAGAGGTGGGCGACGGACGTTTTGAGCGACAGCGCGTGAGACGTCGACCCGGCACCATTGCCGTGGCGGCTGCCATACAGCAGCACTTCGGCGTGACGGTGCAGCCCCACGTGATATGCAGTGGCGCCACAGTGGAAGATATAGAGTATGAACTGCTGGATTTGCAGTTCCTGGGCATTACCGACCTGTTGCTGCTGCGTGGCGACAAGGCCAAGGACGATGCTGTGTTCAAGCCCACACCAGGCGGACATGCCCATACGACAGACCTGATCAGGCAGGTGCAGCGTTTCAACGACGGCTTCTTTGCCGACGGCACGCCTATCAAGAATCCCGGTCCGCGCTTCGACATCGGCGTGGCCTGCTATCCTGAGAAGCATGAGGAGGCAGCCAACCTGGAACGCGACATGGAGTATCTGAGACAGAAACAGGAACTGGGGGCGCAGTATGCTGTGACCCAGCTGTTCTTTGACAACCGAAAATACTTCAGCTTTGTAGAGAAAGCAAGGCAGATGGACATCACGATTCCCATCATACCAGGCATCAAGCCACTTGCTAAACTGAGTCAGCTGACAGTGGTGCCAAAGACGTTTCACTGCGACATACCCGAAGAACTGGCTCGCGAAATCGTGAAGTGCAAGACTGACGACGATGCCCGGCAGCTGGGCATAGAATGGACCACGGAACAGTGTCGCGAGCTGTATCAGCATGGCATCTGTGACATACACTTCTACACCATGGGGGCTGTGGACTCGGTGGTGGAGATCGTGCGTAGCCTTAGACGCTGACTTAGGGGCGAAAAAAAGAGAAATGACATTCGAAGACGTAATAGGACAGGAAGAGGTGCGTGAGCGCTTGCTGCAGATGGTGAGAGAAGACCGTTTGCCGCATGCCATCATGCTGTGCGGACCGTCGGGGGTGGGCAAGCTGGCCATTGCCGTGGCTTTTGGCAGCTATCTGCTGGGCGAAGACAACGCCATGGTGCGCAAGCTGGAGCATCCCGACCTGCACTTCACCTATCCCACCATCAAGTTGTCCTCGATGGGGTCTGACCATAAGCCCACGAGCGACGACTTCGCCCAAGAATGGCACGAGTTGCTGATGCGTGGCCCTTACTTCAGCATTGACCAGTGGCTGACGGCCATTGGTGCTGAGAACCAACAAGCCATCATCACGGCAGGCGAGAGTGACAGTCTGGTGCGCAAACTGAGTCTGAAATCGAGTCAGGGCGGCTACAAGGTGAGCATTGTGTGGTTGCCGGAGCGCATGAACATTGAGTGTGCCAATAAACTGCTGAAACTGATAGAAGAACCACCACGGCAAACGGTGTTCCTGATGGTGTGCGAAGAGCCCGACAAACTGTTGGAGACCATTCGCAGCAGGGTGCAGCGCATCGACGTGAAACGAATCAGCTCCGAGAGCATTGAACGGGCACTGGTGGAGCAGCGGGGCATTGACGAGCAGCATGCGCATCGCATTGCCCGACTGGCAAACGGCTCATGGCTGAAAGCGCTGCAAGAGTTGCAGGTGGGTTCGGAAAATGAGCAGTTTCTGGATTTGTTTATCATGCTGATGCGACTGGCCTACCAGCGCAAGGTGAAGGACCTGCGCCGCTGGAGCGAGACGATGGCTGCCTTCGGACGAGAGAAGCAACGACGTTTCCTTACTTTTTTCCTGCGAATGCTCAGGGAGAATTTCATGTACAACTTCGGACAGCATGAACTGCTATACATGACGCAGCAGGAGGAGGATTTCTCGAAGAACTTTGCCCGGTTCATCAATGAGGCAAACATCCTGTCGATGTACGACCTGGCTAATCGAGCCATGCGGGATATCGGCCAGAACGCCAATGCGAAGATTGTGTTCTTCGACTTTGCGTTGCAAATGATTGTGCTGCTGATACAGAAATAGCGGATTCAACGGGCCTGATGAGGCCAATGAACTTGATAACAAAAAATATAAAAAGAAGATATGATTCCTGAAGAAAGAAGAGATTTAGAAATACGCACGGGATGCGATCGTGGACTGTGCAAACAGGCCATTGGGCGACAGGACAGGCAGCTGAATACCTATGACTGGTTGGCCGACGTGCCTGGCAACATGGACACGAACGACCTGGTGGAGGTGCAGTTCAAGCACACCCGTAAAGGCTACTTCCACAACGTGAACCGACTGCCGCTGAAGAAAGGCGACATCGTAGCCGTGGAGGCCAGTCCGGGCCACGACATCGGAGTGGTGACGCTGACGGGACGACTGGTGGAGATGCAACTGAAGAAGGCCAACCTGAAGAGCGCCGACGATATAAAGCGCATCTACCGGCTGGCCCGGCAAGTGGACATGGACAAGTTCAAGGAGGCCAAGGCTCGCGAACATGAGACGATGATCGAGAGCCGTGAGATTGCCAAGGGACTGGGACTGAAGATGAAGATTGGCGACGTGGAGTTTCAAGGTGACGGACAGAAAGCCATCTTCTATTACATTGCCGACGAGCGCGTGGACTTCCGTCAGCTGATCAAAGACCTGGCTGCTGCTTTCCATGTGCGCATTGAGATGAAGCAGATTGGTGCCCGACAGGAGGCTGGCCGTATTGGCGGAACAGGACCTTGCGGACGCGAACTGTGCTGTGCCACGTGGATGAAGAACTTTGTGAGCGTGTCGACAGGCGCTGCCCGCTATCAGGACATCTCGCTGAACCCGCAGAAGCTGGCTGGCATGTGTGCCAAGCTGAAGTGCTGTCTGAACTATGAGGTGGACGAATACATTGAGGCAGGACGTCAGTTGCCGGGGCACGACGTCGTTTTGCAGACGCTGGATGCCGACTACTTCATGTTCAAGCGTGACATATTGTCCGGCCAGCTGACCTACAGTACCGACAAGCGTGTGGCTGCCAATCTGGAGACTATCAGTGCCGAGCGGGCCAAGGAGGTGATCGAGATGAACAAGCGGGGAGAGAAGCCGGAGAGCCTGCAGGCCGACGAAGACCAGAAAGAGCCCGAAGGACCCGTGGATTTGCTGGAAGGCGACAGCATCACCCGCTTTGACAAGGCCAAGAAGAAAAAGAAGAAAAAGCCGCAGGCACGTGTAGCTGCCGAAGGTGGTGGGGAGAAAACACCCAAGCCTGTTCAGCGGAAAAAGAAGCCCAGAAACGATGCCAAGCAGCATGAAGCTAAGGAATAGTCTCTGGATCCTGACGGTAGCTGCAATGGCGTTGGCCAGTTGTGAGCGCAAGGTCATCTACAGCCATTATGAACCCACGTCTGTTGCGGGATGGGGAAGAAGTGACACACTGACTTTTTGTGTAGCACCTGTTCCTGAGGATGGATTGTATCAGGAAGAGGTGGGGCTGCGCATCACCAGCGACTATCCCTTCATGGGGTTGTCGCTGGAGGTGGAGCAGCAAATGTTGCACTCGCTGATGGTGCGCCGCGACACACTGCATGCCGATGTGGTGGATCGGGGCGGTAATTTCCTGGGGGAGGGAATCGGATACTTTCAGTATCGTTTCAAGTTGACAGAACTGCCACTGAATGCAGGCGACACACTGATGGTGCACGTAAGACACGTGATGATGAGAGAGATCCTGCCTGGTGTGTGTGATGTGGGTGTGACTGTGAGGAGAGTCAAGAATTAAGAGTTAAGAGACTTTTAGCGGGAGGTGTTGCGGGCTGCATCGATGCGGAGGAAAATGAAGAGAAGGAAGGTGAAGCCCCACAAGGAGGAACCACCATAGCTGAAGAAGGGCAGGGGAATGCCAATGACGGGCGTGAGGCCCAAGACCATGCCGACGTTGATGAAGACATGGAAGAGAAACACGGAAAGCACACAATAGCCATAGATTCGACCAAAATGATAGGGCTGGCGCTCAGACAGATAGATGAGCCGCAGGATGAGGGCCAAGAACAATAGGAGCACTGCGGTGGCTCCTACGAAGCCTTCTTCTTCGCCCACGGTGCAGAAGATGAAGTCGGTGTCTTGTTCGGGCACATACTTCAGCTTGGTCTGCGTGCCGTTGAGGAAGCCTTTGCCTTCAAGTCCACCGGAGCCAATGGCAATCTTGCTCTGGTTCACATTGTAGCCGGCACCCTTGAGGTCTTCTTCCAGGCCCAGCAGCACGTTGATACGGGTGCGCTGGTGGGGTTCAAGAATGTTGTTGAGCGCATAGTCGGCCATATTGAAGAATACCACGGAACCCAGTGTGAAGCCTGCAATCCAGAAATAGTTGCGAACTCGCGTGCCCAAGCCTTGCCAAAGGAGATAGCTGATGAGCAGGACGGCCAAGACCAGCTGGACCCACACGACGTTGAAAGGAATGACGTAGAGTGAGACAGCAAGGCTGATGAGGGTGATACTGGCGCTGAGGCCCATGATGTGAGCAGCTTCTTTGCGGCTCTCGCAGAACACCCAGACCATGCCGCTGGAAAAAAGCTGAATGAGCAGCAGGACGGTGAACTTGCCGACAGACGTGGGGCTTTGGCCTATCATTTCGTTGCCAAAGCGGATGCCCACCACAAAATAGACGACCATGGCCACACCGGTGAAAAGCACGCTGCCCGTCATGCCTTCGCGATAGAGCATCAGGAAGAAGCAAAGATAGACCAGGGCGGATCCTGTTTCGCGCTGCATGACGATGAAGAGCATGGGCACGAAGATGATGGCCAGGGTGATGGCAAAGTCTTTCCAGTTGTGGATGTCGTAGCCATACTTGCTCATGAACTTTGCCAGGGCCAGGGCCGTGGCAAACTTCGCAAACTCGGCAGGCTGCAGGCGCAGCGGCCCCAGCACGAGCCAGGAGCGAGAGCCTTTGATGGAGTGGGGGTTGAAGATGGTGGCAAAGAGCAACAGCAGCATCAGGGCAAACAGGGCATAGGCAAAGGTCTCATAGAAACGTTCGTCGAGCAACAGGATGATCAGGCCCAGCAGGAGCGAAGTGCCAATCCAGACAATCTGCATGCCAGAACGCGTGCTGAGAGAGAACAGGTCGGTGTCGCCATAGCTGTAGCTGGCACCACACACGCTGACCCATCCAAACGTGAGCAGGGCCACATAGATGATGACAACCCACCAGTCGAGCGAGCGCAGCACACCGCGCTTTTTCCTATCTGTCAGCTGATCCATAAGCGATGCGTTTGTTTTGAATCTCGGTAGCCTTGTGCTCGGATGCCTCGCTCAGTCTGCCGTGAATGAATTGTTCCATCATCAGACCACCAATGGGCACGCCATAAGTGGCGCCCCAACCGCCGTTCTCCACGTAGACGGCAATGGCAATCTTGGGATTGTCCATGGGAGCAAAGCCCATGAATACGGAGTGGTCGTGGCCACGGTTCTGGGCCGTACCTGTCTTGCCGCAGGCGGCAAAGTCGTAGTGGGCCAGGGCGTGACAGGTGCCGCCCAGGGCCGAGGCGCGCATGCCTTGCACCACATAGTCGTAGGCAGAACGGCTGGCCATTGTATAGTGTCGTTTGGTGAAGGTGGTGTCGAGCTGTTCACCCTCCACTTTCTTCACCACGTGTGGCGTGAGGTAGTAGCCCCGGTTGGCAATGGTGGCCCCGAGGTTGGCAATCTGGAGGGGCGTCAGGTTCACCTCGCCCTGTCCGATGGAGATGGAAATGATGGTGAGTCCGTTCCAGGAGCCTTTGTAGGCTTTATCATAGAACTGGGCATTGGGTATGAGGCCACGCTTTTCGCCAGGCAGGTCGATGCCCAGCTTGTAGCCAAAGCCCATGGACACCATGTAGTCGCGCCAGGTGTTCATGGCATTCTGCACTGATCCGTATTTCCTGTTGCCAATCATGTAGTAGAGGCCCCAGCAGAAGAAGCCGTTGCACGAAGTGGAAAGTGCAGGAATCAAGGGCAGGGGAGAGGCATGGCCGTGACAGCCCACACGCAGGCCCTTGAACACAAAGCCATGGTGACAGGGGTAGGGGGTGGACGGTGTGATGATGCCTTCGGTCAGGAATGTGAGTCCCTGTGTGGTCTTGAAGGTGGAGCCTGGCGGATACTGTCCCATGATGGAACGGTTGAGCAGCGGTTTCCAGGTGTCCTGACTGAGTATGCGGTGGCTCTTGGAGCGCTTGCGGCCCACCATGATGCGCGGGTCGTAGGTGGGCGACGACACCATGCAGAGCACCTCGCCTGTTTGCGGCTCGATGGCCACGATGGAACCAATCTTGCCTTCCATGAGTCGTTCGCCCAGTGCTTGCAGCTTGTAGTCTATTCCCAGTGTGAGGTTCTTTCCGGGCACGGGACGGCGGTCGAGGGCACCGTTCTGATAGTTGCCCTTGATGCGTCCGTGGGCATCGCGCAGCAGAATCTGCACGCCTTTCTCGCCTCGCAGCTGTTTCTCATAGCTGCGCTCAATGCCCAACTTCCCTATGTAGTCGCCCGGCTGGTAGTAGTCGTCTTCCTCAATGTCGGCCGGCGACACTTCGGCCACGTCGCCCAGCACGTGGGCAGCATAAGGGTATTGGTACTGGCGGATGCTGCGACGCTGTGCATAGAAGCCTGGGAAACGATACATCTTTTCCTGAAAGACGCTGAAGTCCTTGTCGGAAAGCTGGTTCATGAACATTTGTTGGGTGAAGCGCGAGTAGCCAGGGTTCTTGGAACGGTCCTTGATGGTCTCCATGCGCTGGATGAAATCTTCCTTGGTGATGCCCAGTGCCAGGCAGAAGTCGGCTGTGTCGAGTTGGTTGCTGATTTCATTCATGACCACCATGATGTCGTAGGCTGGTTGGTTGTAGACCAGCAACTGGCCGTTGCGGTCGCGTATGACACCCCTTGACGGGTATTCCACTTTTTTCAGGAACGCATTGGAGTCGGCACTCTTCTTGTAGTCGTCGCTGGTGATTTGCAGCGTGAAGAGGCGAATGATGTAGACCACGACGATGCACGTAGCTACAGCGGTAATCACATAACTTCGTTTTTCAAGTTCGTAGTCTTTCACTTCCTAACGCTTTCCAGAGTGATGATGAATAGAAGGGTGAGAACGCTGCTGCCTGCAGCAAAGGCCAGCCATTGCATCCAGTTGAAGAAATTGAACGCTTCGAGGGAGAAAAAAGTGAAGCAGTAGATGACAACCAGCAGGCTGCTGAGCTTGACAAAGTTGGCCCAGCCGAGCGAGGCAGCCGATGAGTGAATGTCTTCTTCGGCATTGCGCGGAAGGAAAAGTTCGAGCAGATAAGGCTGCAACAGGCCCAGAAATGTGAGCGAAGCAGAGGCCACGCCGGGTGTGTTGGAAAACACGTCGATGATAAACCCCATGCTGAAACTCCAGAGCAGTGCGGCCCATTTGGGAAAGCTGCGGGGAAACGCAATCACAAAATAGACATAGAGCAGCGGTGTGGCGCAATGAAAGAGCTGGATGCGATTCAAGACCAGTGCCTGGCTGAGGCACAGGGTCAGGAAGATGAGTATCCGTTTCAGTGTATCGATGGTCATTTTTTGTGATGATGCTTAGTGTGTCTTGCTCAGCGAGTCGAGAGCAGCTTCCTTCAGTCGCATGCGTTCCACCATGCCTTTCTCCTTGATCACGCAGACGTCGCGCAAACAGGCAAAGTCGGTTGCCAGACGTATTTTCAGGCGGTAGGAGATGCCGTCGCGCGAATTGAATACCTTCTCAATCTGTCCCACTGCCACGCCGTGGGGAAAAATCGACGAGTAGCCACTGGTCTCAATCCAGTCGCCCTTCTTGAACTTGGCATGGCGGGGAATGTCCTCAACGTATGCTTCGGATGGATCGCCGCCTTCCCACTTGAGATAGCCGAAATAGTTGGTGCCACGGATGGAGCAGCTGATGCGCGAATGCTTGTTCAGCACTGGAATGACCACGGCATAGTGATTGCTGGCCAGATAGACCACGCCTACCAGTCCATTGCCGCAGGCCACGCCCATGTCGGCATCGACGCCGTCGGCACGTCCCTTGTCAATGGTGATCAGGTTGTCGGGCCGGTTCACCGAGTTGCCCACAACCTTGGCAGGAATGAGCTGGTATTGCGACAGCACCTCGAGCTCTTGGCGCTGCACTGCGGTGGTGTCGGCGGTGAGGTCGGCAAATTGGCGTCGCAGCTTGTCGACCTGTCGTTCCAGATACACGTTGCGTTGCGTCAGTTCTTCGTTGGCGCGTCGCAACGTGAAGTATTGCTCCGTGGCTGCCTCCCAGTCGTAGATGCGGGCAGCAAAGGCATTGGCCGACGAAATCCACACGCTGCTTTGGTATTTGTTATAACTCAGCAGCATGACAATACTGACTGCCTCCAGAAACAGGAAAAGCAGCCAGTGGAAGTGTTTTGTCAGAAATGCCCAGAGGTTCTGCATTATCTCATCAGGAACGAGAAGCGGTCGACGTTCTTCAGGGCGATGCCCGCACCCTTGGCAACCGAGTGCAGGGGATCTTCGGGCACGTGGAATGGAATGTTGATCTTGTCTTGCAAGCGCTTGTCGAGACCGCGCAGCAGTGCACCGCCACCTGACAGGTAGATGCCGTTCTTCACAATGTCGGCGTAAAGTTCGGGCGGTGTGTTCTCAAGAGCCGACAGCACGGCGTTCTCGATCTTGGCTACGGTCTTGTCGAGACAGTGGGCAATCTCCTGGTAGCAGACGGGCACCTCCATGGGCAGGGCCGTGATGCGGTTAGGACCGTGCACGATGTAGTCTTCGGGTGCCTCGTCGCCCAGGTCGGTAAGTGCCGAACCCACGTTGATCTTGATGCGCTCGGCCATGCGCTCCGACACCTTGACGTTGTGCTGGCGCGACATATACTCCTGAATGTCGGCCGTGAGGTCGTCGCCGGCGGTGCGGATGGAGTTGTTGCTCACGATGCCGCCCAGTGAGATAACGGCAATCTCGGTAGAACCACCACCAATGTCGACAATCATGTTGCCCTCGGGTGCTTCAACGTCGATGCCAATGCCGATGGCGGCAGCCATAGGCTCGAAAATCAGGTAGACGTCGCGACCGTCGGCATGCTCGGCTGAGTCGCGCACGGCACGCAGCTCAACCTCGGTGGAACCCGAAGGCACGCCAATGACCATGCGGAGTGATGGCGAGAAGATGTGGCGGCCGGTGTGTACCATCTTGATGAGGCCGCGCATCATTTGTTCGCAGGCAGAAAAGTCGGCAATCACGCCGTCGCGCAGCGGGCGGATGGTGCGAATGTTGGAGTGCGTCTTTTCATACATCATCTTGGCCTTTTCGCCCACGGCAATCATCTTGTCGGTGCGGCGGTCGAGCGCCACGACAGAAGGCTCGTCGACCACGATTTTGTCGTCGCAAATAATAATTGTATTAGCTGTGCCAAGGTCCATGGCCAGCTCTTGTCGGAAACTGAAAAATCCCATATAGGCCCCTAAATTAGGTAGTTGGGTGCCGGAACGGCCGCCCAACCCGTTATTTTATTAATTGTGTTCTGTTATCTCATTCTTTTAAAAGACAATAGTCTGTTCAGACCATCCTGTCCTCTCTTATTTGCCGGAGTTGAGGAACCAGGTGTGAATGGCGGTGTCGTAGTGCGAGCTCACGCCGAAGGCACGCTCGGCAAACATGCGGCGCTGGTCGAGCGTTGTGGTGGCTCCCTGCTGCTTCAGGATGTCGAGCAGCACGCTGTATTCGGCTTTCGAGGGAACGATGACCACATCGTTGAAGTTCTTTGCTCCGGCACGGATGAGCGAAATGCCGCCGATGTCGATCTTCTCGATGATGTCGGCTTCAGAAGCTCCGCTGGCCACGGTCTGTTCGAAAGGATAGAGGTCGACGATGACCAGGTCGATCTCGGGAATCTCATATTGGGCCATCTGCTCACGGTCGCCTTCGTTGTCGCGGCGGCCCAGGATGCCTCCAAACACTTTGGGATGCAGCGTCTTCACGCGACCGCCCAGGATGGAAGGATAGGTGGTTACTTCTTCAACTTTCTGGCATTCGTAGCCCAGTGACTCGATAAACGTCTGTGTGCCGCCAGTGGAGAGGAAGTGCACTCCCTCCTCGTTCAGCTTCTTCAACAGCTCTTCCAGTCCGTCTTTGTGGAATACGGAAATGAGCGCTGTCTTGATTTTCTTTGCTTCAGCCATTTCTTTTTAAATGCTTAATTCTAAATGCTTAATTGTTTGCAAACTAATTTCTTGTGGGCTGCAAAGTTACAAAAAAAAGTTAGAACACAAAATGAATGAATGCATTATTTTTTTTGTAGCCACCTTATTTATAATATAGGTCAATGCCAGTGCATGTTGCGCTCGTGTCTCAGCACCTCGCCAATGAGCAGGACCGGCACCAGGGCCATGCAGGTCAGCAGGGCGGTGAAGTTTATTTGCGAAGGGGCCGTCTGCACAAACAGTTTCAGGGCGGCAAGCAGCGAGCTCCAGCCGTTGAAAGCAAAGAACAGCCCCAGGGCCAGCAGCCAACAGCCGCAGGTCCAGATGCGCGACAGTCTCAGTGCCCGGCGGCTGTTGACTGGGTGCAGTTGTTGCGTGGCTGGCAGGCGCTGCATGACGCGGTCGCTGAAGCCGTCGTCGGCAATCTCCTGTTGTCGGGCTGCCTGGAAGAAACTGTTGAGCAGCTGTTCATCTTGGGGTGTGGTCATAGCCATTTTGCTTTAAGTAGGTGGTCAGTTTTTCTTTGCCTCTCTTCAGGTGCGACTTCACGGTGTTGACGGGAATGCCCGTGATGAGCGATATTTGCTCGATGGGCTGTCCGTCGATGTACTGCAGCGTGATGCAGGTGCGCTCTTCGTCGCGCAGGAGCGACAGTGCCTGGTAGAGGTCCATGCGCAGGTGTGGCTGCGGTGTTTCGGCCTTGTCGGGCGGCTGTTGGCCGTCGGGCGCGCTGCGCAGAGTTTTGCGCTTGTGGTCGTAGAAGATGTTATAGGCAATGCGCATCAGCCCGTGAGGTTCAGGAAGAACCTGCGGATGGCCGACTGGTGGCGACGCACAAGCTGGCTGAAGGCTTGCTTGTCGCCATGAGTTGCCACCAGGCTTGCGAGCGTGTGGTCGCTGGGCGAAGACGTGTGCATGAATCAGTATCTTGGGGGGATGATGATCCAGGCAATGATGTAGATGATGACACCGCTGAAGGCCGTGCAGAACGTGAGCACGGCGTAGGCCAGGCGCACCAGGGTGATGTCGAGTCCGAAGTATTCGGCCAGTCCGGCGCATACGCCGCCCAGCACGCGGTCGTTGGAACGATAGAGATTCTTAGTCATAATACTGAATGTTTTGTTCTTGGTTGATGTTGTTGTCTTGATTCTTCCGGTTGTTGTCTGAGCGCGAGACAACAAGGTTGCCCAGTCCGATGCAGGCCACCAGTGCGCCAATGCCCAGTCCGATGTTGCCAGCCACGTTGTAGAGCAAGACCATGAGGCCAATGCCCAGGAACAGCTGGCGTATGCCTTTGGTGCGCAGGTCGTTGCTGGGGGCAGTGGGTTGGGCGTTGACGAATCCGTCGGGTATGGTTTGCCCGTTCTTCATGGCCTGTTCGGCAAACTTCAGCCGCTGCTTGCGGTTCTTGTAGATGAAATAGAACAGCAGGGCCAGGATGCCGATGGGGGAAAGGACAAACAGGATGAACAGGAGAGCCAGCAAGAAGAACATGCCAGCGAAGGTGGTGTCGGTGAAGGTGAACGTGTGGCGCACCATTTTCTCGAACAGTTCTTCGGCATCGTCGTCGCTTTCATTGGCATCGTCGCTGTTTGCAGGCACTGCTGTGGCAGCTGTGGTCGTCGAGGTGGTGTCGGAGAACACCTCGATGGCATTGGGCTGGGCCGTGGCCTCAATTTCTTGTGAGTCTTGCGGTGTTGGCGACTGTGCTTGCGGTGCTGCGCCTGCGCCAATGGCAAGAAGCAGCGTCAGGGTGGTTGCTATCAGTTTCTTTTTCATATTTCGGTTTGTTTTTATTGGTTAGACGCTTGTGAAACAGAAAAAGTTGCATGACCCTGCGAAATTTTTTTCTTCTTCAGCTATTCAAAAGGCTTGCGGAAGGTGCAGCCGTTTCGCCACTCGCTGCATCCGTAGGCCGTCTTGCCCTTGATGATGTGGCCCTTGCCGCAAAGCGGACAGGCGTCGCCCTCCTTGATGGCAGATGCAGCAGCGTTGTCGTCTTTCTTCTTGGTGCTCTTGCGTCGGGCAGGCTTGGCAGCAGCCTTCTTTTCTTCCTTGGGTTTTTCGGCCGGAGCCGCCGTCACGTGGCGTTTGGTCTGGTCAGCAATGACCTGATGCACAATGTCGTTGATCTGCAGTTTCAGCTCGTCAATGAACTGAGTGGCATCATACTGGTGGTGCTCAATGTCGCGCAGCTTTTTTTCCCAGATGCCCGTGAGCTCGGCGCTCTTGAGCAGTTCTTCGTGGATGAGGTCGATGAGCTCGATGCCTGTGGGCGTGGCCACCAGGTTCTTGCGCTCCTTCCGGATGTAGTGGCGCTTGAAGAGCGTCTCGATGATGGCCGCACGGGTGGAAGGGCGGCCGATGCCGTTTTCTTTCAGGGCGGCGCGCAGCGTTTCATCTTCCACAAACTTGCCGGCGGTCTCCATGGCGCGCAGCAGTGACGCCTCGGTGTAGAACTTCGGGGGCGTGGTCCATTTCTCGCTCAGGGTGGGGGTGTGGGGGCCGCTTTCGCCTTTCGTGAAGACGGGCAGCGTGCGCTCTTCTTCGTCGGGCTTCTTCTCTTCTTCGTCGAGACTCTGCACGTCCTTGGCGTAAACGGTGCGCCAGCCCGGGTCGAGAATGGTGCGGCCTGTGACCTTGAACTCGATGGCCTCGACGGAATTGTGGTCTGCTGCGGGGGTCGACGGGGCACCTTTCACTTCGCCCAGCACCGTGGTCTGGGCAAATTTGCAGTCGGGATAGAAGGCGGCAATGAAGCGACGGGCCACCAGGTCGTAGACGCGGCGCTGCATGTCGGTGAGGCTCTGCGGCGGAACGCCTGTGGGAATGATGGCGTGGTGGTCGGTGACTTTCGACGAGTCGAACACCTTCTTCGATTTGGGCAACGGCTTGCCGCCCAGGGGTCTCACCAGTTCGGCGTAGGGCGACATGCCCGACACGCGGGTCTGGAACAGACCGTTCATGATTTGCGGACATTTGGCGTAGACGTCGTCGCTCAGGAAGGTGGTGTCTACACGCGGATAGGTGGTCAGCTTTTGCTCGTAGAGCTGCTGGATGAGGTTCAGTGTTGTCTCGGCGGAGTAGCCGAATTTCTTGTTGCAGTCCACTTGCAGCGAGGTCAGGTCGTAGAGCGAGGGAGGTGTGTCCTTGCCGTTTTTCTTCTGAACGTCGGTGATGGTGAAGTCTTTTCCCTCGATGGTGGCAAAGGCTTTCTCGCCCTCTTCCTTCGACGTGAACTTGCCCGAAGTGGCCGTGAACACGGTGTCGCGATAGACGGTGGCCAGCACCCAGTAGGGTTCGGGCTTGAAATTGTCTATTTCCTTCTGCCTGTTCACGATGAGGGCCAGCGTGGGCGTTTGCACACGGCCAATGGAGAGCACCTGGCGGTTCTGCCCATATTTGATGGTGTAGAGACGGGTGGCGTTGATGCCCAGGAGCCAGTCGCCCACGGCACGCGACAGTCCGGCCAGATAGAGCGACTGATACTCCGCCTGGTCTTTCAGGTTGGCAAAGCCTTCGCGTATGGCTTCATCGGTCATCGACGAAATCCACAGGCGCTTCACGGGGCAGTGGGCCTGTGCCTTCTGCATGACCCAGCGCTGAATGAGCTCGCCTTCCTGGCCGGCATCGCCGCAGTTGATGATGCCATCGGCAGCCTGCATGAGGTGCTCGATGGTGGCAAACTGCTTCTTGATGCCTTGATCTTCTTTGAGGCGGATGCCGAAACGCGGGGGTATCATGGGCAGCGACGAAAGGCTCCACGACTTCCACAGGGGGGTGTAGTCTTCGGGCATCTTCAGTTCGCACAGGTGACCAAAGGTCCACGTCACCTGATACCCGTTGCCTTCCATATAGCCGTCGTGGCTGCTGTTGGCTCCCAGAATGCGGGCAATGTCCTTGGCCACGCTGGGTTTCTCTGCTATGCAAACAATCATCTCACCTTATTTATATTACGCGCGCGTGAGGAAGGCTTCTCGGTCTTTTGAGCGGCCATGCTCTGCTTTTCGCCGTGCAAAGGTACGACGAAACGGGCAAAAAACCAAAAGAAAAATGGCTTTTCTTTTGCACCCCTGTCTGGACGTTTTACAACGGGGTTCGAATTACATCACAACGGGGGCCCTATTGCATCACAACGGGGGCCCCGTTGCATCGCAATTAGGCCCCCGTTGCAACATAACGGAGGCCCTATTGCAAACGATTGAATATCAGAGTGTTATGAGGCTTATTTCTTGCCAATGAGAGCCAGCATGGCCTTGGCATCTTCTTCGCCGTCGGCAGCATCTTTGCGCAGGTCGGCCAGGACTTCCTTGCCCCCTTTCTCGTTGCTCACGGCACGCTGCAGCCACTTCTTGGCCTGAGCCTTGTCGGTGGCAATGCCCTTGCCCTTGAAGTAGGCTTTGGCCAGGGCATATTCGGCATCGGCATTCTCCATCTTGGCAGCCTTGGTGAAGAGTTCCACGGCTTTCTTCTTGTCTTTCTGCACGCCCTCGCCGTCCTTGTAGCACTTGCCCAGCTGATAGATGGCCTTGGCATAGCCCTGTGCGGCCGATTTCTCATACCAGCCGAAAGCCTTCCGATCGTCTTCTTCCGTGCCGTTGCCCTTGTCGTAGCAGCGGCCCAGGCGGTATTGTGCCTTCTTGTGGCCCTTCTCGGCGGCAGCCTTCAGCTTGGGGAAAGCAGCCGTGTAGTTCTTCTGGTCGTAGAGGGTCTTGCCCTCTTCGTAGAGCTTCTGGGCGGTCTGGGCCGAGGCTGAGAGGCAAAAGACGGCCATGAATAGCATCAGGATTGTTCTTTTCATTTAGTCTGGTTTAATAGGTTATTTATGATTTATTTACTATTTCTTTCTTTTAACCGATTCTATCCGCGTTGGCATTCAGTAGGCGTGGTCGTTCTTGATTTCGTCGGCCGTGAGCTTCTTGGCATCGATCTTGCGCCAGCAGTACACGATGTAGGCCAGCACGAAGGGCACCAGGAACGACACGTAGAACATGGTGCGCAGCGTGAACTCGCTCGAACAGGAGTTGGCAATGGTGAGCGACGACTGCAGGTCGGCTGTAGAAGGATAGTAGGCAGTGCCGTTCCAGGCCGAGCACAGCAGCAGGGGCAGCACGGTGAGCACGGTGCCGATGCCTGCGGGCCAGATGCCTTTCACATAGTCTTTCGACAGCACGGTTTTGCCAATGCCGAAGAGCACCAGGGCCACACCCACCAGCAGCACCAGCAGCAGGGGCCACATGGTGAGCAGGTTGGTGAGATACTTGTAAGGCTCCATGTAGACAATGCCGTTGGCATCGACAGCAAAGCCGTCCTTCAGCAGCAGGTGGACCAGATAGGCCACGAAGAGAATGAGGAACGGCACGGCAGCCCCCACGAGGCGCACGCTGCCACGGCTGCGAATGTCTTCGTCGGCAATGTTGTTCATGACGTAGAGAATGCCCAGGGTGCGGGCCAGGAACACCACGGCAAAGCCAAACACCAGTACCCAGGGATTGAGCAGGGCGTCGAGGCCGTGGGAGGCGTTGGCCCAGTGGCTGATCACGGGCGTCATGGCCTGGGCATCAATGAGATTGCCCTTCTCGATGATGAAGTTGGAACCCTCAAAGAAGGTGGCCACGGCTCCTCCCAGAAGCAGCGGACCGAGAATGCCGTTGAGGGTCAGGAAGAACTGGAACGTCTTGGGGCCCAGGAAATTGCCAATCTTGTTCTGGAACTCATAGCTCACGGCTTGCAGCACGAAGGTGAAGAGAATGAGCATCCACAGCCAGTAGGCTCCGCCAAAGCTGGTGGAATAGAACAAGGGGAACGAGGCGAAGAAAGCTCCGCCAAAGGTGACGAGCGTGGTGAACGTGAACTCCCACTTGCGGCCCGTGGAGTTGTAGACAAGCCGTCGGCCTTCCTCGGTCTGTCCTAACGACCGCGCCACGGAGTTGGCTCCCTGAACGAAAAGCAGAAATACAAGCAGTGCTCCCAGCAAGGAAACGATGAAGCACCAGTAGTGTTGCAGAAAATCGTATGTCATGATTGTGGTCCTTTCTTGATTTGTTTGAGCAAGATGTTGATTTCAACAGCCAGCATGGTGGTGAAGAGAATGAGGAAGATGAAGAATGTGGTGGCCACGCTGCCAGCGTTCAGGTCGCTCACGGCAGCCCAGGTGGGCAGCATGTCCTGTATGGTCCAGGGCTGGCGTCCGAACTCGGCCACCAGCCAGCCGCTCTCTGAGGCCACGTAGGCCAGGGGCAGCAGCACGATGGGCACCCAGTAGTGCCATGCAGGCAGGTTGGTCAGGTTGTGAGAGTCGGCTTCGGTCTCAGGCACCAGTCCCAGGCTTGACAGCAGTCGGCGCGTGATGACCGACAGCAGGGGAATCCTGAAGGCCATGATGCACAGGATGGCAAAGTAGAGAATGAACACGCAGCCCAGTCCCACCATGATGCGGAATGCCCAGAAGTTCACGGGCACGTAGGGCACCACCTCGCTCTTGTCGCGAATGTAACCATAGCCAAAGTAAGGCATGTTTTGCTTGATGGTTGAAAGCTGGGCGCCCAGCACTTCCTCGCTGGCACCTTCCTTCTTGGCCTGGCGATAGTCGGCCAGTGCCTGAATGGCCAGGCGGCCCCGTTGCATCTTTTCTTCCACCGAAGGCTCTTGCGTGCCGTCGGGACGGGTGTAGCCGTTCAGAATGTCGTTGATGCCGGGCACGTAGCCGTCGGGACGGTTGGTGGCCATGATAGAAAGAGCGTAGGGCATGTCGAGTTTGAAGGCCGGTGACTGTTGTTCTTCATAATTGGGCTGGCTGAAAGGATTCACCCAGGCAATGGCGGTGAGGCCCTGTTCGCTTCCACCATTATACAAAGCCTCCATGGCAGCCAACTTCATGGGCTGAGCCTGTGCCACCTGCTGGCCCGAGATGTGGCCTGTGAAAGCTGCACCCAGCGAGGCGATGAGGCCCACGCAGGCGGCAATCCTGATGCTCTCCACGGCCAGTTTCTGCTCGCGTTTCTTCATGAGATACCAGCACGACACGGCCATGACAAACACGGCACCGATGATCCAGCTGGAAATGACGGTGTGGAAGAACTTGCCCACGGCAAACGGCGAGAAAGCCACAGCCAGAAAGTCCACCATTTCGTGGCGCATGGTGTCGGGGTTGAACTCGCAGCCCACGGGGTTCTGCATCCAGGCATTGGCCACCAGAATCCACCACGCCGAAATGGTGGCCCCCAGGCCCGTGAGCCAGGTGGAGGCAAGATGGAAACCGGCACTCACCTTCTTCCAGCCAAAATACATCACGGCCACGAAGGTGCTCTCCATAAAGAAGGCCAGAATGCCTTCGATGGCCAGGGGCGCACCAAAGATGTCGCCCACGAACCAGGAGTAGTTGCTCCAGTTGGTGCCAAACTCGAACTCAAGAATAATACCTGTGGCCACACCCATGGCAAAGTTCACTCCAAAGAGCTTTTGCCAGAACATGGCCACTTCTTTCCAGAAACGCTTCTTCGTGCGGTAGTAGCACGTTTCGGCAATGCCCATGATTACTGCCAGGCCCAGCGTGAGGGGCACGAAAAGCCAGTGATAGATGGCAGTAAGGGCAAATTGAGCGCGCGACCAGTCAATGGTGCCTGCGTCGATGTTTAATAATAGGTGTTGCATATAGTTTTAGATTTTAGTAAATGAGCTGTTGGATGATTGTTTTAGGCGGTTGTGTCGCGGAATGCAGGACTTGGAACTATCGGTCGAGCATTTGCGAGGCAACAAACTCGGGCTCGTCGCCCTCATCGGCATGCTGCCCAACGAAACTGGGGAAGAAAAATACCTTCAGGATGGCAAACATGATGAAAAGCTTGATGAGAATAATGGCCCAGAGCGTGCGCCCAAGCGTCATGTTGCGGAATCCATCATAATAGAGATGGAACACTTTGTGGAGGAAGTTGGTCTTCGGCATAAGCAGTAATGTTGCTTTCAAAGGTTCTTCGACGCAAAAATAAGCATTTTATTTTGTTTTGCCAAATTTTTTACAGCCAATTCTTATGCATTTGGGCACTAAACTGCTAAAAATGTTCTTTTTTTCTGTATTTGTGTGAATGAAGTGGAAATTTTTTTTGAGAATTCGTCTGAAAACATTAATTTTGCATACAATTTATAGTAAGGAGATAATGAGGAAAACACTGATTGCATGCGCTGTGGTGGCAATACTGGCTCTGGCCGGTGTGGCCCTGTGGTTGTTTATGGGATTGCAGGAGCAAAGGCAGATGAACCAGGAAATGCAGGAACTGGCCGAGCTCGACAAGCAGGAAATGGAAAACGAATACGAGCGCTTCACCTTGCAGTATAGCGAGATGATGACTCAGATTAACAATGACTCGATCGTCGCTCAACTCACGCAGGAGCAGTTGCGCACCCAGCAGCTGCTGGAGGAGCTGAAGCAGGTGAAAGCATCGGATGCACGGGAGATTGCACGACTGAAAAAGGAACTGGCAACGGTGCGCGAGGTGCTGAGAAGCTACATCAGGCAGGTGGACTCGCTGAACCAGGTGAATATGGCGCTGCGCGACGAGAACACACAGATCAAGAGCGAACTGGAGGAAACCAGCCGCACGGCTCAGACGTTGCAGTCGGAAAAGGCGTCGCTGAGCGAAAAAGTGGCTATTGCTGCACAGCTCGATGCTACTGGCATTTCGATGACGCTGCTGAACAAGCGAAACAAGGCTGCCAAGAAAATGAAGGACTGCAAGCAGATTCAGGTGGCCTTCACCATTGCACGCAACGTGACGGCTGCCAACGGCATGCGCACGGTGTATGTTCGCATTCAAACGCCCAATGGCTCTGTGCTGAATGGTGGCGGCACCTTTGCTTATGAGAACAGACAACTGGAATTTTCCATGCGCAAGAGCATTGAATATACGGGTGAAGAAATGCAAGTGGCTACGTTCTGGAACGTGAACGAGTTCCTGGATGGTGGCGACTACCGTGTGAGCATCTTTGCCGATGGAAACATGATTGGTTCAAGAACATTTAGCTTCAAATAGAGAAAAGATGAACAGATTCATTGGATTTCTTTTGCTTGTCGGTGCGTCTTTGCCCGTAGGGGCCCAACGCCTGCTGACGTTGGACAGCTGCAGGGCGCTGGCGTTGCGAAACAACAAGCAGCTGAGCGTTTCAAAGCTGAAACAGGAGGTGGCTTCAAACATCAGGAAGTCGGCTCGCACAAAGTATTTGCCTCATGTTTCGGCGCTGGGCACGTATCAGTACACAAGTGAAGAGATTTCACTCCTTAGTAATGATCAAAAGAGCAGTTTGCAGAATCTGGGAACTAATGTCGGTTCTGCCCTGAAAGGGGCTTTGGCTGCATCGCCGTCTGAACTTATGCAGTTGGCTACTGCACTATCGGCAACGGGGTCGTTGGGTGCGTTGCAGCAGATGGGGGCCGGCATTACTGGGCTCCTGAACAGTGGAGGACAAAAAATCGTAGACGCCTTTCATACCGATACGCGCAACCTTTGGGCTGGCAGCATCCTTGTGACCCAGCCTGTGTTTATGGGCGGTAGCATCGTGGCCATGAACAAAATGGCAGAGTTGGGCGAAGAGTTGGCGGCCAATTCGGCTGAGGCTCGAAGGCAGACGGTGGCTTATAGCACCGACCAGGCTTATTGGCAGGTGGTGTCGCTGAAGCATAAGAAACGACTGGCCGAGGGCTTTCTGGCATTGGTGAAGAAGCTTGACAGCGATGTGCAGAAGATGATTCAGGAAGGCGTGGCCACCCGTAGCGAAGGCTTGAGCGTGAGCGTGAAGGTGAGCGAGGCCGAAATGGCTGTGCAGCAGGTCAATGACGGCTTGGTGCTCTCGAAAATGCTGCTTTGCCAGATGATGGGACTGCCCACAAACGAAGCCATCACCTTGGCCGATGAGGATGCTGAGAACCTGGCCGTGGTCACGTTGCATCCGCAGCTGAACGTGGCTCAGGCCATAGAAAATCGTCCTGAACTGAAAATGCTCGACAACGGTGTGGAGATGAGCAAGCAGGCCACACGGATTATGAAGGCTGGCAATCTGCCTCAGGTGGCCCTGATGGGTGGCTATGCAGTGAGCAATCCCAGTCTGGTGAATGGATTTGAGAAGAAATTTCATGGATTCTGGAATGTGGGTGTACTCGTTCGGGTGCCCATCTGGAACTGGGGTGATGTGATGTACAAGGTGCGTGCGTCGAAAGGCGCCACCGCCATTGCCTCGCTGGAACGCGACGAAGCCCGCGAGAAGATAGAACTGCAGGTGAATCAGACCACCTTCAAGGTGGATGAAGCCAATAAGCGACTTGCCATGGCCGAAGCTGGCATCAAGCGGGCCGATGAGAACTTGCGCACGGCCAACCTGGGCTTCCAGGAAGGTGTGATTTCGCCCACGGTGGTGATGGAAGCACAAACGGCCTGGCTGCAGGCGCAATCGCAGAAGATTGATGCTGAAATAAGTGTGAGGCTCAGTCAGGTCGATCTGCAAAAAGCACTGGGCGTTTTGGCTCCCTAAGAAAGGGGAAGTCGGAAATTTGAACAGGTGGATATTTTCCTCATAAGTATTATAAACAATAAAAGAGAAAAAAGATGTCACAAGCAAAAGTACAACATAACAACATCCTGTTTGCCATTCTTGGCTTTGCAATCGTTGTGGTCGTGGTGGCCGTCATAGGTTTCTTCGCACTGGGACGCGATCCGGAAATCATACAGGGACAGGTGGAAGTGAGTGAATATCGAGTGTCGAGCAAGGTGCCTGGGCGCATCCTTGAAATCAGAGTGAAAGAGGGCGACTATGTGAGGGTGGGCGACACGCTTGCCATTCTCGATGCTCCCGAGGTGCGTGCCAAGATGGCTCAGGCGCAGGGTGCCGAAGACGGGGCTGCTGCTTTGGAACTGATGGCTCGTAACGGTGCCCGCAAGGAGCAGGTGCAAGGAGCATTCCAGCTTTTGCAGCAGGCCAAGGCTGGTCTGGAAATAGCCGAGAAATCGTATAACCGTGTGCAACGCTTGTTCGATGAAGGCGTGATGAGTGCCCAGAAGCGTGATGAGGCGCTGGCCAACTATAAAGCATTTCAGGCTCAGGTGAAAGCTGCTCAGAGTCAGTACGACATGGCCATGAATGGGGCTCGCCAGGAAGAAAAACTGGCTGCACAGGCTCAGGTGAACCGTGCCAAGGGGGCTGTGCAGGAGGTGAAGAGCTACATTAATGAAACGGTGCAGCTGGCACAGATGGAAGGCGAGGTGAGCAACATCTACCCCAAGGTGGGCGAGCTTGTTGGAACGGGTAGCCCCATTATGACAATCTCGATGATGCAAGACTTGTGGGGCACTTTCAATGTGCGTGAAGATCAGCTGAATGGCATGCAGATAGGAACAGAGCTGACCGCCTTTGTTCCCGCTTTCAATAAAGATGTGAAGATGAAGGTGTATCACATGAAGGACCAGGGATCGTATGCCGTGTGGAAGGCCACGAAGGCCAACGGGCAGTACGACCTGAAGACGTTTGAGGTGAAAGCCCGTCCGGTTGAGGCGCTCGAAGGCTTGCGTCCTGGCATGTCGCTTATTGTGAAGTGATGAGTTGGTTGCGGCAGATATATCAAATCATGATGGCCAACAAGCATGCCTGTGGGCGTGGTAGACCTTGACAACACCTCGACCACGCGAGCCCTGACACGCAGGCTTGATGCCATGCAGATGTCGCATGTGGTGGCCCATTATCCTTCAATGAGCGAGGCACGTCGCGCCATTCAGCGGGGCGAAATATATGGTTTCCTGTACTTTCCAAAGGGAACCACCGACAATCTGCTTTCCAGCAGGCAACCCAAGATTTCCTATTATTACACATATACCTCGCTCACGGCAGGCTCGATGGTTATGAAGGACTTGAAGACCATTTCAACCTTAGGTTCGGCTGCAGTGGGACAGGCCATGCTGCAGGCTCGTGGCTTTACCAATGAACAGATACAAACGTTTCTGCAACCCATCAAGATTGACCTGCACCAGATTGCCAATCCCTGGGGCAGCTATAATTCCTATCTCAGCACCATGCTTGTGCCAGGCTTGATGATGCTGTTCATCTTCCTAATTACCGCCTATTCGTTGGGAGCCGAAGTGAAGTTCGGCACCTCGAAGGACTGGCTTGCCATGGCCGATAACCGCGTTGTTACGGCCCTGGTCGGGAAGTTCCTTCCCCATACGCTGATTTGGCTGGCTTTGGTCTACTTCTATGAGTGGTACGTGTTCTTCCATTTGGGCTTCCCTCATTTGGGCAGTTCGTGGATGTTGCTGCTCTTGGGACTCATTCAGGTGCTGGCCTCACAGGGCTTCGGCATCTTTGCTTATGGCCTGATGCCGTCGCTGCGCATGTCGATGAGCATCTGTTCGCTGTGGGCTGTACTAAGTTTCTCGATGGTGGGATCGGCTTTCCCAGTCATGGGCATGGATGGCCCGTTGCAGTCGTTGTCGTGGCTGTTTCCACTTCGTCATTATTTCATGATTTACCAGACCTGCGTGTTCAATGGCTTCCCCCTCGTTGAGGCTTGGTTCCATTTTGCCGCACTGGTGGCCTTCTTGTTGCTGCCTTGGTGTGTCATCAAGAAGATAAAGAACGCAATGCTTACCTATGTCTATATTCCATAATGCATTCGACAGCCTGCAAGACATTTGCTACATTTGGCGTGAAGAGATGAAGCAGGTGGTGAAAGATGAAGGAGTGCTCATCTTCTTCATTATTGTACCCTTGGTCTATCCGCTTCTTTATTCGTGGATTTACAACAACGAGACGGTTCGCGATGTGCCTGTGTGTGTGGTTGACCAGAGTCATTCGGGCTTGTCGCGCCAATTCATTCGGATGTGCGATGCTTCGCCCGATGTGCATGTGGCCTACTATGCCCAGGACCTTGACGAGGCAAAGTCGCTTGTGTCGCGTCAGTTGGTGAAAGGCATTTACTTGATTCCAAGCGACTTCGAGACCAATCTGTTTCGCATGCAGCAGGGCGTGATCAGCGTGTACTGCGACATGAGTCTGATGCTTGCCTATAAAGCGGTGTTCCAGACCGCTCAGATGGTATCAATGCAAATGGGAACAGAGTTGAGGACCAAACTGGGAGGTCACTTCACGGCTCGTGAAGAAGCTATTTCGGCCCGTCCGCTTGACTTTGACGACGTGGCTCTTTTCAATCCGCAGGGCGGCTATGGCTCCTTCATCTTGCCAGGGGTGCTGATGCTGATTCTGCAGCAAACGCTTGTTTTAGGCATAGGACTTTCGGCTGGTACTGCTCGCGAGAACAACCGATACGGACAGCTCATACCAGTGAACAAGCATTATCACAACACACTGCGTATTGTGTTCGGCAAGGCATTGTGCTATTTCATGATTTATGCCGTGGTAGCCGTTTGGCTGGTAGCAGCGGTTCCACGCCTGTTCCATTTCCCCCAGTTGGCCTCCTGGCAGATATTGCTTGCGCTCATGCTGCCTTACACGTTGGCCTGCATCTTCTTTGGTATGGTTGTTTCCTGTATGGTGAAATACCGTGAGAACGTGATGTTGCTCATGGTGTTCATCTCTGTGCCGCTGCTGTTTCTTTCGGGTATCAGCTGGCCGCAAAGCAACATTGCAGGTGTCTGGCAAGGTGTTTCCTGGCTGTTTCCCTCAACTTTCGGAATACAAGCCTATGTGGGACTGAATTCCATGGGGTGCACGCTGGGCGATGTAATCTGGCAATATCGCATCTTGTGGATTCAGGCGTTGGTCTATTTCCTGTTGGCCTGCGCGGTCTATCGCTATCAGATTCACCTGGCCCGGCAAGACGTGCGCATGCGTTTGGCAGAGATGAAACGTGCCAAACAGAATCGGTGACGGGATACTTTGTCCCGTCAAAGAACCTGCGACAACGGTTACTTCGTTCCTACTATCTTGGTTTGGGGCAGTTCCTTGTTGCGACGGTTCACTACTGTGACCACAGCCTGAGCCAGATTAATGAACGCCTGTCCTGTCATGGTGTCAACCTTGGTGGCAGCAGGTGCTCCCGCGTCGCCACTCTCGCAAATGCTCTGAACCAGTGGGATTTGTGCCAGCAGAGGCACGTGCATCTCTTCGGCCAGCTGTTTGCAGCCTTCCTTTCCAAAGATGTAGTATTTGTTTTCAGGAAGTTCGGCAGGTGTGAACCATGCCATGTTTTCCACTAAGCCCAGTATGGGCACGTTCACCTTGTCGTTCTGATACATGTCGATTCCCTTTCGGGCATCGGCCAGTGCCACTTGTTGTGGGGTTGACACGATGATGGCACCCGTGATGGCCAGTGTTTGCAGCAGTGTGAGGTGAATGTCGCTGGTTCCTGGTGGTGTGTCAAGGATGAAATAGTCAAGTTCCCCCCAGTCGGCATCGGCAATGAGTTGCTTCAGTGCGTTGGTGGCCATGCCTCCGCGCCACAGTGTGGCTGTGGTGGGCGAAACGAAGAAGCCTATAGAGAGCAGTTTCACGCCATATTGCTCGACGGGGCAGATGAGGTCGCGCCCATCTACGTTGACGGCGTAGGGTCGGGCGTCTTCCACATTGAACATCTTGGGCATTGAGGGGCCAAAGATGTCGGTGTCGAGCAGGCCCACTTTATATCCCAAACGTGCCAGGGCAATGGCCAGGTTTGCCGAAACGGTGCTCTTGCCCACGCCGCCTTTGCCTGAGCTCACGGCAATGATGTTCTTCACCTGAGGCAACAGCTTGCCCACTTCGGGCCGTGGTTTCGACTTGAACTCGGTGATGATTTCCACTTCGACGTCTTTCGAAACATGGTAGTGTATGGCTGCTTCGGCTGCCTTTACGGTTGACTTCAGAAATGGGTCGGTGTCGCGTGGAAACTCGAGCACCACTTTCACATTCATTCCGTTGATGCTGGGTGTGTCGGCCACCATGCCGCTTTCCACCAAATTCTTTTTCGTGCCCGCATAGGTAACGGTTGCGAGCGCGTCCATAATGAGTTTAGGATATAATGTCATTTCTTGTTTGGAAAAAGATGATTTCGTTTGTTTCTTTTTTATTGCTCTACAATCTGAGGCAGCTTGCTCCACGACTTGTCCTTCCTGTAGGTGTTGCGCGAGCCCCTTGGCACAATGATGCGGCAGGCAGCCAGCACCACGCCTTTGAAAGTGCTGTGGGTGAGCATGGGGGGGATGGGCGAACGGCACACTACTTCGCGTAGTGACACACACTTGGCAAATGCGTTGCCTCCAATTTTCTTCAGGGCGGCCGGCAGTTCCACGGTGGTCAGTGCGCTGCATTCGCGGAAGACGGCACTGCCAATGCTCTTGCAAGCAGCCGGAATGGCGATGGAGTGAAGCGTGGCGCATTTCTCGAAAGCGTTGTCGCCGATGCTGCCCACGGAAATGGGCAGTTTGATGTTTTCGAGCAGTGAGCACTCCTGGAACACATTGTCGCCGATGCTTTTGATGGAAACAGGCAGTATGACTGTGCGCAGCGAGTGACAATAGCGGAACGCGTCGCTTTCCAGTTTCTCGATGAATCCCTGAATGTTGACGCTGTCGAGCGATGTGCAACCCTCGAAGGCACTGCTGCCCAGTTTCTTTGCCAGGTTGGGGATGAGAATGCTTTTCAGGCTGGCACAGTTCTCAAAGGCATGATCCTCGATGACCGAGACGGCTCCGGGCAGTTTGATGCCCGGCAGCGACTTGCATTCATAGAATGCCCGTGTGCCAATTTTCTTGACGGTGCCGGGCAGACTCACATAGCTGAGGTTGGTGCAGCCACGGAATGTCTCATCGTCTATTTCGCTGAGGTTGCCTTCCATCTTGACCGTGGCCAGTCCCAGACAGTTCTCGAATACATTGTTGCCCAGTCGGTTGATGCTGCCAATCTCTATGGTGTGCAGGCTGGTGCAGTCTTTGAAGGCTTCGCGCTCAATGCGCGTCACGGTCTGAGCCTCAATCAGGCGAACGCTGCTGCACCCTTCAAAGGCACTGATGCCGATACCCGTGAGCACTTCGGGCAGTGTGATGCTTTCCAGCATGGTACAGCCCTTGAATGCCTCGTCACCAATCGCCGTGACCGATTGAGGCAGCACCACGCTTCTCAGCCGTTCGCATTCGGCGAAAGCGTTGCTGGGAATGCTCGTAATGGCGCAGTCGAGCCCAATCTTCTGCAGGTTGGAACATTTGTTGAAGGCATAGCTGTCAATCAGGTCTACCGATGCCGGCAGGTTCAGGCTGTCGAGCGACTTGCATCCGTCGAAGGCATGGTTCTCAATCTTGTTGAGCGCGGGTGGCAGGTTGATGGTCTTCAGACTTTGGCAGTTCAGGAAAGCATTGTCGTCGATGATGGTCAGCTCATCGGGCAGCACCACCTCTTTCAGACTGATGCAACCGCTGAAGCAGCTCTTGCTCAGCGTGAGCATGCCCTTGGGCAGTATCACCTTCTCCAGAGCCTTGCTGTTGACGAACAGTGCGGCTGGGAAGCCCTCGCTGCTGGTGCGGAAGGCACCTTTGCTCTCGGTGAGTTCTGCTTCAGACAAGTCCAGCGTAGTGAGTATGCGTTCGTTGGGCTTCTTGGTGGCCAGATGTGTCGCAATCATCTTGATGATGCGCAGGTCGTTGCCGTTGACGGGGCCCACGATTTTCAGTTCGCTCATGGTGTAGCGCAGGCTGTCGGGCAGCAGTTTGGCCAGCTTGCCCACCGAGTCGGTGGTGATGGTGAGTTGGCCTGTTTGTGCCCATGCCACGGTTTGCAGGGTCAGCAGCAGTAGCAGTATGAGAGTTTTCTTCATTCTTCAGTTCTTTTGCAGTATATTCTTTTTCCTATTTGCTTGTTGTGAGCGAGCTCCGCTTCGAGCGGTGATAGCTTCGGTAGTCGTCCAGTTCAATTTCTATTTCGGGTTCCAGCAGTTCGCCCTCGTGTGGCAGCAGGAACTTCATGTAGCGTATGTTGAGGCCGCGTGCCAGCCACATCTGTTCATAGTAGGTCTGTATTGAGGCCGCCTCTTCCAATTGAGCATCGTGAGCAGCCCCTTGTTTGCCTTTGTCTTGGTAAAGGTCTTCGGTCAGTGCTTCCGTGGGCAGCAGGTTCTTTTCCACCATGGCTTTCGTGTAGGTGAAAAGAAAGTTCGAGTCGGTCTTCAGGTGAATGATGCCACGGTCGGTGAGGAATCGGCGGTAGCGCTGCATGAAGAATGTCGATGTGAGGCGTTTGCGCGGGTTCTTCATCTGCGGGTCGCTGAACGTGAGCCATATTTCCTGCACTTCGTCGGGGGCAAAGAATCGGTCGATAATCTCGATGTTGGTGCGCAGGAAAGCCACGTTCTTGATGCCCTCCTGAGTGGCCTGCGTTGCTCCAGTCCACATGCGTGCTCCCTTGATGTCTACGCCGATGAAGTTCATGTCGGGGTGACGCTTGGCCAGTCCCACGGCATATTCGCCCTTGCCGCATCCCAGTTCAAGCACGATGGGGTTGTCGTTGTGAAAATATTGTTCGCGCCAATGGCCGCGCATGGCAAACGGCACGTCGCTCACCACCGAGTAGGGGTATTGAAAGACGCACTCATAGGTTTCCATATCGGCAAACTTGGCCAGTTTTCCTTTGCTCATAATGCAGTGATGTTTAGTTTGCAAAGGTAGTAAATAGTTTCGAAATGGGCAAAAATGGTGTGTGTTATTTATGTATAATTAATTAAAGAGGTGGAAAACGCATTTGTCTTCCACCTCCTTGCATTCTGTTTTTGTTGTGTTTGCTGCTTGCTTCTTATCCCTGCTGCTCGGCCTTCAAATCCTCATAGTAGTGAGCCATTGTGGTTGAGAAATACGGTGCAAGAAGCAGGAAGCCGATGCCGAGTGTCAAGATGCTCAGCAGGAACCAGCCGATGAAACTGAGCATCAGCCAGAACAGTTCGGCCTTGTGGCCATTCATCATCTTCATGCTCTTCGCCATGGCGTCAGCAGCACTGATCTGCTTGTCGTCTTTCAGAATGTATTCTGTCTGAGAGAACATCAGGGCAAGGATGATGCCGGGGACGATGAAGAAAACAAATCCGATGGCGATAGCCATGACACACAAGAACCCTGCCAGGAAGACGCGTACAAAATCCTTGTAGCCGTCGAATAGGCGCTCATAGTTGATGTCCTCGTTGCGAATCAGGTTGAGAAAGAAGATGGCAAATCCCCATCCGAGTGGCAGACAGAGCAGTTCCCAGAATCCCTGAGTGCCATAGCTGATGGTGAGATTGTCTCCCATTGGGGCGGTTGCTACATAGCTGATGCCTTCGCTGAGTGCAAAATAGATGAGGGCGGCAATGGCAGCCGTGCTCCATTTGCCTTCCAAACTGGCGAGGGCCCTGTTCTTGTAACCTTGGTTTGAGTCCATATTTTTTTCTGATTTTTAGGAAAAATCCGTTCTTTTATTCAATCACCACGGTAGTCCAGCCGTGCTTGTCCTCAATCTCGCCGTACTGAATGCCGCGCAGCGTGTCGTAGAGTTTCTTTGAGATGGGGCCGGGCTTTTCGCCAAACGAGTAGCGTTTGCCAGTGTCAAGGTCGTCGATGTAGCTGATGGGGCTGATGACGGCAGCCGTTCCGCATGCGCCAGCCTCTTCGAAGGTCTCCAGTTCTTCTTCGGGAATCTGTCGGCGTTCCACCTTCAGTCCCAGGTCTTCGGCCACCTGCATCAGGCTCTTGTTGGTGATAGAGGGCAGGATGCTTGTAGACTTTGGCGTTATGTAGGTGTTGTTCTTGATGCCGAAGAAGTTGGCAGCGCCACACTCGTCCATGTATTTCTTTTCCTTGGCGTCAAGATAGAACTCGCAGGCGTAGCCCTTCTCATGGGCCAGGTTGTTGGCAAAGAGGCTGGCAGCATAGTTTCCGCCCACCTTGTACTTGCCCGTGCCGAGGGGAGCCGAACGGTCGTAGTCGCGAATGATGACGTAGGGGTTTGTGGAGAATCCGCCCTTGAAGTAGGGGCCCACGGGCGTCACGAAGATCAGGAAACAATACTCCTTGGCGGGGTGAACGCCCACCTGTGCGCTGGTGCCGATGAGCAGTGGGCGAATGTAGAGTGTGGCACCGCTCTCATAGGTGGGAATGTACTCCTGGTTCAGTCGCACCACTTTCTTCACCATTTCCTCGAACAGCTCTGTGGGCACTTCGGGCATCAGAATTCCCCGGCAGGTGCTCTGCAGTCGCTCAGCGTTGTCCTTCACGCGGAAGATGCGCACCTTGCCGTCTTTGCAGCGATAGGCTTTCAGACCCTCGAAGGCTTCCTGTCCGTAGTGCAGGCAGGTGGCAGCCATGTGCAGTTTCAAATACTCGTCGGACGATACTTCAATCTCGCCCCACTTTCCATCGCGGTAGTAGCACCGCACGTTGTAATCTGTCGGCATGTAGCCGAACGAAAGATTAGCCCAATCTAAGTTCTTCATATTTTCTTGTTGGTTGTTTTATGATTCCATTACTTTCTGGTTGTCTTTTTTTGTCCACCAGTTAATCCAAAGGCACATGAGCAAAATCATGACAGCCCAAAAGCTGGCCTTATCTTTTTTTGATTTTTCTTTTGATTCATACTGCAAAGGTACGTCAAAAAAATGGAACTGCCAAATAAATTGGTTCGCAATTCTTTGCAAGTGATGCAGCAGGCAGTGCAGCTGTTTTGCAAAAGTTTGCCGGCAGCAGTCTATTCCTCCTTTTGCAGAATCTTCTTGATTTCGCTGTCGGCCTTGGTCAGCTTGTCGCGGCACAGCTTGATGAGTTTCTGGGCGTTCTTCAGCTGTTCGGCCAGTTCGTCGATGTCGTATTGGCCTTGTTCCATCTTGCTGACGATGGTTTCCAACTGGTGCAGTGCTTCTTCGTATTTCATTTCACAATAGATTTTACGTTGCCTTTCTCAAATGTAGTGACAATCTCGTCGCCGGGCTTCAGTGCCGTGGCTTTCCTCACCGTCTTGCCATTCAGCGTGGTGATGCTGTAGCCCCGCTTCAGCAGCAGGCTGGGGTCGAGCGATGTGGCCCGCTGTTGCAGCATTTCCAGCTGGTGACGCTGCTTTTCCAGGATTCGGGCGGTGAGCGGTGCCAATTGAGCCGACAGCAGGTCTATCTGGCTTTGCCCCTTGTCTGTTTGCCTGGTGGCAGCTCCTGCCAGTCGCTGTTGCAGCTGGGCAATGCGTGCCTCGTGCCGTGTTCGTGCCAGCGACACCAGTGCCGGAATGCGCCCTTGCAGTGCCAATAGTCGGGTACTGAGCGTTGCGAGTTGCTGTTGTGCCAGGAAGGCGATGCGCTGTTCGGCGTGGTCGATGCGCAGCAGCACCTGTTGGGCGTGGTCCACGAGCAAGGCCGCCGCCGCCGTGGGCGTTTTCACGCGTTGGTGGCTCACCATGTCGAGCACGCATTCGTCGCGGTCGTGGCCAATGCCTGTGATGATGGGCAGCGGAAACTGAGCCACGTTCTCGGCCAGTGCCAGCGTGTCGAAGCCCGACATGTCGGCTGTGGCGCCTCCGCCGCGAATGATCACCACGCAGTCGAATGGCGCGGTCGGCTCCGTGTCTTCCGAAGTAAGGGCAGTGCCTGTGGCCGAATAGATGCTGTTCAGGGCTTCGATGATGCTCTGCTCCACCTGTTCGCCCTGCATCACGGCAGGAAACAGCTGTGTGCTGAAGGCAAAGCCACTCTCGGCCAGTTGCTGGCAGAAGTCGCCGTAGCCTGCGGCTCCCTCGCTGCTGATTACGGCAATGCGCAGGCAGAACAGCGGCAGTTGCAGTTCGCGTTGCAGGTCGAACACCCCTTCTTCCTTCAGTTGTCTGATGATTTCCTGTCGCCGGCGTGCCAGGTCGCCCAGGGTGAAGGTGGGGTCGATGTCGGTGACAATCCATGAAAAGCCAAATGCCTCGTGAAACTGGGCGTGCACCTTCAGCATCACTTTCATGCCGGCATGCAGTGGCTGGCCCGTGACATGTTCAAAATGGGGCTGTATGAGTGCCCACGACGAACGCCAGCACTTGGCTTGTGCGCGGGCAATGGGCGTGTTGGTGTGTTCCTCCTTCTGCACCAGTTCCATGTAGCAGTGGCCACGGCTCTCGCGCACTTCGGCCAGTTCGGCCTCCACCCAGTATTCGCCGGTCAGCGTGGAGTCGATGACCTGGCGTACAAGGCTGTTGAGTTCGAAGAGCGTAAGTGAGTGCATCGTGGGCATGGGCGTGTGGGGTTGTTGTGACAGATGAGGGTTGCTTTCTTTTGTGGAGAGACTATTGCGACTGCCCGATCATGTAGGCTTGCCAGAAGTCGGGAATGCCATAGCCTGTGATGTTGTCGGGCTCGTCGGCCTGCGAGGCACTGCGCCTCACGAGATCCATGATTTCCAGGGCCGTCTTGTGGGGCAGTCCCTGCCATAGGCAGGCCACCAGTCCGCAGACGATGGGTGTGGAGAACGACGTGCCCATGTCGTGAACGAGCGTGCCGCGCCCCGACAGCAGGGCGGCGGGTGCCCCCTGTGCTGCAATGTCGGGTTTCACGCGACCGTCCTGCGAGGGTCCCACGCTGGCGAAGGGTGCGTTTTGCCGGTGGTTGTTCACGGCACCCACCGTCAGTATGTTGGTGGCATCGGCCGGCACGGTTATTTTCTTCCACCAGCTCATGCCCGAGTTTCCGGCCGAGTTGCACAGCACCATGCCCTTGCCGGCCAGTAGCGATGCCGTGCGCGAAATGAGCGCAGTGTGGCCGTCGAGGTCTTGCAGCCGGTAGCTGCTGAAGGGCTTGTCGTATTCGTAGTAGCCCAAAGACGAGTTGAGCACATCGGCCCCAACCGAGTCGGCAAACTCAGCTGCCATGGCCCAATAGTCTTCCTCGATGGGCATTTCGGTGTGCGGGTCCTCACATCTCAGCAGCCAGTAGCTGGCCTCTGGGGCTGTGCCGCTCAGCACTTCGGGGGCATCGGCAGCCAGTGCCGACAGCACCTTGGTGCCGTGGTCAATGCTCTCGAACAGCGCCTGGCGCTCGTCTTTGAAGTCGGCCATCTGGTCGCCGCCCATCACGGCAAAGTTCCTGATGCCCTCCACGTGCGTCTTGGCCAGAGCCGGCAGCAGGTCGGCGTTCAGGAAGCCCCCGTCGAGCACGGCAATGGTGATGCCCCGACCGCGCAGGTCCACCTCGTGCAGTCTGTCGCCCCCAATCATTTCCATCTGTGTGCGGGCCATGCCCAGGGGGTCGCCCCGCAGCGAGTCCCATCGGTTGAAGTCGTTGTGCACGTTGGGTCGGAATGGCTTCACGGCGCCGTCGATGGAGTCGGGCGACTCGTACACCATCCTGCACTCGCTGACGCATGACAGCTGTGCCAGCCTGTTGAGCAAGGCCGTGTCGCGCGAGCAGGCCAGCACCGTGTTGTTCCAGCGGCTGGTGCCCAGCACGTCGACGCCTTTCACGCGAAACTGCTCCACGTAGACAGGCGACACAGGCAGGTCGGTCGAGTCAATCTTCAGCTTCTGCTTCTTGCGGCGCTCAATGCTCTTGGCCGACAGGAAGTGGCTGGGGCGGTCGATGCTGTAGCCGCAGTCCTGCTTGTCGCGCAGGTAGAAGCGGCAGGCGTAGGTCTTGGCACCTCGGAAGCGCATCTTCGACTGGGCTGGTGCAGCGCTTGCCATTGCCAGCAGTAATAGTATGATCAGCTTCTTCATTGGCTGTTTCTTGTCTTTAGGAGCACAAAGGTACTACAAAAAAATGAAACAGCCAAATCTTGCAACCGATATTCTGTTTTTTCGAAAAAACGGACAAAAATATTTTGCGAAACAGCGCGTGAAACATGGTCCGAACGCTGTTTCACGCACCATTCCGTCTTGCTTTCGGCTCAATGCCGTGCCGATGCTGCTGCAATCGGGCCCTTGTTGCGGCGCAACGGCAGCTGTTTTGCTGGCCAACGGGACCTTCGTTCCAGCGCAACGGGGCCTTCGTTGTCAGCTAACGGGGGCCCCGTTGCAAGATGCTTCGTGTGCTCGCTTTTCTCAACCGCTTGGGAATCAGATGGTTGTGAAAATCTTTCAAAACTCGAAAATTTGACCCCTCAAGCAGTCTTGGTGCAGAATTTTCGAGTTATGAAAGTCTTCGTGTAAAAATAATTCTACACATCGAACACGCAGTATTGCTCATATCTTTCATTCAGAATTTGGTGGTTTCAGAAAAATGTAGTACTTTTGCGGTTGGATATGGATAACAGGCAAAAAACACTGGAGCTGGGCACGAAGCCCGTGGGGCAGTTGCTGTGGCAGTATGCCCTGCCGGCCATGGTGGCCATGGTGGCCAGTTCGCTCTATAACATCATCGACCGTTCGGTCATTGGCCAGGTGGTGGGCCCCGAGGCCATTGCCGGTCTGGGCATCACGTTTCCCTTCATGAACCTCGGTGCCGCCTTTGGTGCTGCCGTGGGCGTGGGAGCCTCTACCTGCATCAGTGTGAAGCTGGGACAGCGCGACTATCAGACGGCCCAGCATCTGCTGGGCAACACCGTGACGCTCAACCTCGTGGTGGGTTTCCTCTTCATGCTGGTCAGTCTGCTGCTGCTCGACCCCATCCTGCGGTTCTTCGGCGCCAGCGACGTGACGCTGCCCTACGCCCGTGAGTTCATGCAGGTCATTCTGCTGGGCAACATGATCACCCACATGTACTTCGGCATGAACGCCGTGCTGCGTGCTGCCGGCAAGCCGCGCCACGCCATGTATGCCACGCTCTTCACCGTGGGGTGCAACATTGTGCTGGTCATTGCCTTCGTGTGGTGGTTCCGCTGGGGCATTCGCGGGGCGGCGCTGGCCACGGTGGTGTCGCAGTCGCTCGCCCTGTGCTGGCAGATGTGGATTTTCAGCGACAAGCGCGAGCTGTTGCACCTGAAGCGGGGCATCTACAGGCTGCAGGCCAACCTGGTGCGCAACATCGTGAGCATCGGCGTGTCGCCCTTTCTGATGCAAACCACCTCGTGCGTCATCGTCATTTTCATGAACAACCAGTTCGTGCGCTATGGCGGCGACATGGCCGTGGGTGCCTATTCCATTGCCAACTCCATGGTCATGGTGTTCTTCATGTTCGTCATGGGCGTCACACAGGGCATGCAGCCCATCGTGGGCTATAACTACGGGGCACAGAAGTACGACCGCATGATGCGCTGTCTGTGGCTCTCCATCGCCGTGGCCACGGCCATACTGCTTGTAGGCTGGGCTATCTCCATGCTGTTCCCCCGACAGATGGCGCGCATCTTCACCACCGACCCCACGTTGCTCGACATGGCAGCCCGGGGCATCATGCTCGACATGCTGGTGTTCTTCGTGGTGGGCTCTCAGGCCGTCATCACCAATTTCTTCCAGTGCATAGGCAAGGTCAGCATCAGCATTTTCCTCTCGCTCTCGCGACAGCTCATCTTCCTGCTGCCCATGGCCTACGTCTTTCCCCTGGTGTGGGGGCTCGACGGCGTGTGGTACTCCATGCCGGCCAGCGACTTCATCGCCTTTGCCTTCACCATTCCCATACTGATGTGGCACATTCGGAAATTCAAGTCTTATGGACAATCATATCATCATTAACATTGGCCGACAGGTCTGCGCAGGCGGACTGGAGATAGGCCGACTGCTGGCTGAGGAGTTCCAGGCGAAATACTACGACCGCGAACTGCTGAACCTGGCTGCCCGCGAGAGCGGCTTCTCTGAGGAGTTCTTCAAGAGCAGCGACGAGCGCCGGGGCTTCTTCCGTTCTTTCTTCCACTTGTCTTATGGCAACGCCCCTGCCGTTGGCAACAATTTCTATCAGAACAACTTCTCGCAGGAGGGGCTGTTCAAGTTTCAGAGCGACGCCATCATCAAGGCGGCCCAGGAGGGGTCCTGCGTCTTTGTGGGCCGCTGTGCCGACTATGTGCTGCGCGATTTTCCCCGTGTGGTCAACGTCTTCATTACGGCTTCCATGGAAGACCGCGCCCGCCTGTTCATGGAGCAGAAAAACGTGGGCTACGATGAGGCCGTGAAACGCATCGGACAGGTGGAGAGCCGCCGGGCTTCCTACTACAACTACTACACAGGCAAGCGCTGGGGACAGGCCGACAGCTACGACCTCTGCATCGACTCGTCGGCCATGGGGGCCGAGGAAACGGCGAAGTTCATTGCTGCCTTTGTGCGCAAGAAGCTAAAACTGTAGTCTTTTCATTCTTTCATTTCAGTTTTTCCAGATTTTGAAAAAGATAGGCATCATCAGCGACACCCACAGCTACTGGGACGAGAAGTACCTGCACTACTTTGAACCCTGCGACGAGATTTGGCACGCAGGCGACATCGGTTCTGTTGAGGTGGCCGAGAAACTGGCGGCGTTCAGACCCCTGCGCGCCGTGTGCGGCAACTGCGACGGGGGCGACCTGCGGCTCATGTACCGCGAACTGAACCGCTTCAAGTGCGAAGACGTCGACGTGCTCATCAAGCACATTGGCGGCTACCCTGGCAACTACGATCCTTCGGTGCGCTCGCTGCTCTACAGCTCGCCTCCGCAGCTGTTCATTGCAGGCCACTCACACATACTGAAAATAAAGTATGACAAGACGCTGGGACTGCTCCACATCAACCCCGGTGCTGCCGGTCTGCAAGGGTGGCACCCGGAAAGAACATTGGTGAGACTCACCATCGAAGGCAATAAATTCACTGATTGCGAAGTTATAACATTAAGCGACCATGTATAGATATACGGTAATGGCTCTTTCGATTGCGGTTGTGTTTGCCGTCGTCTACGTTCTGCTCGACCTGGTCTTTGGCGATGCAGTCGACTGGGGCGGCCTGTTGTTCGAGGCACTCGCCTTCGGCATCATCATGACTGTAATTCAGTATTACAAGGAAAGAAACAAAACATCATAATAAAAACAATTGTGCAAATGAAACGTACTATCGTGATTACCGGCGGCGCAGGCTTCATTGGAAGCCACGTGGTGCGCCTGTTTGTGAACAAATATCCCGACTACCACATCATCAATCTCGACAAACTGACCTATGCTGGCAACCTGGCCAACCTGAAGGATGTTGAGAATCGTCCCAACTATGAGTTCGTGAAGATGGACATTTGCGACTTCGACGCTTTCCTGAAACTCATGCAGGACAGGAAGGTCGACGGCATCATACACCTGGCTGCCGAGAGCCATGTAGACCGTTCCATCAAAGACCCCTTCACCTTTGCACGCACCAACGTCATGGGCACGCTTTCGCTCCTGCAGGCTGCCAAGCTCTACTGGGAGAGCCTGCCCGAGAAATATGAGGGAAAGCGTTTCTACCACATCTCCACCGATGAGGTCTACGGCGCCTTGCAGCTCACCCATCCCGAGGGCATCGAGCCGCCCTTCACCACCACGGCCTCTTCGGCCGAGCATCATTTGGCCTATGGCGACGAGTTCTTCCTGGAAACCACGAAGTACAACCCGCACTCGCCCTACTCGGCAGCCAAGGCCAGCAGCGACCACTTTGTGCGTGCCTTCCACGACACCTACGGAATGCCCGTCGTCGTGACCAACTGCTCCAACAACTACGGACCCTATCAGTTCCCCGAAAAGCTCATTCCGCTGTTCATCAACAACATTCGTCACCGCAAGCCGCTGCCCGTCTACGGCAAGGGCGAGAACGTGCGCGACTGGCTCTTCGTCGAGGACCACGCCCGGGCCATCGACCTCATCTTCCATCAGGGCAAGGTGGCCGACACCTATAATATTGGTGGCTTCAACGAGTGGAAGAACATCGACATCATCAAGGTCTTGATCAAGACTGTCGACCGTCTGCTGGGCCGCCCCGAAGGTGCCGACGAAGACCTCATCACCTTTGTCACTGACCGTGCTGGCCACGACCTGCGCTACGCCATTGATAGCACCAAGCTGCAGCGCGAGCTGGGCTGGGAACCTTCGCTGCAGTTCGAGGAAGGCATTGAGAAAACGGTGCGCTGGTATCTCGACAACCAGGAGTGGCTCGACAACGTCACCAGTGGTTCCTACCAGCAGTACTACGACCAGATGTACAAGAACCGCTAACTGTCCAGTAAGCTGCAACACTACCTGTCCCGTAAGCTGCGATTTAATAGTCCCGTAAGCTGCGATACCATCGCAGCCCCAATACAGCCCCAAAGAACTATGGACCCTCTCAGCCACTCCCTTCACACCTACCTCGTGGCGCTCGCCTATCAAGGCGGCACCCACGAGCAGGAGCACCGGATGGAGCACCTCACCGCCCTTCTCGATCCCGACGACGAGGAGGCCCTGCTTCACTACTACGGCCTCTTCGGCCACGAGAGGCTGGCTTTGGCCGACATTGCTCGCGAGCGCCAAGAGTCCCCCGAGCAGACCATGGCCGTCATTGACCGCTGCATTAGGAAACTTGCCGTCACTCCCGAGTGGCAGATGATTAACCGTAACGACAAATGATTGAGTCTCAATTCAACAGGAAGAACCTTCAGGCAACGATATTGCTTGCCCTCG
>CACXUV010000062.1 GCA_902770845.1 uncultured Prevotellaceae bacterium
GGGATTGCAATATTAGAATGAAAAATTTTGCTTGAACTTTTGTGTATATCAGAAAATAGTTGTATATTTGCAAATGCAAACGAAATATTAATTCTTAATCTATAAAAAACAAACAAAACAATGGCAAAGATTGTAACACTTGGCGAGATTATGCTTCGCCTGTCGCCCCAGGGCAACGATCGTTTCATTCAGAGTGAATCATTCCGCATCATCCCCGGTGGTGGTGAGGCAAATGTAGCCATCAGTGTGGCCAACTATGGTCATGAGGCTTACTTCGTTTCGAAGTTGCCCAAGCATGAGATTGGTCAGATTGCCGTGAATGCCATGCGTCGTTATGGCGTTGATACTCGCTTCATTGCCCGTGGTGGCGATCGCGTTGGTCTCTATTATGCAGAGACAGGAGCTTCCATGCGTCCTTCAAAGGTTATCTATGACCGTGCTCACAGTGCTATTGCCGAGGCCGATCCTCAAGACTTTGACTTCGATGCCATCATGGAAGGTGCTGCATGGTTCCATTGGAGTGGTATTACTCCCGCCATCAGCGACAAGGCTGCAGAGTTGACCCGTTTGGCATGTGAGGCTGCAAAGCATCATGGTGTCACCGTTTCGGTCGACCTGAACTTCCGCAAGAAGCTGTGGACCAGCGAGAAAGCTATCAGCATCATGCGCCCCTTGATGAAGTATGTTGATGTTTGCATCGGAAACGAGGAAGATGCAGAGTTGTGCCTTGGCTTCAAGCCCGATGCCGATGTTGAGGGTGGACAGACCGATGCTTCTGGCTACGAGGGCATCTTCAAGCAGATGCGTGAGGAGTTTGGCTTCAAATATGTTGTTAGCACGCTGCGCGAGAGCTTCAGCGCCACATTCAATGGCTGGAAAGCCTTGATTTACGACGGTAAGGAGTTCTATCAGTCGAAGCGCTATGAAATCAATCCCATTATTGACCGCGTAGGTGGTGGCGATTCGTTCTCGGGTGGTCTTATTCATGGTCTGCTTACGAAAAAGACGCAGGGTGAAGCTCTGGAGTTTGCAGTGGCAGCATCTGCTCTGAAGCACACCATCAATGGCGACTTCAACCTGGTGAGCGTTGACGAGGTGGAGAGTCTTGCTGGTGGCAACGCCAACGGTCGTGTGCAGCGATAATCTCGTTTGCTATCTGGCAATTTACCATTACCATTTTATTTCACAATTGTGAAGATTGCCTGATTTAACATGATAATGGTAAATTGACAAATAGCAAAAAATAAAAGTATTTAAATGATTTAATTGGTAAATAGGAAATGGCTAAGTTTGATAAGATTGCAGTATTGAAAAAGATAGGCGACACTGGTATGGTGCCCGTATTTTATCACAAGGATCTTGAGACTTGCAAGAATGTGGTGAAGGCATGCTACGAAGGTGGTGTGCGTGCATTCGAGTTTACAAACCGTGGTGACTTTGCCCAGGAGGTGTTTGGCGAACTGGTGAAGTGGGCCGACAAGGAGTGTCCTGAGTTGGCACTGGGCATTGGTAGCGTTGTCGATGCTCCCACGGCAGCCCTCTATTTGCAGCTGGGTGCCAACTTTGTGGTGGGCCCGTTGTTCAATCCTGAGATTGCCCCCGTTTGCAACCGCCGTCTGGTTCCCTATTGCCCTGGTTGCATGACCGTGAGCGAGATTGGCAAGGCACAGGAGCTGGGCTGCGACCTGACAAAGGTATTCCCTGGTGATGTGGTCGGTCCTAACATGGTGAAGGGCTTGAAGGCTCCAATGCCTTGGTCTAAGATTATGGTAACTGGTGGCGTGGCACCTGAAGAAGAGAATCTCACGAAGTGGTTCAAGGCAGGTGTATTCTGCGTAGGCATGGGCTCGAAACTCTTCCCCAGCGACAAGGTTAAGGCTGGTGACTGGCAGTATGTGACCGACAAATGCCGCGAAGCTCTGGGTTATGTGGCCAAGGCTCGTGCTTAATGATTGATTTTTGAAGAATGAAAAATGAAGAATTTCCTACCGAGGGCCTCCCTGCGGGGACAATAAACGTGGTGGAAGATTCTTCATTTTTCTTTTTTCATTTTTTGTTTTTTAGTTTTTTCTTCTTTCTGTTCTGTGCCTGTTCGTCTCCCAATCGGCAGGTGGCTGATGAGCTGAACGCTCTTTCCTATGCTTTTCATTACCGCAATCTGGACTCTACGGAGCATTATGCCCACAGAGCCATTGAGGTGTCGAATGGTTATGCCGATGGGATGGCCGAGGCTTACAATCATCTTGCTTTTGCAGACATTGCACGCATGCGCTACGATGAAGCCTGGCAGAAACTCGATACCATTGCGCTGATAACCGACAACCAGGTTGAACTGCTCATTGCATACATTCAGCAGATGCGGCTGTGTCAGCGTCGTTCCCACAACCGCGAGTTCTACGACTATCGGGAAAAGGCGCTGCGCTGTCTTCACCGCATTGAAGAAGACCGTGCCACGCTTGCCCCACACCTGCAGTCGCGTTATGAGTATGCCGAGACCGAACTGGCCATTGTCACTTCCACCTATTATTATTATGTGGGACTTGAACAGCAGTCGGTTGATGCCTTGAACAGAATTGGCTGGGTAGACAGTCGCTCTTCGGTGTCAGAGTCGATAGAAGACGATGACATGGGGCAACTGTTGAACTACCTTTACAATGTAGGTGCTGGTGGCATCATTACCGCAGGTACACCAGAGGAAATCAACCAGCAGGAGTTCGACTACCTCTTGCGTTGTCTCACGCTTGCGCGCAAGTATGACTATCCCTACTTTGTGGCCAATTCCATGGAGGCACTGGCCGAACATTTGGTGGATTCAGAAGTGCGCCAGCAACTCATGGCCACCAATGTCTATGCCATGAAGTATGTGAACACCGATAATGTGGCCCCCGATGAATTACCCTCGCAGCTGGCCGACGAGGCCCTTTGTCTGTTTCAGCGTTATGGTGATGTGTATCAGATAGCTGGTGCCTATCGCACACTGGCTTCCTGTTCTAGAGCCACAAGCAATTATGCTTCGGCCCTTTATTATTTGGAACAGGCACTTGCCGATTCGGCCATCTATCAGGCTCCCGATTTGGTTGCCAGCATTCGCGAACAGCTTAGCGTGGTGTATGCTGCGATCGACGATAAGCCTTCGAGCGACTACAACCGCAATATTTATTTGGATTTGCAGGAGCAGACACGTCAGGATCGCTGGCTTGAAGCACGTGCTGGTCAGCTCGACTATTCTGTCGGCCGTTTGAACAAACTGCTCCTTGTGCTGGGCATGGCTGTGGTGGTGCTGTTGCTACTCATCCTTTTCTTTGTGTATTGGCACTATCGCAGTATTCGCAGGCATCCTTTACAGCCCGTGAGCGAAGAGGAAGAAAGCATGGGCGAACAGTTGACCCAAAGCCGACTGCACGTTGAGCGAGGACAGCGGCGTGCCTTGGAACAACGGGCCAAAGTGTCGCTCGTGAACAGCATCACTCCCTTTATTGACCGCATGCTGCACGAAGTGAAGCGTGCCACTGTTGAGACAGATGAATCACGCCGCCATGCCTCGTTGCAGTATATTCAGGAACTTACTGACAAAATCAACGAGCAGAATCAGGTGCTTACACATTGGATTCAGTTGCGACAAGGCGAACTGAATCTGCATATTGAGTCGTTTGCCTTGCAGCCACTCTTTGAACTCGTGGCCAAAGGCAAGACGGGATTTCTCATGAAGAATGTGCAGCTGGTGGTTGAGCCAACCGATACTGTGGTAAAGGCCGACCGTGTGCTCACGCTTTTCATGTTGAATACTTTGGCCGACAATGCCCGAAAATTTACTGACTCTGGTGGGAAGGTAACGATGAAAGCACAAGACATGGACGACTATGTTGAAATATCGGTTATCGATACGGGGCAAGGTATGACCGAAGAGCAGTTGGCCCATGTGTTCGACCATCGAAAAATAAACAATGCCACCAAGGCATCCAGTCATGGGTTTGGCTTGCTCAACTGTCGTGGTATCATTGAAAAATATCGCAAACTGAGCCAAATCTTCTCCGTGTGCTTGCTCGATGCCGAGAGCAGGGTGGGGCAGGGCAGTCGTTTCTTCTTCCGTCTGCCCAAAGGTGCACTCAAGCTTTTGCTGGCTCTGCTCTGCCTGTCAGCCAGTGTGCAGGCACAATCCAACTACTTAGACCAAGCCAAGACCTATGCCGATTCTACTTATTTCTCGAACATCAACGGTCATTATGAGCGTGCTTTGCTCTATGCCGACAGCTGCCGCACAGTCCTGAATGCTTATTATCGCCAGCAAAAGCCCGACGGACGCGACACGCTAGAAGCTCAGGGACAGTTGTCGGTCATGCCGCCCGAAGTGCTATGGCTGCATGACAGCATTCGACTGAACTACGACATCATTCTCGACATGCGCAACGAGAGTGCAGTGGCTGCCTTGGCTCTGCATCGTTTTCAGCTCTATGCCTTCAACAACCGCATCTACACCTTGTTATATAAAGAACTGTCGGCCGATGTTACGCTTGACGACTATTGCAGGAAGATGCAACAGTCTGAGGCCAATCTCACCACGGGTATCATCTTGCTGCTGCTTGTGTTGCTGGCCATTGTGGTGGCAGTACTTATTCAGGTGTATCACTCGCTCAATCGTTCAGCCCGCAGGAAGCAAGAGCAGCAGACGCAATTGGAACTGCTGAGCGACGAACTGCGCAAGACCGAACTGGAAGAGGCCAATCTTCATGTGACCAATGCCGTGCTCGACAATTGCCTTTCCACCTTGAAACACGAAACCATGTATTACCCCAGTCGCATTCGTCAGTTGGTCGATGCCCATGACATTGCCCCCCTGCTCGATGTGGCGTCTTATTACCGTGAACTCTATGCCATTCTGAGTCAGCAGGCCATGCGACAGGTGGAGCGCGTGAAATTGCATGTGCATCCGCTGAGTCACGAAATCTTGGGCGACGATGTGCTCTTGCGCTATCTCTTCGAAATTCTTCGCAAGAGCTCAGGCCAGAAAAAACTCAGTGTGTCCTATGTTCCCAAGGATTCGCTCTATATGGACTGTGTGGTGCCCATGCCCCAGCTGCGACTCACGCAGGAGCAGGCTGCCATGCTGTTCTCGCCAGCCATCGACAATATTCCTTACTTGCTTTGCAGGCAAATTGTGCGCGACCATGGCGAAGCCACCAATCGTCGTGGCTGTGGCATCAAGGCCGAACTGAAAGACAACATTACTACAATTATCATTACACTACCCCGACAAATATGCAAAACTTCAAAGTGATTATCGTGGAAGACGTGCCTTTGGAATTGAAAGGCACCGAAGGAATCATTCGCAACGACATTCCCGAAGCCGAAATCATTGGCACGGCAGACAGCGAAGCCAGCTACTGGAAACTGCTGAAGCAGCAGTTGCCCGATTTGGTGCTGCTCGATTTGGGCTTGGGCGGCTCAACCACAGTGGGTGTTGAGATATGCCGCCAGACAAGGGAGATGCATCCGCAAGTGAAGATACTCATTTTTACAGGAGAAATCCTGAACGAGAAACTGTGGGTCGATGTGCTTGACGCAGGGGCCGACGGCATCATCCTGAAGACGGGTGAACTGCTCACTCGCCACGATGTGAGCGCCGTGATGGAAGGCAAACAGCTGGTGTTCAACGAACCCATCTTGCGCAAGATTGTAGACCGATTCAAGCGTAGCGTCAGTGGTCAGATAGCCAAGCAGGAAGCTTTGGTGAACTATGAGATCGACGAATATGATGAGCGTTTCCTGCGCCATTTGGCATTGGGCTATACCAAGGAGCAGATTACTCAGTTGCGTGGCATGCCCTTTGGCGTGAAAAGTCTGGAGAAGCGTCAGAACGAACTGGTTCAGAAACTGTTTCCCGGTGGAGGAACGGGAGTGAACGCCACTCGTCTCGTTGTAAGAGCCCTGGAGTTGCGCATCATCGACATCGACAATATCGAACCCGATGAAGACTAGCCGTCTTGTTGCCCGCCTTGCTGTCTTTCTGGTGCTGGCCCAGGTTGTTCTTGTCTTCCTCTCATGGCTGCTCTCGGCCACGATGACGGAAGGTGTTCACTCCTTGCTTTCGGGTGAGGGGGTACGTTGGTTCTTTGCCCATTTCACCGATATGCTGGCCACGCCGTGGCTGGTGTGGCTGGTGTTGCTGGCCATGGCTGGCGGGTGTCTTTACAGAAGCAGGCTGTTTTGTGCCTTGCCAATAGTCCGTCACGGACAGGCTTTGGGGGTGGCAGTCTTTCTCCTTATTATATATATAGGTGTACTGTTGTTACTCACCGCCGTGCCCCATGCCACGCTTCTTTCAGCCACAGGCAGTTTGTGGCATTCGCCTTTCAGCCATGCGCTGGTGCCAGTTGTTGCTTTTGGTGTCATTCTCTGTTCTGCGGCTTACGGTCTCGTTGACCATTCATTTGGCGGTATCTCCGATGTGTGCGAGTCGCTTGCATTGGGCATCCGGCAGTCGGCACCGCTTTTCATCCTCTACGTGCTGTTTGTGCAGTTCGTTGAGTCTTTACAGTTCGCTTTCTTCTGAATTACAGTCTGTCGAAGTCAATAGACAAGCCTATGCTGAACGATGTGCCTGTTGTCAGTGGAGAACAATAATAATAAGTCTTGGGCTTGTAGTTGAAGAGATTGTCGATAGCCGTATTCAGATTTATACCTCTCCAGATGTGGTGCTGAAGCATGAGTTTCCAGATGGTGTAACCTCCGTCGACATCCGTTCGCCCCGATTGCGGTTTGCCTTGGCTGCGTCCTGAGAGTGCCGCATCGAGGGCATAGTGGCGTGAGAACCGATGCTCGTAGCCTATCCGCCATGTCATGGAATGAGTACGGGGCTGATAGAAGTCTGAGTAGTAGACGCTGCCTGTCTCTTTCATCCATGAGTAGTTCAGCTTGAGCATCAGTCCGCAATCCCAGATGTGTCCCAGGCTGGCATCCACCCCCCAGACCGTAATGCCGTCTTCGTTCCAGTAGAGCGCGCTCTCCATGCCATTGTACAAGCCGCCGTCGATGGTGGTGATGCGCTTGTCGAACACGTTGCAATAGCCCATGAGAGTGAAGTTGTAGCGTCCGTCCAGGAATCCGCTATTGCGTATGCGGTTCGTTCTTTCGATGGCGACGTTGAAGTTATTGCTCTTCTCAGGCTTCAGATCGGGATTGCCACGGAGCATATAGCCCATGTTTCCCATGTCGAAGTGCATGTACATTTCCTTGAGTGTAGGAGCGCGGAAGCCGCTGGCATAGTTGGCCCGGAAGGTCATCCATGGCATTTTGTAAACAACTGCGAGACGCTCGGTGAAGGCTTTCTGGGCCGAGGCTGAAAAGTAATCGTAGCGCACACTGCCTACAATGTTCAACTGTTCGGTAATGTTCCAGTCAAACTGTGCATAGCCGTCGATGTTGTTCTGTGAGTGGCTTGTGCCCGTAGCGAACTGGTAGGTCGAGAGATAGTCGTTCATGTAGTCGGCACCAAGGATGAGGGCGTTATTTCCGAAGGAGTGGCTGTACAGGGCATGCAGCACATGCTGCCTGTTGCTGTAGTCATGGTCATGGGTGCGTGTGCCGTCCATGTAGTTTGCCTTGTCATACTGGTCGAATGCGTACGACAACTCCAGGTGGCGTTCATGATTCCATGCATACCTGCCCTTCAGTCCTCCGCTGTAGCCGTTGAAGTGATAGTCGTGGGTATCGCGTTCGCTGGTGCGGAAGAAATAGCCACCTCTGCCCACAAATGTCAGATGGTCGTTGGCCCGCCATGTCAGCCGTTCCTTCACGTTGTAGGTCTTCTGTCCATAGAGACGGCTCAGGTTCGAGTCATCTATCAGTACCGATTCGTCGTAGGGCAGCCCTTGTGCCTTCTTCAGCAGTTCCTGGGCAATCTCCATGGAAGAGTGTGCCTTCGGCAGATCGACAGGGTCAATTGCTGTATGCTGGAAGCTTGTCTGAGAGTTCCATTTCCCTTTGTTGAATGAGAAACTGGCCCCGTGGCGCCATTCATGACCGAAGGAACTGTAGCGTGAGTTTGCGTTAGCCGTCCACGGCTCAATGTTTTCCCGGCTGATGATGTTCACCACTCCTCCTACGGCATTTGAACCGTAAAGAGCCGACGACGCCCCCTTTACTATCTCTATACGCCCTACATTGTCGAGATTCATCCGGCTATAGTCCACGTTGTCCATGGTCTCGCCCGCCATACGCTCACCGTCTACAAGGAAGAGGACGGCATTGCCGCCAAAGCCGCTCATGTTGAGCGATGTTTCCTGGCTCATGGCAAAGCCGAACTCCAGTCCCGGTATCTCCTGTATGAGCAAGTCCTGAATGTTGGTGGCATCCGTAATCTTGATGTCGTGGAGCGTGATGAGCCGTGTAACGACAGGTGCGTCCTTCAGTGCCTTAGGCGAATGCGAAGCCGTTACGACCACGGGCTCAAGCTCTATAGAATCTCGGAATGTCTGTGCGGAGATTCCAATAACTGGCATGGACAAAGCCATGCCAGCCAAAAAGTATTTTTCAATTTTCAATTTTTCTTCGTACCTGTAAAGGTTGTCGCCATGATAAACGGCATGGTGCCGTACTTCAATGAGAATGTAACCACAACATTCTTGTCGCCGAACAGGATGTTTACGTCACTGACTGTATATGCTTTCTCTTCACCCTTGGCGTTGGTCACCTTGCCGTTGTAAGTAGCAAGTCTGCCAGCAATGGTGTTGCCTTCCTTTTTCAGCCCGATGCCATTCACCGTCAATGCGGGTATTGTCATCATTCCCATTCCTATTTCAGGAATGTTCATGTCAATGGATGCGTCAGTGACTTTGGTCAACACATAGGTCTTGGTCTCGTTAGACGATTCATCATTGTCGACCATGACAATCTCATTGCCTTCATACGAGCCTGCTACCTCAGCGGCTACAGCTACCTCCGGCTCATCGTCATCACTACCACACGAACTCACACCCATCACGAGGGCCACCGCAGCAACCATCATGGTCATAAAACTCTTAATCTTCATAGTTTTCATTTTTATATTTTACTTTTTTACCTTTTTACCTTTTTACCCTTTTCCCGTTCCCAACTGCTGAGTTTCGTAGTCATACTCCGAACCGTACATGCTGTGGGGAATGGTAAAGACGGCAATCATCATCAGTACGGCCAAGCCGACCACCCACCTGTTGTACTTCCATTTCAGTGTGGCCAGGGCAGCTGCAAAGAAAAGGAACGACAGGAGCGTCTTGTTGTCAGTCAGGTCGGTGTCGTAGGGGAATCCTGCCCACCAAGGTCCGAAAGCCGCATGCTGAACGAGAGGCCCAAAGATGAACCCGCCGACAACCAGCGTTCCCGTAGTGATCCAAAGCCACTTGCTATACTTCTTGCGTGTGACAACCAGCAGGAACGTATAGACTGCAAACAGCATGGCTGCAAACATCAGCAGGATGTGGGGCACCAGAATGGTGGCGGGCACATCGTTGCGGAAACGTATCAGAAGTGGTTCGTCGGCAAGATAGTCCTTTCCTCCCACCGTGATGTAATACTGCAGCTTACCACCTACAGGCTGTACTGGCAAGTCTGCCTTCCACTCGCCCTCGTTCCAGCTGAACTCCGCTGTGGTATAGTCATTGGGCGTTGGGTACTGGCGGTAATGCAGTTGTGCGTCAACATCCGACGGAACCCCTTTCAGCGTTACCGTCTCGTCGTGCTGCACACCGCTTCTGGGCAGTTTCACCTTGTATTGTTCTCCGTTTACTTCTACGGTCACGCTCTTGGGATGCGTAGGCCCCGTCACGCGTTGGTAGACACTCAGCACCAATGTGATGACAACGGCCAAAATCCAATATACTGATTTCTTCACCTTTTTACCTTTTTTACCTTTTTACTTTTTCAACTCCACTTGAAACGTGATGGTATCTTCGCCCCGAAGCACCTTCACGGGAATGGTGGTGCCAGCCTGTAGCTCCGACAGCCGCTGCATATATTCCTCGATGTTCTTCACGGGCTTGCCGTCAATCTCCTGAATCACGTCGCCGCTACGAATACCGGCATTATGCGCAGGCTTTCCTGCCACCACAATGTCGGCACGCAGTCCTGGAATGCTGCTGGCTCCCATGACATCGGGCATCAAACCCAGCGTGACCTTGAACTTAGCGTGCTTCATTGTGCTGCTGCCAGGCACGTTGATGTAGTCGGGTGTCGTGGGCATGCTTGCCAGCCCGGCCACTAACTCCTTGGTATAGTCCAGCGTTTGCTGCATGCCGTCATAGTTCAGCGTCGATGGAACATCGCCTGGGGTGTGGTACTCCATGTGGCCGCCTGTGGTAAGGAAGAGCACGGGGATGTCGGCCGCCACGAAAGCCGCTTGGTCACTTGGGCCGTAGCCGTCGGGAACGCAGGTGACGTGCAGACCGCTCTGTTCAGCCACTTTCTCCACCAAGCCCTTGAATTCTGTGCTTGTTCCCGTGCCCGACACGCTCAGGGCGTTGTCGCGCATGCGTCCCACCATGTCCAGATTGACCATGGCCACTATACCTTTTATATTATTGGGAAGATGGCGCCTCCGTTTGTCTTCCTGTTTCATCCATTCCAGGAACTTCTTGGAACCTATGATGCCCTGTTCCTCAGCCCCGAAGAAGGCGAAGATGATGCTGCGTGCCGATCCCGCCTCCTTGAAATGCCTGACCAGTTCCAGCACAACGGCATCGCCGCTGGCATTGTCGTCGGCACCGGGGTGTACCCCCAGCGTGTCGGGCCGTCTTGATCCCGACCCCTGGCCTCCCATGCCCAGATGGTCGTAGTGCGATCCCACTACGATATATTCGTTTCTGAGCCGTTTGTCCTTTCCTGGCAGAACGGCCAGGATGTTGTGGGTGGCCCTCTGTTCAGTCTTGCCGTAGGTGAAGTCGTGATAGAAGCCTTTGCTCTTCTTGCCTTTGACCACAGGCTTCAGCTTCAGCTTGCGGAGCTGGGAGGTTATGAATTCCGAGGCCAGCGTGTCACCGGCTGTACCGGGATAACGCCCGCCGAGTTCCTGCGAAGCCAGGTATTCCACTGCTTTCCGCATGTCGTCCTTTTGGGCGTATGCCTGCATCACGAGTACGAAAGCCAGGGACAATAAGAAGTATTTTTTTCTCATTACTCTTGCGTTGTTTCTGTTTTCGGGTGCAAAGGTACTACAAACATCTTGACTGTGCAATCCTAATTTATGATGATTTTTGGAGGATATGTCCTGAAAAAATTTGGCTGTTCGCCGTAAAATGCCTACTTTTGCACCAGTCATTAACCATTTAAACAAAAAGAGAATATGAAAAAAATGTTTGTTGGTGCACTGATGGCAGTTTGCCTGATGGGTGCACAGAGCGTGAGCGCACAGAGTGCTGTGTCGGTCGACGATGCTCAGAATATGTCATCCAAGGAACTGGCCAAGGCTGCCAAGGTGCAGAAACAGAAGGAAAAAGCCTTGAAGGAAGCAGCCAAGGCCGATGCTGATGTGGCAAAGCTGGAGCAGAAGATTGCTGCTGCAAGCAAGAATGCTGAGAAGGCCCACAAGAAGGTGGAAGACGCTCAGAAGGCTGCAACAAAGGCCGACGATAAAGTGGCCGACCTGAAGAATGACCTTGAAAAGGCCAAGAAGAAGGCCGCAGAGGCCAAGGCCGTGATCAATGCTCCGCTGACGAAGTAGAGAAACACTTGTCGATCGAGAATCGAAAGAAAAAGAGCACTCAACGATTTTTTTTGTTGGAACCGAAAAGAAGGGCCGTTGCATTGAAGCAGCGGCCCTTCTTCTGTTGTGTCAATTCTATCTTTTTCTTACTCGCCCTTGATGGCTGCCACGCCAGGAAGCACCTTGCCCTCGATAGCCTCGAGCAGAGCGCCACCACCGGTAGAGATGTAACTCACCTGATCGGCCAGGCCAAACTTGTTGACGCAAGCCACCGAGTCGCCACCGCCGATGAGTGAGAAGGCACCTTCCTTGGTAGCCTTGGCAATGGCCTCGCCAATGGCGCGGCTGCCAGCGGTGAAGGCATCGCACTCGAACACGCCGGCAGGACCGTTCCACAGAATGGTCTTCGCGCCTTCGATAGCCTTGGCAAAAGCCTTCTGGCTCTCAGGACCGGCATCTACACCCTCGAAGCCCTCGGGCACCTTCGTGGCAGGGCAGGTGATAATCTCGGCTCCCTCCTTCACGGTCATTGTGCCGAAGTCAAGGCCATTGGTAGCGGTGCAGTCGCTGCCCAGCACCAGCTCTACGCCGTTTTTCTTGGCCAGCTCTTCAACGCCAAGGGCCACGTCGAGCTTGTCGAGCTCTACGATGCTCTGGCCAATCTCGCCGCCGTGAGCCTTGGCAAAGGTGTAGGTCATGCCACCGCAGAGGATGAGCTTGTCCACCTTGCCCAGCAGGTTTTCGATGATGCCAATTTTCGAGCTCACCTTCGAACCACCCATGATGGCCACGAAGGGACGCTTGATGTTGGAGAGCACATTGTCGACGGCCTGCACCTCTTTCTCCATGAGCAGACCCAGCATCTTCGAGTCGGCGTCGAAGTAGTCGGCGATGACAGCGGTCGAAGCATGCTTGCGGTGAGCGGTGCCGAAGGCATCCATCACGTAGCAGTCGGCATAGCTGGCCAGGGTCTTGGCAAACTCTTTCTGGCTGGCCTTCATAGCCTTCTTGGCCTCGTCGTATTCGGGAGTACCCTTCTCCACGCCCACGGGCTTACCTTCTTCTTCCGGGTAGTAGCGCAGGTTCTCCAGCAACAGGGCCTCGCCCATCTTCAGAGCCTTGGCAGCATCGGCAGCCTTGGCACAATCGGGAGCGAAAGCAACGGGCACGCCCAGAGCTTTCTCCACAGCCTCGCGAATCTGTCCCAGCGACAGCTTGGGGTTCACCTTGCCCTTGGGCTTGCCCATGTGGCTCATGATAATCACGGCACCGCCGTCGGCCAGAATCTTCTTCAGTGTGGGCAGTGCACCGCGAATGCGGGTGTCGTCAGTGATTTTACCATTCTCGTCCAGGGGCACGTTGAAGTCAACGCGCACGATTGCCTTTTTGCCGGCAAAATTAAATTCGTTGATTGTCATAACTTTTATTGTTAATAATGTGTGATAAAAATTCTTCTTGCAAATGCACCGCAAAATTACAAAAAAAGATTTAGCAACGTGTTATTAGCAGCAAAGATTTATACTTTTTTTGCCAACTACCCATGAGGAATGCAATGCGTAGTTGGCAAATGGCAATGGTGCAGTGGCCCTATGGGCCTGGTGTCACGCTCGAATGCGTTTGGTACAGAGCCTCTGTACGTTTAGTACATGGCCTTTGTACGTTTGGTACATGGCTCATGTACGAATGGTACATAGGCCATGTACGAAATCAAAAAAGCCCCTGTACGGTTGGTACAGAGACTTTGTTCTGAATGTGTTCAGGCTTGGTGCCGTCTTAGTCGTTCTGCAGTTGCACCACGAAGTAGCCACGCTTGCCGGTGGGGTAGATGCCCTTGACGATGAGCACAGGGTCTTTCGAGGTGCTTGCCTCTTTCACGGCATCCTGCAGATCCTCCACGCTCCGCATGGGCTGGTCGTTCACGCGCTGAATGATGAAGCCCTTCTGAATGCCAGCTTCCTTCATCTTTCCACCGTTCACCTTGATCACCTCCAGGCCATAGCTTATCTCGAGCTGGTCCATCTGTGCCTTGCTCACCGGACGGAAGTCGGCACCCAGCACATCCATGTCGGCGTTTTTCACCACCTTGGTGTTGCCTTGCTCGTTCTTCAGCGTGAGTGTGGCCGAGTGCTTTTTCTTGTCGCGCAGATAGCTGATGGTAATCTTGTCGCCAGGACGCTTCTGGGCAATGATGCCGGTGAGCTCGCCAAACTTGGTCACCTTCTGTCCGTCGATGTGTGTAATCACGTCGCCCTTCTTCAGTCCGGCATCTTCGGCTGCTCCGTCTTCAACCACTTCGGCCACGTAGACGCCCTCCATGGTGCCCAGGTCCACCTCGTTGCCTTTCTCCTTCTCAGCATCCACATAGTTGTTTGCATCGGTGCCGCGAATGCCGATCATGGCGCGCTGCACGGTTCCATACTTCTTCAGATCGTCCACCACCTTGTTCATGATGGTTGTGGGGATGGCAAATCCATAGCCTATATTGGAGCCCGTCTGCGAGTAGATCATGGCATTGATGCCGATGAGTTCGCCACGCGTGTTGACCAGTGCGCCGCCCGAGTTGCCCTGGTTGATGGCAGCATCGGTTTGTATCATCGACGAAACACCTTCGCCCATGGTGCGTGCCTTGGCCGAAACGATGCCGGCGGTGACGGTGTTATTCAGTCCCAGCGGGTTGCCCACGGCCAGCACCCATTCACCCACCTTCACGTTGTCGCTGTTGGCCACGGTAATGGCAGGCAGGTTCTTGCCGTCAATCTTGATGAGTGCCAGGTCGGTGGTCTTGTCGGCGCCGATGATGCGTGCCGAGTATTCCTTGTTATCGTTCAGCGTCACGGTAAGTTCGTCGGCCCCGTCGACCACGTGGTTGTTGGTCACGATGTAGCCGTCGGTCGAGATAATCACACCCGAACCTGCAGCCACGCGCTTGGGAGTCTGTACCTGTCGCTTCTGCTTGCCACTGTTGCCCCGGCCAAAGAAGCCTCCAAATGGGTCGCTGAAGAAGTCTTCGAACGGGTCACTGTATTCCACGGTCTGCAGTTTCGAGTTCTGTGTGTTCTTGATATAGACCACGGTGGGCAGCGCCTTGTCGGCAGCAAAGGTCAGGTCTACGGGCTGTCCGGCTGGAGCTGCGCTCATGCTGCTCACTGCTTCAACCTGATTGGTGGGCTGAGTGGCCGCACATGTTTTGTTGAAGGCTGCTACCGAGAAAACAATGGCCACCACGCTCAGCGTTGGTGCGATGTAATTTGCAATCTTTTTCATGTTGATATTCTTTTTGTTAATATGTTTTATTTTGTTGTTGCAACCAATGCAAATATAAAGTCAAAAGTTGAAAACATGACAAAATGTCGCACAATTTTCTTGCATTTTAACAATTCTAAAATGGAGTTTAAGTTCTGTTTGCGCCCTTGAAAACAAATTTTACATTCGTTTAATGACTTAATTTAAAATAAAATTAGTAATTTTGCCGCCTGAAAGCACTGCTCCGGCTTGCCGCTGGCCTTTCTGCAAGGAGAGACGGGAGGAAAGTCCGGGCAGCACAGGGCGCCCCACTTCTGAAAGTAGAAGCAGTTGGCGACAGCTGGATATGGAAGAAGAGAATGACCGCCCCACACAAGCACAGCTCCAGGCTTTGCAAGAAGAACCGGAGGGGTGGGGGCAAGGGTGAGAAGGTGGTGCAAGAGACCACCAGCTGTCGGGTGATCGGCAGGCTGTTCCATCTGGGGGCTGCAAGTTCATGTAAACCGTTGCTTGAGGGTTGCCCGCCCGAGACGGAGGGTAGAACGCTGGAGACGCATGGCGACGTGCGTAGTAGATAAATGGCAGGCACTGGCATTTTGTCAGTACAGAACCCGGCTTACAGGAGCAGTGCTTTCATTTTTTTTCCTTTTCATGAATTGATGTTTTTTGGTAAGGCTATTTTGAAGATAAGACAAGTCATACACTTTCTGCAGACAGACATCTGGCGTGTTTCGTCAGACGACATATCGCCTGTGCGCTATCTTCTCTACGAAGTGCTCAAGATGCTCATCCTGGCCGTGCGCTTTTTCACCACCA
>CACXUV010000063.1 GCA_902770845.1 uncultured Prevotellaceae bacterium
CAGCGCGTAGCTTTAATTAGTGAAATTCGTTAAATTCGTTGTTTATATAAGATAATTGTGTCCATCTACTTAACAAAATCGAAAAATCATAAATAAATCGTAAGTCGTAAATCGTTAATTGTAATGCACAGTGTTTTCTCTTGTTTTCGATAATTAAGACAAAATAAAATTCCGAAACAGAGGGCGAAAATGCTATCTTGAGTGCTGCTGGCAGGGGGGCGAAGGCTCCTGATGGTGCGTTTTGACTGGGGCACTGCCACAACGGAGACCCCGTTGTATGGCTGTTTGGCCCTCATTGCACTGCAACAGCAGCCTCACTGCACAGCAACGGGGCCCCCGTTGCAACACAACAAGGGCCCCATTGCAAAGCGGAAAACCGTATCTTTATCGTATGCCGCTGATACACAGTAATATACAAAAACGCTCAAAACTGGGAAATTTCGAGCTGAAAAAGGAGTTGCTGAACAGAGAGCGAGTTTTGACCCCACCTCGTCGAGAACTGTGCAGAGGGCTTTCACCGCTGCATCAGGTCATGATACAGGAACCAATATTTCCGGGCAATGACCTTAGGAGAGAATCGGTTCATCATGTCCAGACGGATGGCAGCGACATCGTAGGGGCAGGCCCTGTGCCAGCTTCAATGAATGTCCTGTGGTTCGATCACGCGATAGTTTCCGCTGAGGTGCATGAAGGCGAAGAGGCGCAGCAGCCCGTCGTAGTAGGCATCGAAATAGCCGTCGTCGAAGGGCTCATGACGGGCGTTCCACAAGGCTTCGGCAAACAGACGGCTCTTGTCGTGGCGACACAGGAGCGAGGCGGCGGCCGACGTGGCCACCAGGCCAATGCTGTGGCGCAGCTTGCGGAAGCCGCCTGCCTGCAGAATCTCGCTCTCGGGGGGCAGCGTGCCGTCTACGCGGTATTGGTCTGCGAAACTGTCGATGCCTTGGGCGTAGAGAAAGTTCTGTATCTTCTCGCCATAGCTTTGCTGCCACTCGCGGTCGGCACAGCTCCACTCATAGTCAAGGGCTATGTTCATGGGCACACGCCAGGAGTCGTAGCGAAAGTTGCTGCTGCCGCCAGTACCGCCAGCGCCTCGGCGCGAGGGTGGGGGAGCCAGTGGCGTGCCGTCGTAGTTGCACAGGTCGGGGTTCAGACCGGTGGCGTCGTTGATGGCGCGGTGCAGAAACTCGCGGCTCTTGCGGGCACACTCATGCCAGTGGCTGGCACGGCCGTCGTCGGCCCAACGGGCCCACACCTCGTAGAAGGCGGGAATGTGGTAGCTGGGGTCGGTGAAGCGCTGGCCAAAGCCGTCGGGGGTGAAGGTGATGAGCTTGCTTTCGGGGTCGATGAGATAGGAGGTGTGCGTGGGGGAGCCTCCTGGGGGCATGGCTCCGGTGGTGGTAGTCCAGGTGCGGGGCTGCATGCAGTCCAGGATGTGCTGGGCCTCGGCCTTGTAGTCGATGCCGGTGTTGTTGCCCCAGCGGTTGGAGGCAAAGATGAGCGAGGTGATGAAGTAGAGCTCGCCGTCGCTGGCTGCTCCCTCGGCGTTGTGGGTGCCGTCGGTCTTGCAGCTCCAGGCAAAGTAGCCGCGCCGGGGGCCGTCGTGGTGCTGCATGTGTTTCCGGCTCCATCGCCACAGGCGGTCGAACACATCTTTCTTGCCCAGCTGCACAGCAATCATCATGCCGTAGGACATGCCCTCGGTGCGCGCGTCGTGGTTCTTCAGGTCGGAGATATAAGCCATGGTGTCGCCCACTTCGAAATAGACTTTGTTGGGGCCGTGGAATACGTCGTCGTACACTTGGGCCAGTTTGCAGTCTATGTCTTCCCGGCTGTGGCCCAGTTCGGCAAAATAGTTGCGATAGCGTCCTGTTTCGAAGCCGCCGCGTGTCCATGGCTGGCTGCCGAGCAGAAAGCGGTCTATGTAGGCTTGCACCAGGGGTAGCTGGGCATCGGGCAGCTGGCAGTGGGCGTGGCCGCCCAGGATGTCGCAGCCCATGCGGTCGGCAATGCCGAACTGTTGCCACACCTGCCGTGCGGCATGGGCCGAGACGGCCATGGACGAGTCGGCCAGCCACACATGGTCGGGATTGCCCAGCAGGAGCAGGGCGCGGGGGCACACCATGGCGCACAGCTGGTGCTGGTCGTAGGGCAGGCGATAGACGGAGTCGCCACGGAAATGCTGCCGCTGACTTTCGAGGAACCAGTGGTAGTCGGTCTTGTCGAGGTCTTCCACGTTCTGGCTCGACTCGTGGCTGGTGCGCCAGGCGGCGGCGCCACCGCCGCCTGGCTCTTGGGCAATGGTGAGGGCAATGCGTTCGTCGAAGGCGCCGCAGTAGAGGGCCATCTTGCCGGCATAGGAACAGCCGGTGACGCCTATGCGGCGCGTGTCTATCTTGGTTGCTTCGGGCCCCAGCTGCTGCAGACCGTCAATCAGTCGGCTCATGCCCCAGGCCCACTCGCTGTAGGCGCCGTTGGCCTTGAGTTCTGGGTAGAGGCGGTCGAAGGGGTGCTGCCCACGGTCGTGGTGCTGGCCCCATTGCTTGTAGTCGTTGACCTGGGCCGAGTGGAAGTGCATGGTGGCTATGGGGCGCCCGTCGAACAGCTGGCGGGGCAGCGAAATCATGTCGGTGCCTATCATCAGCGCGTAGGGGGGCTGCCCCTGCTTGGGGTAGTGTATGGTGGAATGCAGGGTGAGCGTCTGCTGGCCCACGGTCACGCTGACCACCAGCGCCGTGTCGCCCTGCATGTGGGCTTTCACCTGGCTTGGGGCCACGCGGGGCTTGGTGCCGATGCCGTAGTGCTGGATGAGGGAGCCTATCTCGTTGCGCCTTCTTTCCCAGTCGGAAAAGGTGCTCACGCCCTGAAGGGCGTCGGGCAGTGGGCGCACCACGGGCAGCCTGGAGGGCTTCTTGAATTTGCGCAGGGCATACTGGCTGCCGGTGTTCTCCTGATCATAGACGAGGGGCTGGGCCTGGGTGGCTGTTGCCAGGAACGCTGCGCACAGCATGCAGCAGAAGAGGGGGACTATTTTCTGCAGGAAACACGGATGATGCTGCTTTTTTTTATGTAAAAGGGGTGCTTTGTTCATATTTCTTTGTATTTTTGCACTTATTTATGACAGATGATGGAACAGACAGAACGAATCAGAAAAATGGAACGATGCCTTGACCGTGCTTCGCAGGCCGTGATGCAACTCTCGGCTGCGTTGGAGCAGTATGCCGAGGCGCAGGAGTCCATGAGGGAGCTGAACAGCTATTATGGCAGCGAGGAATGGAAACAAGACCTTGCGGCTGACGAGGCAGGGCTGCTGCCACAGGACTTGAGGCGCGGCGTGCTCTCGGAGGATGGCATCTGGAACGTGCTTGCTGACAGCCGCGAACTGAAAGAACGCATGGTGATGATTGGAACTGGGACGGAAGATGAGGATTAGCCGTGTGTGGTGTGGGGGACTCTGCAGGCTTTTTTACTTGACGATTTCTGATATTGGCTCGCCTATGCAGGCATTGGGCTGCTGAATGTGGAGCAGCTGGCACACGGTGGGGGCAATGTCGGTGATGTGTACCTCGCGCGAGGTGGCACCGTGACTGATTTTCCATCCGTAGAAAAGCAGGGGTATGTGGGAGTCGTAGGGATTCCACACACCGTGGGTGGTGCCTATGGGCGACGACCATGGGCCGTACTCGTAGTGGCCTGGCTCTGGAATGTAAAGAATGTCGCCCGAACGGCGGTAGTTGTAGCCCAGCAGTACGCGTTCGCGCAGAAAGCCTGGCAGGCTCTGCGTGGCGGCATGCTCGTAGTCAATGACATACTGGGCGTGGGGTGCCTGTCGCAGCACCTCGATGATGGCGTCTTTCACTTTCTGATAGTCCAGCCCCTGTTCCTTGATGCCCTGACGGTCGAGGAAATAGCGGCAGTCCAGGTTCTTCAGAATCACGGGCTTCTGGTTGCCATAGAGGTTGGCCACATGGGCTTCGGCCTGTCTGACGATTTCGTCTGCCATCCAGGGGCCTCCGTTCAGCCGGTGCTCTTGCATGAAGCGCCAGTTGTGGGCTCCGCCATGGTCGGCTGTCAGGAACAGCAGGTAGTTGCCTTGGCCCACCTGTTCGTCGAGAGCCTGGAGCAGTCGGGCAATGTCTTTGTCGAGTGTCAGGTAGGCATCGTCGGTGTGTTGGCCGCGTGTGGAAAACTTGTGGCCGATGACGTCGGTCTGGGAGTAGCTCACGCAGAGCATGTCGGTCTCGGCGCCTTTTCCCAGTTGTTCGCTTTTCAGGGCTGCAATGGCCATGTCGGTGGTCAGGGTGCCGCACAGGGGCGAGAGGCCGATGTTTTCGCCAGCAGCCTTCACCTGCTGGTCGGTGCTCATTCTGGCATTGAAGTTCTTCACCCATTGTGGCAGCTCCTGCATGTAGTAGGAACTGGTGATGAAGCAGCGGTGCTTGGTGTCGATCCAGTAAGCGGCATTGGCAGAGCGTCCGGCAGGCAGGATGGCAGCCCGGTCTTTATAGCTCACGCCAATGACTTTGGAACGGAAGTCGGTGTGCAGCCGCAGCTGGTCGCCAATGGTGGTGGCCAGCAGGTGGTGGGGCGACTCCTTGCCTCGGGGCAGATCGCTGCCCACGGTCTGCACCGAGTCGTCTTGTGTGCAGTAGGTCTTCCGGCCGTCGATCATGAAGTTGTTGCCGCAGATGCCATGGAAGGCGGGTGTGCTGCCCGTGTAGATGGAGGTGTGGCCCACGGCGGTGACGGTGGGGATGTAGTTGATGAGACAGTTGTTGAGAGAGTAGCCCTGGGTGACGAGCCGCTTGAAGCCGTCGTCGCCCAAACGGTCATAGTAGCGCGAGAGATAGTCCCAGCGCATCTGGTCGACCACAACGCCCACCACGAGGCGTGGCTTCTCGCCAAAAATGGCCTGCGCAAAGCATGTGGCTGCACAGGCCATCAGGATGGTTGCAAGGGCAAAATGTCTTTTCATGGTTTTGCTGCTTCTTCCATGTCGCCTTCAATATAGAGGCGCACCATTTCTACAACGCCATTGGTGCGCACGGTGATGCTCTTCTTGAAGTGGCCGGGAAACTTGCCTGTTCCGTTGTAGGTGATCTTGATCTCGCCCTTTTCGCCGGCAGGAACGGGGGTCTTGGTATACTCGGGCACGGTGCAGCCGCATGATGGAACGGCTTGATTGATAACCAAAGGCTTCTCGCCCACGTTGGTGAATGTGAAGGTGCAACTCACCACGGGCTCCTTCTCGGAAAACTTTCCGAAGTTGTGAGTCAGTTTGTCGAACTTGATTTCTGCTGGCTTCTGAGCCATTGCCATCGTGATGCATCCCAGGAGCATCATGGTCATGAGTAAAATCTTCTTCATTGTTCAATCAAAGTTTTTTATGTTTATTTGTTGGCAAAAATAGTAAATAAACCACAAATTACGCTGATTTTGGCGATTTTTTATAAATTTTTAGTCAAAATCAGCGTAATCTGTGGTGCGAGCACTCTTTTTTTTTATTTACTCAAGAGCTTGTAGTATTCGGCGGCGCCCAGCAGGAAACAGCCTGTGCCGTAGTCTTCGAAGTCGGGCACCTTGTCGTAGCTCAGTGGCTGGCCAGCCGAGGGGTCTTTTCCTGTGCCTTGCATCCAGCCCAGGAATCCGTCGGGGTGCACGGCATCCTTTGCCATGGCGGCCCATGCCTTGTCGGCAATGGGGCGATAGACTTTCTCCTTCAGGTAGCCTTGGCGCATGCCCCAGCAAATGCCGTAGAGGAACAGGGCTGTGCCCGATGTTTCTTTCATGGCGTAGTGGGTCGACACCAGACTGGGGTTCCAGAAGCCGTCTTCACGCTGGCAGTTTTTGATGCCTTCGCTCATGAGCAGAAAGTCTTTCTTGAGTTCCTTGTACTGGCTCGACTTCCTGGGCAGCAGGTTCATGCAGCGCACCAGGGCGGCATACACCCAGCCGTTGCCTCTCGACCAGTAGCAGTCCTTGCCATCGGGCTCCTTGTATGGGGGCACATAGTCGGCATCGCGCCACCACAGTCCGTCTTTCTCGTTGAACAGGCCTCCGCCACACTCGTTGCGGCTCCAGCGATACATCTGCATGCCGTGGTCGCGGTATTTTGTGTCGCCCGTGAGCTGATACACCTGCATGTAAAGCGGCATGGCCATCTGGATGGCATCAATCCAGGTCCACCAGCCGTAAAGCGAGCTTTGCTGCGTCTTGGCTTTGGGTGTGGTGGTCTGCGTCTTGGTGTTGGGCGTCTGCATTTGGTGGTCCAGATTGTCGGTCACGTTCTTCAGCAGCTCTTTATAGTCTTTCTTGGTGTAGGGAAGCAGTTCCACGTAGGTCTGTCCGCAGCACTGGTCGTCGGCATCGCAGGTGTTCACCCCGTTGCGTGGCGTCCATTGGTGAAACTCGGCCCAGCGCAGGGCATAGTCGATGTAGCGTTGCTGGGGGTCGATTTCCTGCAGGGCCATCAGTCCTTCGTAGTAGACGGCTCGTGTCCACAGACTGGAGGGTCTGATGCGCTTTACGTTGGTGGGAACGGTGGGATCTTCATACTTCTGCATGAAATAGTCGTTGGCCTTGCGAACGGTGCTCAGCACGTCGCTGGCGGTTGTCTGAGCCATGACTGACATTGCCAGCAGGGCCAGGCTGCAGGTAGCGATTAGTTTTTTCATTTGTTGTATTTTTTAGTAGTTTTATGCTTCTTGCTTCATCTTACGCTGTCTGCAAAGGTAGTCAAATTAGTTGTGCTGGCCAAGGAAATGCAGATATTTAACATAGTGGAGGGGGTAAAAACACCCCTGCTTTATTTTGCTTTTCGCTCGTTTTTTAGTACTTTTGCCAGCGCAATGACGAATGAATATCAAATCAGGGTGCTGCCCGAAGTGGCTGCACAGCAAGAAAAGCTGAAGCAATATCTGGCGGAAGAGTATGGCCTGCGGTTGAAAGAAATCATGGGCATGCGCATTCTGAAGCGCAGCATTGATGCTCGCCAGCGAACTATTTTCGTGAATCTCAAGGTGCGTGTCTATGTGAACGAATTGCCAGGCGACGATGAATTTGTGTACACGCACTACCCCGATGTGAGCCAGTGCCCCACGGTAATTGTCGTGGGAGCTGGCCCGGGCGGACTATTTGCTGCCCTTCGCCTCATTGAACTGGGGCTCAGACCTGTGGTGCTGGAGCGTGGCAAAAATGTGCATGACCGCAGAAAAGACCTGGCTGAGATTGCCCGCACACAGCAGGTCGACGGCGAAAGCAATTATTGTTTTGGAGAGGGTGGGGCTGGTGCCTATTCTGATGGCAAGCTCTACACTCGGTCCAAGAAGCGTGGAAACACGGAAAAGATACTGAACGTTTTTTGTCAGCACGGGGCTTCAACGGCAATCCTTGCCGATGCTCATCCGCATATTGGCACCGATCGCTTGCCCAAAGTGATTGAAAACATGCGCAACACCATTTTGCGGTGTGGCGGCGAAGTGCGTTTTCAGACCAAGATGACGCAGCTGGTGCTGCGGGGGGACAGGGTCGCTGGTGTCGAGGCGCTGTCTTTGGCAGCCGGGAATGAGGGCGAATGCATGTTCCTTGAAGGCCCCGTGGTTCTGGCCACAGGCCATAGTGCCCGTGATGTTTACCGCTATCTGGTGGGTGCCGGAATCGAGATTGAGCCAAAGGGCATTGCCGTGGGGGTGAGATTGGAACATCCTTCGATGCTGATTGACCAGATTCAGTATCACCGCCGCGAGGGTAGGGGGCAATGGTTGCCTGCGGCAGAATATGCTTTCGTGACACAGGTTGAGGGGCGTGGAGTCTATTCGTTCTGCATGTGTCCGGGCGGCTTCGTCATTCCTGCTGCCACGGGGGAAGAGCAAATCGTGGTAAACGGCATGAGCCCTGCCAGTCGTGGCACGAAGTGGAGCAATTCGGGCATGGTGGTAGAGACACGCCCGGAAGACGTGGAGGGCGACGATGTGCTGAAGATGCTGCGTTTTCAAGAACAGCTGGAGCGTGATTGCTGGTTGCAGGGCAACAGAAAGCAGACGGCACCGGCTCAGCGAATGGCTGATTTCGTGAATGGAAGGCTGAGCTACGATCTGCCAAAGAGCAGCTATGCGCCAGGTCTTGTGTCGTCTCCCCTGCATTTTTGGTTGCCCAGGTTTGTGAGTCAGCGGCTGCAACAAGGATTCCGCCAGTTTGGACGTCAGGCACATGGTTTCCTCACCAACGATGCCGTGATGATTGCGGTGGAGACCCGTACATCGTCGCCAGTGCGCATTCTTCGGCAGCAAGACACTCTTCAGCACATCCGTGTAAAGGGACTCTTTCCTTGTGGCGAAGGTGCCGGCTATGCTGGAGGCATCGTTTCGGCAGGAGTTGATGGTGAGCGCTGTGCCGAAATGTGTGCTGCTTATTTGAAGGCCATTGCTGATTGATTGTGAAAAATAGTTCGGAAACATATAAAAAATCCGAAAGTCCTCTGTTTGTCGAGACTTTCGGATTTTCTTTTGAGGTGCCTAGCAGATTCGAACTGCTGTAGACGGTTTTGCAGACCGTTGACTAAGCCACTCATCCAAGGCACCTTTTGTTTTGCGGATGCAAAGGTAACATGTTTTTTCTTTTCTGCCAAATTTTTCGCTTACTTTTTCTTTCCACAAACGTTTTTTTCTCTTAATTGGTCTTTCAGGGCACATCCCTTGCAGCCTGCACAGGGGTCGCTGGCTTGTTTCAGGGTATTGAAAACATATCTGCCTGCAAGAGCTACTGCTATCGACAATAAAAAAAACGTTATAATGAGCTGCATGGGCCAAAGAATTGCTCATATTCTTGTTCGAAATTTGGCGTGAGCAGCCCTTTTCCAAAGGCTTCGAGCAGTTCTTGTCGTGGCCAGAAACGGCCACCGTCGAGTTCTTCTGCACTGGGGCGGACGGGGCCGTCGTAGATGGTACTGTTCACATAGACCAATTCACGCTCACGCTGGCTGTCGAATATATAGCATCCCAAACGTGTTGGCTGGAAATCGCTGATTCCCAGCTCTTCGGCAACTTCGCGCTTCAGTGCTTCTTCAGGCGTTTCACCATAAGCCACATGGCCACCGCAAGCAGTGTCCCATCGGCCTGGCTGTATGTCTTTCCATAAGGGCCGCCGTTGCAGGTAGAGCTCGCCCTTGCTGTTGAAGAGGTGCAGGTGAACCACAGGATGAAGCACACGTGAGCCGTTGTGAGCCTCGCTGCGCAAAATAGAGCCCAGGGTGTGTCCCTGCTCATCGACAATGGGGAAAAGTTCGTTGGGATTGTCGGTCATATCTTTGAAAGTTTTCGGAGCATCAGTTTGTTGAGCGCCTGTATGCGACGGTGACCTCGGACAATGTCCTCGCGTACATTATTTATATTATTAAAGAAATCGCTGAAAGCATTGAGCATGGGGTTGGGCTGTGAGTCGTCTTCAATGGCATTTGGGTTCACCACAATTCGAATGCCTTGTGGCTGTATGCTCACGTCAACGTTGGCGTCGGTCATGATGGGATCGCCATCGTAGTGGATGGCCCCTTCATGGGTTCGCTGAATATGAATGTGCTTGGCTTTGAAGGTCTTGATCTTCGAGTTCTGCGTGAGTGTCTTCGAGAACAGGTCGAAGGCAATATTGGGTGCATCGAGCACGTCAAAAGGCTCCATGATAATCACGTCCATGAAGCCGTCTTTCATCGAGGCACCTGGAGCAATATAGGCGTTGTTGCCATATTGGGCTGCGTTGGCGCAGGCTATGAGGAATGCCTTGTGGCGATGCGTTCCAGTTTCGTCTTCCACAATGTAAGTTTCAGGCTTGTACTTCAGTCCTTCTTTCAAAACGTTCTCTACATAGGTAATGGGGCCTCGTTTGCCAGCTTCGGCAAACTTCAGCGAAATGAAGGCGTCGAAGCCCATGCCACAGGTGCAGAAGAACGGAAGCCCGTTGATAAGTCCATAGTCGAAGGCTTCAATCTGGGCCTGATTGATAATTTCAATGGCTTGTTTGGCCGCCATGGGCAGACAAAGATGGCGGGCCAGCCCGTTGCCGCTTCCACAAGGTATGATGCCAAGCGCCGTTTGTGTGTGAACCAGCGAGCGTGCCACCTCGTTCACTGTGCCATCGCCACCTACGGCCACACAGATGTCGGTGTTCTGCTCAGCACACTTTCTGGCAATCTCTGCTGCATGTCCGGCATATTCTGTGAACATAACGTCATAATCGAAGCGTGACTGGTCAATTGTCAGCTTGATTAACTCGGGTATCTCTTCTTTTCTGTGAGTGCCCGAAATGGGATTGATAATAAAAACAACAGACTGTTTTTTTTCTTTAGCCATGATGCAAAATTACGATTTTTCAATGATATTTCGATGAAAAGATGACAAAAATTCATCTTCAGCACATAAATATTAGTAAAAAAGCGCACGGTTTGAACTTTTTTGTGTAACTTTGCAGCCTGTAAAAGAAAAGAAACACCTATAAAATTTATATGGGACAGTTACAAGAAAGATACAAGTCGTATCGTGTGCCTCAGGAGTTTATGGCCAAGGGCGTATATCCCTATTTCCGTGCAATCACTGGAAAACAAGGTACAGAAGTTGAAATGGGAGGCCAGAAAGTGCTGATGTTTGGTTCGAATGCCTATACGGGACTTACGGGCGATCAGCGCATTATTGACAAGGCAAAGGCGGCATTGGACCGTTATGGTTCTGGATGTGCAGGCAGCCGTTTCCTCAATGGAACGCTCGACCTTCACGTGCAATTAGAAAAAGAAATCTCAGAGTTTATTGGCAAGGATGATTGTCTGTGCTTCTCCACAGGATTCAGTGTGAACCAAGGCGTTTTGGCCATGGTGGTGGGCAAGGACGACTACATCATTTGTGATGATCGCGACCACGCTTCCATTGTCGACGGACGTCGCCTCTCTTTTGCCAAGCAGTTGCATTACAAGCACAATGACATGGAAGATCTGGAGCGCGTGCTTCAGAAGTTGCCTCACGATGCAGTGAAACTGATTGTCGTGGATGGTGTGTTCTCCATGGAGGGCGATTTGGCAAAACTGCCTGAGATAGTAGAATTGAAACACAAGTACAACTGCTCGATCATGGTGGACGAGGCCCACGGTATTGGCGTCTTTGGCAAGCAGGGACGTGGCGTGTGCGACTATTTTGGTCTGACTAAGGAGGTTGATCTGATTATGGGCACCTTCTCGAAGTCGTTGGCCAGCATTGGTGGTTTCATAGCATCTGATGCTGATACCATCAACTATCTGCGTCACACCTGTCGCACCTACATCTTCTCGGCGTCCAATACACCGGCAGCCACGGCTGCTGCCATGGAAGCGCTGCACATTATTCAGCAGGAGCCCGAGCGCATTGAGGCTTTGTGGAAGGTGACCCGCTATGCGCTAACTCGTTTCCGCGAGGAGGGCTTTGAGATCGGTGATACCGAGAGCCCTATCATTCCTCTCTATGTGCGTGATACTGAAAAGACTTTCCTGGTCACTGCCTTGGCATTCAAGTCGGGCGTATTCATCAACCCCGTCATACCGCCTGCCTGTGCACCACAAGACACTTTGGTGAGATTTGCTCTTATGGCTACTCACACCGAAGAGCAGGTAGAGCGTGCCGTGCTGGCTCTGAAGAAAATCTTTGTCGAACAGGGAATTATTAAGTAAAGCGAAAAAGGTGAAGAGCGAATAGTTAAAAAATAGTAAGCGCAAGCAAATTCTTCGCTTTTCGCTTTTCGCTCTTCACTTTTTTTACTACCTTTGCAGCCGCAAAATCGAGGTGTAGCGCAGTTGGTAGCGTTCCTGGTTTGGGACCAGGCTGTCGCAGGTTCGAGTCCTGTCACCTCGACTATGCAAAAATAGAAGTGCGTAAATAGAGAGAATAGTATTGTAGAATGCTGTTTCTCTCTATTTTTTTACCTGAAAATTTGGTTGTCATTTACTTTTTGTGTAACTTTGCGCCAATATTATACTACAATTATGCATCCGAAATTGAAGACCATATTCCTTTCAGTCGTTTTCATTCTGTCTACTTTAACAGCTTTGGCTGATGAGGAAAGACGCGAGTTCAGGGTGATCAATGCCTCCGATGATTTGGCTGACAACAGCGCGCAGATAGTGACGTGTACCAAGACGGGGCGAATGATCATTGCAACGATAGGCAACTTGAACTTCTACGATGGGACAACATTCTCTCACATTGACACGCATCAGGAATACCAGTTCCAGTTGCCTCTTTACAGGGGTGGCTATCGTCTTTATTTCGACCATTATCACCATTCATGGCTGAAAAACACCAATATGGTGTCGTGTATTGACATGACCATGGAGCGTTTCGTTCCCGATGCTGAGAGCGTGCTTAAAGGCTTGGGCTGCGAAGATCCTGTTCAAGACCTGTTTGCCGATAGCGATGGGCAGTTGTGGTTGCTCACAGAAAAAGGACTGTATGGCGTAGACAGGAAAAACACTTATCAAGTGTTGCGAGACAGAAACCTGCAGGACATGGAAGTGTTTGACAGCCTGTTGCTTACATTCTATGACAATGGCGAGGAGGTTGGACAGGATTTGAACACGGGACGCACCGTACATCGCACCAAGGCTTATGAGTGGGAGGATGCTCAGAAATACACCAACTCATCGCTTATTATGCGCTATGAGAATGGATTCTTCCAGATACGCAATGGTGCAAAAGAGGCTATTTTGATGTTTTTTGATGCCAGAAAACTGGCTTGGGAAACACTGATGCAGGTGCCCTATCATCTGAACAACATGGCCATCAATGGCAATAAACTCTATATGGCTTCTGAACGTGGCTATTGGATTTATAACATTCACACCAAAGAACAAACTCATGTTGAAAGCTTCAAATTGAAAGGAAAGGATGCCTATCTGCAAACAGACTGCAACACGATGGCTTTCGATAAGCAGGGTGGCATGTGGATTGGCACCGAAAAGCGAGGCGTGCTCTATGCTCGTCCCATTGCGTCGCCATTCAGGTCGCTGACTTGGGACAATCCGCAGGCTTCTCATTATGCCTCGATGATGGACAACCTGTCGCAAAATATCAGCGAGTTTAATGGCAAACAGGCCAACTGCATGTTTATGGACAGTCGCAACTGGTCTTGGTTTGGCACCACAACGGGTCTTTACATGTATCGTTCGCCAAAGTCCGACCCTGTGGTCTTCGACAAGAAGAATGGCTTGTTGAACAACGTCATTCATTCTATTATTGAAGACAAAGACCACAATATTTGGGTGAGCACTTCGTGTGGTATATCATGCATCTTGTTCGAAGGCGATAAACCTGTGTTTGTCAATAGTTTCAATGAGGCCGACAATGTGCCCAACGAGTCGTTCATCAATTGTAAGGCCATGTGCCTGCCTGATAGTACAATCGTCATGCAGTCACTTGATCATATTGTGGTTTTCAATCCAAGAGAATTTAGGTTGATGAACGATCGCTTGCCACTGAAATTTTATCCAAAACTAATCAGGTTGATGGTCAACGGCAACTATGTGGAACCAGGCGAGTCCATTGATGGAAATGTGGTGATTGACCGTGCCATTACGCGTGTAAAAGACATTAGCGTGGCTGCCAATCAGAACACCATTATGCTCACTTTCTCGGGATTGAACTATTTCCGTCCCCTGCAAACGTTCTATAGGGTGCGCCTGAAGGGGCTTGATGACGATTGGCATGTCTATTCTTTCCTGAACGGAAGCGAACATGTTGATGCAGAAGGACGCCTGCACCTGTCGCTGATAGGTCTGAAGCCTGGCGATTATGATGTTGAGGTGCAAGCCTCCATGTTTCCAGACCAGTGGCCTGGTGAACCCTATATATGGACGGTGCATGTCAATCAGCCCTGGTGGCAGGCCACGGGTGCTTATATCATATTGATGTTGCTGGTGCTGGGATTAATGATTGTGAATTTCTTCTATTATAATAAGAACACACGCTTGCGTGCGCAACGAAACACAGAGGAGGGTGACATCATTCGCAAGATTCGCTCGTTTGTGAATCGTTGTGATGCTCTCAGTGGCGAAATGATGCGACCTTCGTTCGACGATATCAAGAACTTCAAGAACAAGGCTACAGGTTTGAGCCCCGACTTCATTGAGCTCATGCTGAAGCTCATTCCCTATGTGCGCGAACATCAGCTTGGTGAACTCACGCTGCACAACCTTAGCGAGGTGGGCGGTATGGATGTGGCCAAACTCTATGAGATTACGGTGCCCAATCTGTATAAAAGTCCGAACGATTTGGTTCGACTCATTCGTTTGCAGAAGGCCGAAGAGCTTCTGCGCACCACCGACAAGTCGATTGAGGATATAGCCAAAGAGTGTGGGTTCTATACACCAAACTTCCTGATAGGAAGTTTCTTCCACCAGTATAAGCTCACGCCCAAGGAGTATCGTGAGGAAAATGCAGAGTAGGGTGGGAGTCCCAAGCCGCCAGCTAAACTTCTTTATTTGAAGATGATTTCCTGATAGCCCACGAGACGCCAGGTGCGCTCTCCAGTGCCACGGTAGTAAACAAGTGCCTGATAGCGGTTCTCTGTTTGAAAGAACGAACCCTCTTCAGGCACTTGGTGTGTTATGCCATCAGGATCGCGCATGAGCATCTGATAGTTGTAGTAGCCCATTTTCTGCAAGATGGTGGCATTATACGATTGGTCTTCATCGTCATAGGTCATTACGTAGGTGCTGGGATCCTCCGTGGTCCATTGCCCTTGAATGATCAGCTGTGTGTGTTCATATTTCCGCGCTGGCTGTAGTTTGTAGTGCACGTAGACGTAATCCGAAGTGCGGTCGTTCTCAATGTTGTCGCTGTTGCGAATATAGAAAGCCCCATCGGCGTCCTCATTATATAGATAGTTTCTCCTTGGTTCGCACACAAAAGGGAAGGCATGATAGCGTTCTTCCTCTT
>CACXUV010000064.1 GCA_902770845.1 uncultured Prevotellaceae bacterium
TCACGTTGAGCACCTTTTGCCAGGGCTATCATTTTCGTGACCTCACGAAAATGATCATCCACATTGACTCCCAATGTCTTACACAATTCCATAGCTCGGCCAATGGCTACCACGAAATTCTCCCATCGAGCATAGCCCAACACTTGTTGCAACTCACGTGCATACCATACTTCGATGGTGTTTCCCTCATCATCCTTGATGCTCTTCGCTATCATGTCGAAGGCCGACTTGTATTGATGTATTTTCTGCATGTCCATAGTTCCTATATATTTACAGACACAAGCTGATTGAATACGTTTCTTTTCATAGTAATTATTATTTTAATTCCCAGTATCCTGTCTTTTCTGAACCGATGCGGATAATGAGTCCTTTTGCCTTTAATGCTTCAATGTCTCGCAATATGGTACGTTTGGTCACACCAAGCCTCTCTGCCATCTGCGTAGTGGTCATGTTAGTATGCTCCTTTACCAAGTTGATAATGGCATGCTGCCTATCGGTGACATCGGTGACATTCTTCTGCTTGTCACCGATGACATCTTGTTCCATAGACTTCCTAAACTGCCCAATCTCCTGCTGAAGATTTCGTATGTGCAAGTCGAACATGACTCGACGGAAAATACTTATGTCGTCTTGCTCACGTGCATCAACTAAAGCCTGAATATACTCAGCCTTCTGCTCTTTCATCACTTTCATGGGAATGAGCTGATATTCAAATTGCAGATGGTTCATCAGCAACCGCGACATACGTCCATTGCCATCAGCCCACGGATGAATGGTGACAAGACGAAAATGAGCATCAAAACTCAATGCGTAAGTATCAATTACATCGCCTCTTTCCACCTTGCTTCGTTCTTCATTCAGCCATTCACAAAACTCTTTCAGCCTTGCTGGAACTTTCTGGAAATTAAGATACGACTTTCCTTCTGTTCCTGCCCTCACATTCAGCAATCGAAGGTCGCCATTAGCAGAAGAAAAATCACCGAGCGCGGTTTTATAATTGCTACCAGTGTTTTTCATCACAATAGCAGCAAGGGACTTTAGCAAGTCAATAGTAATCGGTACATGATGTGTTGCTAAGATTCTGCTTTTCTCATAGGCAGCCTTCAGGTCGAGGTTCATCATCTGTTCCTGCAACGTACGCCCTTTTGCCGTGATGCCCTCATCGAACAGCAACTGATTTTCTATCTCCGTCACCGTACTTCCTTCAATCGCTGTGGAATGGGTAATGATGGAGTATAGATAGAATTTATCATAGTCTATCTGTTCGGCAATGCCTAAAGACTGATATTCTTTCAGCACATCCAAAAGCTGATATATGTCTTTCCTGCTCATATTTCGTAATTCTTTAGTCCCATCGAGCTAGGCGGCATTAGTCACCCATTTGGATATGACAGCAGGGTCCTTACCAAGGATTTCCGACAATTGTTTGTTGGTCATTCCCTTCTCTGCAAGTACCACCTTTAGGCGATTGATTCTTTTACGTTCCATTCGTATATTTTTATTTTGCCTACAAATATACACAAATAATCTCATAGTCAATGTTTGCTAAACAAAAAAGTGGTAATTGTGAGTTAAAAAAATGTGTCTATATTCAATCATCCTTGCCAATACAGTGCTTTTCACACCTGTTTGTTTGTTGCTTCATCCCCTTGACCGTAGTAGCCGTGAAGGCCACATTGCGCTTTGTGAGATTGTCAACTGCAGAATTGACAGACAGCAGGATGCGCTCGATCTTGGCATTCGTCTCTACCGCATCCTTGCTCTTACCTTCCAACCTGCCAGAACGAGAGTTCCATGTTTTTGCCAAATGTTCTTCGGCAAGCGAAGCGAGCAGAGCGAGATTGGGGTAACCCTTTCACACTCACCGATGGATGAAAATCCGAATTCGCAGGTCAACGGAATGCTTCCCAGAAACAAGCAAAAGTTAAAAAAAACAAAGTAATTCAACAATTATCAAAATTTAGGAGTAAATCTTCAAACCTTTTTAGTACCTTTGAACCCAAATTGTGAATGAACTAACCATATCAGTAACTCAAAAACAGTTAAATGATGGACTCTCAAGACAACGCCCTTGAAATGGGCAGACAAGAAGAGGTACAGGCTGAAGAAACAGCACAGCAGACTGCTGCACCTGCACCCGAAGTAGCCAACGAAGTAGAAACAGCTGCCAATGCAGAACCAGAAAAGGCAGAACCAGAAGTTCTGGAGACAGAAACCGCCGAGGAAGAAAGCATGCCAGCAGCAGCCGAACGCAAGATCTATCAGAACAAACTCGAAGTTTTAGAGCGCGTGAAGGAAATTGCCCACGGCGAAGAAGCCCCACAAAAAGAAGAGGTGGAGTATCTGAAGACCGCATTCTATAAGTTGCACATTGCCGAGCGCGAAGCCAAGCTAAAAGAATACATAGAGTCGGGAGGCGATCCTGAGACCTATCAGGTGACGCCCGACGAGGCCGAAGAAGCATTCAAGGCCGAAATGGGCATCATCAAGGAACGTCGCCAACAGCAGTTCCGCGAGCAGGAAGCTGAAAAAGAAGAGAATCTGAAGAAGAAGCTCCAGATTATCGACAAGATTAAAGCCATGGTCACATCGCCTGAAGAGGCTAGCAAGACCTATCAGGAGTTCAAGACGCTGCAGCAGGAATGGCGCGACATCAAGTCGGTTCCTGCCGAACGTGCCAACGAGTTGTGGCGCAACTATCAGCTCTATGTGGAGCAGTTCTACGACCTGTTGAAGCTGAACAGCGAGGCTCGCGAGCTGGACTTCAAGAAGAACCTGGAGGCAAAGACACGTTTGTGCGAAGCCGCTGAGCGTCTGGCCGACGAGCAGGATGTGATCAGTGCCTTCCACCAGTTGCAGAAACTACATCAGGAATATCGTGAAATTGGCCCTGTAGCCAAAGATCTGCGCGAAGAAGTTTGGCAGCGTTTCAAAGCCGCCTCTACCGTAATCAACAAGCGCCACCAGCAGCACTTCGAGGATTTGCGTGCTCGTGAGGAAGAAAATCTTGCCAAGAAAACAACTCTTTGCGAAAAGGTGGAAGCTATAAATGCCGAAGAAAACAAAGGCAGTGCCGACTGGGAACGTCACACCAAGGAAATCATCGACCTGCAGGCCGAATGGAAGACCATTGGCTTTGCACCCCAAAAGATGAACGTCAAGATCTTTGAGCGTTTCCGTGCTGCCTGCGACGATTTCTTCGCTCGCAAAGCCGAACACTTCCGCACGCTGAAAGATACCTTCAAAGAGAATGCCGAAAAGAAACGCGCACTCATTGAGAAGGCCAAGGCCCTGCAAGACAGTACAGAGTGGCGCTCGACAAGCGACAAACTCATTGCCCTGCAGAAAGAGTGGAAGACCATTGGCATGGTGCCCAAGAAACTGGGCGACCAACTGTGGGAAGAGTTCTTGGGCGCCTGCAACAAGTTTTTCGAGGCTCGTAATGCGGCAGGAGCCGGTCAGCGCAACGAAGAGCGCGACAATCTGGAAAAGAAGCGCGACGTGATTAACCGTCTGAAGGAAGTGGCTGAAAATGCTGGCGACGACATTCAACAACAAGTACAGAAGCTTGTTGAAGAGTATAATGCCATTGGCCATGTGCCCTTCAAGGAGAAAGACAAGCTGTATGAAGAATACCATGCCGTGCTCGACAAACTCTACAAGGAACTCAACGTCAACGTGGCTCGTCGACGACTGAACAAGTTCAAGGACAACCTGAAACAGGTGGCCGAACGTGGCGAGGCAGCTCTTGACAATGAGCGTGCACGCTTGCTGCGACAGTTTGAGGCCATCAAGCAAGAGGTACAGACCTATGAGAACAACATTGGCTTCCTGAACGTCAGTTCGAAGAAAGGCAGCTCGCTCATCGACGAAATGAACCGCAAGGTGCAGAAGCTGAAGGATGACATGCAACTGGTAAAAGACAAGATCAAGGCCATTGATGCCGAAAACCAGAGCAAGGAAAATTAATTATCATCATTAATAAAAAAGGCAACGGATTCCCGCATGTGGGAATCCGTTGCTTTTTTTTGTTGATCAGCGCAACTCGTTCCAAGCAGGGGGCGTTACCCCCATCAGGTTCCTGACGAAGAAATCGTAGCGCTTATGGTCACCAAAGGTCTCGCCCATGGTGTGGTGAGCCCCAGGAACTACCACCAGTTCAAAGTCTTTGCCTGCCTTTTGCAGCGCTGCGACCACCTGCATCGTTGAAGCAGGGTCAACGTTGTCGTCCAACTCTCCCACCAGCAACATCAGCGGTCTCTCCAAGCGCCAAGCATTTTCCACATTTGAACAGTTCACATAGCTGCTGTCCACCGGGTAACCCATCCACTGTTCGTTCCACCAAATCTTATCCATCCTGTTGTCATGGCAGCCACAGGCCGCATAGGCAGCCTTATAGAAATCGCCATGGAAAAGCACAGCCGACAAAGCATTCTGCCCGCCAGCCGAGCAACCATATATGCCCACCCTACTGTCATCCATGTAAGGATAACGTCGGGCAGCTTCCTTTATCCATGCAATACGGTCGGGCAGTCCGGCATCAGCCAGGTTCTTGTAGCAAACCTCTTCGAAGGCACGACTGCGAAACGAGGTGGTCATGGCATCAAGCTGTACCACGATGAAGCCCAGCTCAGCCAAATCGGCCATGGTCCAGATCCACGGTGTGAACGACTTTGGCACATACTGGTCGCCAGGACCCGAATAGATATACTCAATGACAGGATACTTCTTGCTGGGGTCAAAGTTGGAAGGTCGCTGAATGAGTCCCCACATATCGGTCACGCCGTCACGTCCTTTGGCCACAAACACCTCTGGAGCTTTCCATCCCTCGGCCTGCAAAGCCGTGATGTCGGCTGTTTCGAGCACACGCAGCACTGCACCGTCGCGTCCGGAACGCAACACCGCAACAGGTGGTGTAGTCACAGTGGAATAAACATCAATGAGGTAGCTCATATCGTCCGTATAAGTAGCCTTGTGGTTGCCTTCTTCCGGCGTCAGACACACCAGATGCTTGCCATCCAATCCTATTTTATAATAATGTATCAGATAAGGATCTTCTGCTTTGTTCATGCCACAAGCCGAGAAATAAACAATGCCCCGTTTCTCATCCACATGCTGAATGCCACGCACATAGAAATTGCCACGTGTGACTTGTCTCACGAGTTTACCTTGCTGGCGGTTGTACAGATAGATGTGGTTATAACCATCGCGCTCACTGGTCCACAGAATGCGCCGCCCGTCGGAAAAGTCGTGCCGCTGCTGGCGGTTGTAGTTCACGTACTTGTCGTTTCGTTCCTCAATCAGCGTGCGCACCTTTCCTGTCTGTGCCGACAGTTCCAGCACGCGAAACACCTTGTGACCGCGCTCATTGTACTCGAACGTAACCGTCTCGCTGTTGTCATCCCACCGTGGGGCCGACACATAATACTGGTGCTTGAACAGATCTGTTGCAGGCTCAACAACCCGTCCTGTGGACACCTCTACGATTACCGGCACCCGATAGTTCAACGAGTCGCCCGGCTTGGCATACTCCTGCTTGTGAAGCACAGGCTCCGTTCTGTCCTTCGGCGATGATTCCACATAGTAAACATAGTGCTTAGGTGCCGGTTTGATGCGCACTGTGGCATAATAACGACCATCGGGAGAAAAACTGCCCCACGAAGAATAATAGTAGCTGGAATCTCCATTGAAAGTGAGTTGACGCTGCTTGCCATCTTCCAGCAGCCACAGATTGTTTTCCTGATGAAACACCTGCAGCCGCCCGTCGGGCGAATTCTGCCTGCCATCTTTTTCATCGGCCACCTCCATCCAGTGCCTTTGTGGCCCATGCCACTCACGCTTTCTGGGTGGTTCCGGATTCTCTGGCAGCAGCGTCACGCTGTTTTTCTCTGCATCTACCTCCTTGAACACTTGCTTCTGACCATCGTAGACAGAATACCAGAACTTGTGGGTTCCGCGTATTTGATGTGCATCGACATCGCCATTCTTCATTTTCCAAGCATATTTCCCACGCAAGGCAAAGGCACGCAGATAGTCGTCCTTTGTGCCTTGTGCCAGGGCCTGATTGCCCGTCAGAGCAACCAAGCCCAAGAAAAGAATGAGTTTCTTCATCATTTCACAATCCATTCAAAGATTCCAGCAGAGTTGTCATCAGGCAGTGTCACCTCCAAGCGCAGGCTCTTCGTTGTCACCGGATCAAAATTCACCGTGCAGGCAGCCCCCTTCGTCGTGGGATACTTGTCGGGATTGGTCACAGGCACCCACTGTCCCTGTTCGTTCTGGTAAAGCACACGCCACGACTTAGGCACGCGACAACCGCCCCAAGGGCCATCGTCGAACCAGTAGACCGTGCAGCTCTGCACCTTGCTCTCTGTAGCAAAGTCATAGCCCACCCACTCCGTAGAAGCCTTGCGAGGCCACCAGTGCGTGTAGGGCACCGAACGGTCGTTTCCATCGCGTGGCACCAGGCGGTCGTTCAATGCCGAACGAGCAGGCAAGTCGACCGACGACGACACCTTGCTCTCAGAAGCCAATGTGGCAGGCTGGGCTGGTGTGGTGGCACTCAGATCCTGCGACAGCCACACGCGCATCTTGCCAGAACCACGGTGACACCATGCATAATAGGGAATCAGCGTCAGCCTGACGTCGGCCGTCTGCAATCGTCCCTGCTTGTCGAAACTCAGTGTCTGGGCATCGGTGGCCAAGGTCACCACAGGTGTTTCGGCCACAGACGCCTTGCCCAGTGAGAACTGCGGCGTCTGATTCACCAGTGCGCCCATGATATCGAACTGTTTGTTATCGGGCCATTCTGCACAGTACACCAGCGGTCCACGCTCCACAGAAATCATGCCACGATCGGCCTCCACACGGGCATGGGCCCTTACGGTGCGCGGTTCCATGTCGAAGTGCAACCGAATCTTGTCGCCTTTCTTCCATTTGCGGTCAATCGTCAGATAGCCGTCGGTGGTGGGAGTAACGGCAACGGAATTGCCATTCACGGTGCAAGTGGCAGCCAGCCGTTTTCCGTCAGAGTACTCATACAGGTCGCTGGGCACCACCTGACCACGCACCCAACCAGGAACGCGCAGCTTCATGGCAAACTGTCCGGCATTGTTCTGATCAACGCTGATCGTGATGTCGCCATTCCAAGGATAGTCCGTTTGCTGGCTCAGCGTGAGTTTCTTTCCTCCCACGGTCAGCTGCGAACTGTTTGAAAGATACAAGTTCACATAGACCACATTGCCACCTTTCTTTCCGCCATTCTCTTTCACCGCATAAACGTAGCCAGGCAGTGAGGGAATGAAGCGGCAAATATTGCTGGGACAGCAGGCACAGCCAAACCAAGCCTGTCGCTGGTGCTGCCCAATACTGGCCAAAGGATTGGGATAGAAGAAGCTGCCACCATCGAGCGAAACGCCCGAAATCAGTCCATTGTAAAGGGTGCGCTCCAGCACATCGTAATACTTCGACTCGCCATGAAGCAGGAACAAACGATAGTTCACGTAGACATTGCCAATGGCAGCACATGTTTCACAATAGGCACTCATGTTGGGCAGGTCATAGTTCTTGCCAAAGGCCTCGCCACTGGCCGTGGCACCAATGCCACCCGTAATATAGAGTTTCTTCGAAACAATGTTCGACCAAATGTTGTCAATGGCATGCACATAGTTCTGATCGCCAGTCAAGGCAGCCACATCGGCCATGCCTGCATACATATAGGCAGCACGCACAGCATGTCCCACGGCCTCGTCTTGCTCAATCACAGGCTTATGGGCCTGCGAATAGTCATGCACAATCGTTGTCTTTCCGCGATAGTCCAGGAAGAACTTGGCCTCATCCAGGTATTTCTTGTCGCCAGTGACCAGGTATAGTTTGGCCAATGCCATTTCGGCAATCTGGTGTCCGGGCACCACGCAAGCCTGTCCCGGATTGGGGCCCACCTCCTTGCACACCACATCGGCATAGCGGATGGCAATATCAAGGAACTTTCGCGAGCCAGTGGCCTGATAGTGGGCAATAGCGCCCTCAACCATGTGTCCCAGGTTGTAGAGCTCATGGCTCAGGTCTTCTTCTTTCACCCAACGCTTTTCGCCAGCCCAGTGATGCGGGTTGCCGGGGTTCTGCGTGCGTGCCGTGTAAAGATAGCCGTCAGGCTCCTGCGCCGTGGCAATGATGTCGATCACAGAGTCCACATAATGACGCAGTTTCTTGTCGGGATAAGTCTGCAACAAGTAGGATGCGCCCTCAATCGTTTTGTAAGGGTCGGTATCGTCGAACGAGTAGCCCACTCCGTTCACCTTGAACACCTTCGAGGGGTCTTTCAGATGGGCCGCAGCATTCTCAAAGTTCTTGTAGCGTCCTTCGCTCTCGCATTTCGAGAAGGCAAGAGGCACCGTGACATTGCGCGAAGCCTCCAGGCGCTGTCCCCAGAACGTGCTGGGCGTTACTTTTACTGCGGTGAAGGGAACCGGAGTGATGGGATAACCCTTCTGCGCTACGCTAAATGAAGAATGACAAATGACAAATGATAAACTTAGCAGAATCCTTTTCATATTGTTATAGTTTTTTTAGAAATGGTCGACGGAATTTATTTTTCCTATCTTCAACACAAAGCCGCCACCGGAGGCCATTCGGATAGTCAGTTTGTCAGCGCTGCCACAGGTCTGGCGGCCGAACCTATAGTCCTCGGCATTGTGTCCGGCGTTGATGCCGTCGGTGAGAAGGGTGACGAAGTAGTTGCCGTCGGCAAGGAACGACAATGGCAGGTCGATGGTACGCTCATCCCAGTTGGTCTGTCCGCCCACATACCAAACATCGCCCTTGCGGCGTGCCGTCACGATGTACTGTCCCAACTGGCCCTGCAGCACACGTGTTTCGTCCCATTGGTCTGGAATCTGGGCAATGAACTGTGTGTACTGGGGCTCGCGCTCATAATTGGTAGGCGCATCGCAAAGCATCGTGAAAGGGCTGTCATGAACCACATAGCAGGCTGCCTGGTGGCAACGGGTGCCCATCGACACAGGGTTCTGGTAGCATTCCACCCAGTTTTCCTTTGTTCCATTGCGCATGGCACCGGGCGTAAAGTCAACCTGTCCTGCCATCATGCGAATGAAAGGAAAGGTCACGTCGTAGCGGGGCATGTCGGTATCTTTCTTGGCCCATCGGCACTCTTCCATGCCAAACACGCCCTCATAGTTCATGATGTTAGGATAGGTGCGGCTCATGCCCGTAGGGGCATAGAAGCCGTGATAGTCGAGCATCAGTCGGTGCTGGGCACAATGGACAGCAATGCGCTCAGCCATTTCCACTGCCGTTTGGTCGTTGCGATCCAAGAAGTCCACCTTGAATCCCTTCACGCCCATGGCAGCATACTTGCGGCAAGCTTCATCCAGATGTTCGTCGAGCACATTGAACACCGTCCACAGCACGATGTCGACTCCCTTCTTCCGCCCATAGTCAATGAGTTCCTGCAGGTCGATGACAGCAATGGGATTCATGATGTCGCCCTTGCTGGAGTCATACCACCCTTCGTCGAGCACAACATAGTTCAATTTCTGCTTGGCAGCAAAGTCTATATAATATTTATAGGTGGCCGTATTGATGCCAGCCTCGAAGTCAACACCGCGCAGATTCCAGTCGTTCCACCAGTCCCATGCCACCTTTCCAGGCTTCAGCCACGATGTGTCACCAATTTGGTTGGGTGTGGCCAAAGCATAGACCAGGTTGTTCGTCGGCATGTCGCAGTCATGTTCAGTGATGGCCATCACGCGCCAAGGATAGGTGCGTGCTCCCGTGCTTTTAGCAATGAAGTCTTCGGTCTCACTGACAAACGACATGCCACGCCATTTGTAATAATCCATCGTCTTGGGATATGGTGCAAAGACAGCCGTCAGCTGGTCACCGTCGGCCTTGAGAAACATGCCAGGATAGGCACGCAGATCGCTCTCCAGTATGGTCACTTTTGCACTGCCGCAGTCAACCGTGGCAGGCAAGAAGGCCGGCAACGGACGGGCATCGCGAAGCAGCGTCTCATGATAGGTGTTCTGAAAAGCCATGGCAAAGGGCTTTTCAGCGTTGGTGCTGTAGGAAAGCCACGCATTAGCCTCTTCAGGAAAAGCAAACACAGCTGTCTCATCCTTGACAACCGTCTCACCGCGTCGCGTGGTGTAGAAGCGGTAGGCCACGCCCTCGTCGTAGGCCCTGACATGCAGCCCAAAGCCACCACCCAGCTTCACGTTGGCCTGGCAATAGGCCGTAGTGAACTGTGGCTGCCTATAAAAAGGGCTCACGATGTGCTCCCGTTGCACCTTGGCGGTGCTCATGCCCGTCACTTTCCCTTCCATGCCGTTCAAGGCAGCTTTCACGGAGAACAGTTCGCTGCCCTGCTGGCAGACACTGATTGTCACACCATTACTGATGCCGACACGAAGATTTCCGTTGGGCGACGTCAGCACATAGTCCTTGGCAGAAGCCCCGCCACCCAAGAGCAACATGATGGCAGCGAAAAGGAGAAATTTCTTGTTCATACTGTCTGGATGTTTCTTGTTATTTATCTTTCAGCACTTCCTTCAGCTGATTGGTGGCACGCTCAATCATATCCATTGTGCCGCTGCCGTCGCTCACGTAGCGAATCACCATGCCGGCATAGCCAATGGCACGGTTGGTTTTCTCATCGTCTTCGGGCAGTTGTCGGGCTTTCTCCAACAATTGTTGCAGTTCTTCCATATCTTCCAGTTCAGGCAGGTTGCCGGGTCTCATGGTGTTGATCACAGCATTCAGTGCCGATGCCACCTTGTCAATTTCCTCCTGTGTGTAGCGTTTTTCGGGGGCATCCAATACTGGCTGAGCCTTTGCCATTTGCTGTTCCATACGGTCATAGCCGTGAATGGCCCATGGAGCATACTCAGGCACCTTCACCGCCAAGGCGTTCCAGGCCAGCTGCTCGTCGTGGCGACTGCGAGCAATGAGCAGCAGTTCGCGGAGCTGCGACTTGTCGATGGCAGAATTTTCGGCCACAGTGACAGCGGGGTCGGCAGGGATGTTCATGCGGAAGTAGTGGGTCATGTGCTTGTCGCCGGCATAGTCGGGAACGAAGGTGCGACCGCCAAAGGTCATGGTATAGAGGTGGGCATCGGCACCCGTTCCTTCGTTGGCACCGCAGAGCACCACGTCGCTCAGGTCGGGGGCCACATCGACAGTGGCCTCATCCCAGCTGTTGATGCCTGTGGTGGCCATGACCAGCGGGCCATACATGAACGAACCGGCCCACATGGGGGTGTACTCCGTCTTGTCGCCTTTCTTGTAGGCTGGTGCCGTCTCCATCTTGTCGGGACCAAAGTCGAGGTGCTTGGTGAAAGGCATCACCACCTCAACAACGTCGGAAGTTTTCCAGCGCCGTGCAGGAATCTCCACATAGCTCGAAGGCCGGAAACTTTTGGCAATGCTCTTTCCATTCAGTCGGACGTCAAAGCCCTGAGTAGCCCAGTAGGGCACGCGCAGTTTCATGGCAAAAGGCTTCTTGCACTGGCTCACGCTGATGACCGACCGTTCGGCAGGCCACTGGCACTGCTGCACAATGGTGGCACCCTGCTGTTGCCAGTGAGCCGTGGAAGGCAGGTAAAGGGCAACCCAAAGCGTGGCTTCACGCCCCTTTTCCCCCGCAGAGGGATTAGACACGAAATAGGCGGCCTCCTGATATTTCACGTGGTTCTCCACACCCGTACCGCCGCAACAGGTGGCTTGCGGCGTTTCGTTGCCCCAGGGTTTTGAGGCATTGAGACCAACAGCATACTGGTAGACGGTTTGGTATTGGCGCGGATTCACCGAGCCAACAATCTGATTATAGAGCACACGTTCATAATAGTCCATGTAGCTGGCATCATCGGGGTTGAAGCAGTTCAGATCTTTGGTCAGCTTGGCCAGGTTGTAGGCACAGCAAGTTTCATTGATCGTAGGTTCCGGATGCAGCTCGCGCCCTCCCCAGCTGGTCACATTGGTACACATCGAGGTGATTTGCGAATAGGGTTGGCGGAACATTTCGCCATTGCCCACGCCCCCCATGGCATAGCGATAACGGCCCTGTATCATGGTCCAGAAGTTCTGTGCCAGATTGTAATAGTAAGGATTGCCGTTGCCACGATAGGAGCGCAGTGCCCCCGTAACCATCGGAATGTGCTGGTTGGCATGGCGTGTACGGATGGCGTCGATGTTCTTGGCCAGTGGGTCGAAGAAGGCAGGACTGTCAAAATAGGACGCAGCCTCCAAGAGCCGGGCCTTCTCTTCGGCATCGGCAGTCATCTCCGACAGGCGTGCCAGCGACTCAGCCATGCCCCCCACCTCGCCGGCTATGTACATGTTCCACATTTCGTAGCGGTTGCCTGGCTTGGCACGGCGCTCGTCCTGCCTACCGTCGCTCTTCACGAAGGTGCGGTAGTGCATGCGGTTCCACACCCACAGTCCCATGTCCTTGGCAATGAGCAGTGCCTTGGCGGCCACCGCCTTGTCGTCGATGTAGGTGGCAATGTCTATCAAGCCAGCCAACTGCTTGTGCACAGAATAGTAAGGAGCCCACACCCAGTTCTCGTTGTTGTAGGCGCGATACATCTCAATGAGCACACAGTGCTGGGCAGGAATGGCGTTCAAGTAGCCGTAGCCATACTGCTGGCAGTTTTTCTTATAGCGGTCGAAGTCGGCCCATGTGCCTTGCATCTGCCGCAGTTCGTCCTCCGGGGCAAAGTCGCGTGCCTCCCAGTAGCGGCCCAGCTGTTCGTTCCACACGAAGGTGCGCTCCTGACACTCACGCAGCGTGTTGACCATTTCCGTGATGTTGCGGCGCAGAATGTCTTTCTTTGTCTTGTCCTGACAGCAGGCAAAGGCCATGGCCATGGCCGACATGTAGTGTCCCGAGCCATGTCCTTTCAGCTTGGTGGTGGGCGAATCCCAGCCGTCGGCTTCGGGATAGCCATCGGTGGGCAGCCCGTAGGTGTCGCGGTAATTATACAGTTGCTGCTTCACGGGCAGACTGATGAGCTGGTCGATGTCAAGGTCGCGATTCCACGTGAGCCGATTCGCTCCGTCGATGCTGACACAGTCGAGGGGAAGTGTCTCGGCCACAGGCACTGCCGACGGCACAGCCTGCTCATGGTCGACAACCTTGATCTGGGCCGAAACCGGATAGCCGTTGGGGGTGGTGTTGTCGCCAATGATAAAGCCACGCACCCTGTACTCCGTCCCCACGGGGTTCATGCTGGCATTGGCCTCAGCCTTCTCGGTTGCTTCCGATGCGTTGAGCCATTTCACCTGTCGATACTCGCCACGGCCATCGCTGTAGGTCACAAACAGCCGATAAGGCAACCGTGGCGCATGGCCCACCGTTGACTCCACGCTGACATTCTCCACGCTCACCACGCTGCGGTAGTCGGTAGCCATGATGCCGCTGAAGGTCGTGGCCGACAACAGGATGGACAAAAGAACTTTTTTCATCATCAATTTATAGTTTTATGATTATGGCCCAAAGGTAGGCATAATTTGCCTCACTGGGTGCCAATATCGTCTAAAGTGTTCGTAAAATTGTCTATCAAAAGTTCAAAACCACCCTTTTTGGACATTTGTATCATTGTTTTGGGCTATAGTTTTACCACAATCACACAAAACCCTGTATTTTTGCAACACCTAATTCTTATATAAGCAATAACGATGAAGGGCAGATTTTTATTTTTCCTGTTGCCATTTTTCTTTAGCCACGTTGTCGCACAGCAACGTGCCCACATCTACCTGAACCAGCAAAACGCCCATTGGAACTTTCCCCTGGTGTGCGACAGCATCGACTCCATGAAGGTGAGCACCGACAAGAAGGCCCTGCAATTCCACGTGAAGGGTCCTGCCACCGTGCCTTTTGCCATTGAGCACATAGACAGTCTGACGTTCGAAGACGAGCCCCTGACGGAGACGAAAGATCCCTACCAGGTGTTCCAGCTCTACGTTACCACCAACGACGGGCTCGACGTGACCTCGAAAGAGCAGTACAAAGACTGCCACCTGTCGCTCAACGCACGCGGCTCCTACGGCAGTTTCTCGGCCAACGCGCAGATTCGCGGCCGTGGCAACAGCTCGTTTCTGTGGTACGACAAGAAGCCCTACCGGCTGAAGCTCGTCGAGAAGCACAAGATGCTGGGACTGGCCAAGGCCAAGAGCTGGGTGCTGCTGGCCAACTATCGCGACGTGACCGACATGATGAACACCTTTGTGTTCGAAATGGGTCACTTCATGGGACTGCCCTTCACCAACCACACCCGCTATGTTGAATTGTTTCTGAACGGCGACTATCGCGGTGTCTACCAGCTCACCGAACAGGTGCAGCAGAACAAGAACCGCGTGGCCGTGAGCGACGACCGTGGCATTTTGCTCAGCCTCGACGTGGACGACGGCCCGGGCGAGCAGCCCCAGGCTGGCAACAACTTCTGGTCGGAAGTCTACAACATGCCTGCTGCCGTGAAATATCCCGACGACGAGCGCTTCACCGCCAACACCGTAGACTCCGTGAAGCAGGAGTTTGCCCGGCTGGAGCAGGCCATCAAGCTGAAAGACTACCAGCAGGTGAGCCAGCTGCTCGACATCCCGTCGTTCATCAAATACCTGCAAATACAGGAGTTCATCTACAACGTGGAGCTGTCGGCCCCACGCTCCA
>CACXUV010000065.1 GCA_902770845.1 uncultured Prevotellaceae bacterium
ATGTTTCTTACTCCTTTTTTAATTTTGGCTGCAAAACTACTATTTCTTTTGGCGTCCATCGCTATGCAAAATATAGCAGTTTGCGGAATAAGAAACGGGCGGTGAAAGGTGCGACATTCTTCCCCATTTTGCAGGGTCTCTTTACTCGTATCCAAGGGAATAAATTGGGTTACGATTTGGCAACCTATCTCCTTCACCAATCCTCGCCAATTTGCATTTAACCCAAATTTGAACTTCCTCGTTATTCCCTGTATTGCCTTTATTTCATGCCGAATTGCGTTAATTCAACAAAATCCGTTGTTCTTTACAACCTTTTTCCGTAACTTTGCAGCCAAAACGAAGCGAAAGCAAGAAAACAAGAAAAAATGAAAAGACTCGTCATACTACTGCTGGTGCTCACCGCCATGGTGCAAAGCACACAGGCCGTGCTGAAAGAAAAAGACCTGGAACAAACGCTGAGCGTGCTGCGCAGCGAACTGGTTGAACGCCATCAAGAACTGAGCAGCCAGATGGGAGAACGCCGTCGGCAGAACCAACTGCTCATGGATGAGCTGATTGCAACGATGAAGCAGTCGAACCAAAACTCGCTGATGCTCTATTCGCAGAAGCCCAACTATGTGTTCGACCTTACTTATGCCTGCCACGAAGCCACCGAGCTGTATCAGCAGTTTCAGAAACAGCAATTGCCTTTCCGCACATTCTTAGAAGAAAACGACGTTGAGCTGGCCAAATACGACAGTCTGATCAACAGCCTGCGGCACATCCCGGTTATGCTTTTGAGCCAACAGGGAAAGACCGATTGCAACGTGTGCCTGACACTGGCCACCAACATTCGCCACACGCTGGCTGGCAACAGCCAGCAAACGGCCAGCTACATGCAGTTTTATGAGCAAACCGAACAGTTGCTGAAGCGGCAGAACGACTATGCCCAGCAACGCTACGACGAGATTCAGACGGGCATCTTCCTAAACGGAAGCACCCCCTATCACACCATTCTGAGACACTTCGGCGAATACTGGAGCGACATGAAATGGGCCGTGAAGCAAAAATACACCATGAGCGACACCATTGCGAGCGAGAAGGAACGGGCCAACACATCGCAATGGGCCTCCATCTGGATCTTCGGTCTGTTTGTGGTCATTGCCTTCTATGCAATCATTGCCACACTTCTGAACCAAGCGCATGCACACTCAGGAGTTCATGAAGAAACGCGCCATCATCATCATGGCCACCACCACCGTGACCTTTGCACTGCTGGCCGGCGTCTTCCTGCGCAGAAGCGACCAGAACTTCCTGGCCATGGCGAGCAATCTACTCATTGAATTTGCCTGGCTGCTGGCAGTGATTCTCATCTCGCTGCTGCTGCGCGTCAACGGTGACCAGATCAAGAGTGCCCTCCGCATTTACGCCCCACTGGTGGTCATGGGTTTCATTGTCATCGGCTTTCGCATCATCCTCATCCCCAACCAGCTGGTCAACCTCATTTTCCCTCCCATCCTGCTGGTTTCAACGCTGTGGCAATGGGTGGCCGTGAGCCGACACAATCAGAACATACCCCAGCAGGACATGTTCTACACCTATATTTCGCTCACGGTGTTTGTCGTCTCTACCTGCTGCTCATGGATGGGCTACACACTGCTGGCCGTGCAGATCCTCATTTGGTGGATCATGCAGCTTACCTGCATTCTCACCATCACCTGTCTGTCGCGCTGGCTGAAGCTCTACGGTCTTCGCATCAGAATCGACGAGAAACCCATCACCAAATCGTGGTTCTACCTATTTATATATAAGGTGGTGCTGCCTGTCATGGGTGTGCTGTCGGTGATGATCTCTATCTACTGGGCGGCCGATGTGTTCAACCTGAGCGACCTGTGCTGGCAGATATTCCGCAAGCACTTCATCGATATGAAGAACCTGCAGCTGTCCATCCTCAAGATGTGCATGGTGGTCAACCTATGGTTCTTTTTCTCCTATTTTGCTTCAACGCTTCTGGCTTTCATGCGACTGCATTTCGAACATCAGGATCCCAGCACGGCCACCTCGCGCGAGGCCATGAGCCGCAACGTGCTGCAGGTGCTGGTGTGGGGCGTTTGGCTCATCATGTCGCTGTCCATTCTGCACATTTCCCTGGCATGGCTGCTGGCCATCTCCGGCGGTCTGTCAACAGGTATCGGTTTTGCATCGAAAAACATCATCGAGAACATCTTCTATGGTGCCTCGCTCATGGCAGGCCGACTGAAAGTGGGCGACTGGATTGAAGTAGACGGCACCATGGGAAAGGTGCAGCAAATCAGCTACACCAGCACCATCATTGAGTCGCTCTACGGCGAAATCATTACTTTCCAGAACTCGCAGCTGTTCGACAAGAACTACAAGAACCTGACCAAGAACCACGGCTATGTGCTGGCCGCCATTCCGTTTGGCGTGGCTTACGGGTCGAACCTGAAACAGGTGCAGCAGGTGGTGGAAGAGGCTGTGAACAACCTGCACCATGAGTGGATGGATCCCGACAAGAAAGTGAAGTCGGTGGTGACGACGATGAACGATTCGAGCATAGACTTCAAGCTGTTTGTATGGGCCGATGCTCCGAAGAAATCATACGTGGTGAGCGACGTGCTGCGCTGCGTCTACGACACACTGGGCAAGAACAATATTGAGATTCCGTTCCCACAACGCGACATTACCATCAAGAATGCCACAGAACTACTAGGCACCAAAAAAGATTAGAGTATTTTCTGCATCAGCACGGCGTCAACAAAGGTATGCCCGTCGAAAAGCCAGTCTTTCATGACTGCCGACTCGGCAAACTGCAACTTGCGGAAGAGGGCAAGCGAAGCCTCGTTGTTAATTGAAATACAAGCATAGATCTGATGCAGACGAAGCACGGTGCGGGCATAATGGGCCACCTGCTGAAGCACCAGAGTGGCATAGCCTTGTCGCTGGAAAGGCCGTTCAATGATGAGTCCCAGTTCGGCACGGCTGTGCTTGGCATCGAAGTCCACCAAGTCAACAATTCCCACCACGATGCCCTCTTCATTCTCGATCATCAACCGCACCTGGTGGTCAACAAAGATGTCGCCCGTGGTGCGTGCCATGTAGTCGTGCAGTGCATAGCGCGAATAGGGTACATTGGTTGCACTGACATGCCACACCTCCGGATCATTCTCTATTCGATAGAGCAAATCCAGGTCTTCTGGTTCCATGGCTCTCAGCCTGACACACTTTTTCATACCATTAACTGCAAAGACGATTTTATTCAAACAATCACTTCGAAAGGAGTAATCAGCACTCGTGTCTCTCTTGAATAGGTGCCAATGAGGGGGCGCACGCCGCCAGTATCACGGCCAGCCACCTCGATAATCTCACCATAGCTGAAGCTATCGGTGTCATATACCAAATAGTCGCAAGGCTCCACCTCGGCCAGCGTGCGTGCAAAACGGGCTTCAAGACCCTTGCGGAAAGCCAGTCGGCGACACTTGTTCAGCATGGGGCGACTGCCCACAAACATATAAATCGGTGTCTTCTGCCTGCGGTCAAAGAACCCCAGCGACTTGCGCAGACGATGATACTGCATCTGGAACAGGGCTATCAAGGCACGTCCATAGATGGCCGTCTTGATGGGCATGGTAATCAGGAAGGACAAATGACCATAGTGCTTGCGAAAGAAGATGAGCATGGCCTGATAGAACACATGCACATAGCGGAAGGATGTTTTCTGCGTAGACTCACCCTTGTAGTGCACAATCTTTGCCGGAACATACCAGTTTTCATAACCTCCTTTCAAGATGCGCGACGACAGATCGATGTCTTCGCCATACATGAAAAAGTCTTCGTCAAGCATGCCCACCTTGTCAATCACCGTTCGCCGCAGCATCATGAAGGCACCACTCATGACCTCAATGCGTCCTGGCTCGTCCCAGGAAAGGTGGCTCATGTAGTAGCGGTTGGAGAAACCACACATCTTCAGGAGCGACACCCATGGCGTAGGCAGTCCGCGACGCGACTCCCTGGCTAGCGTTCCGTCTGAATTGTGCATTTGCACCCCGGCAGCCCCGGCGTTGGGATGACTGTCCATGAAATCAAGTACCTGAACAATTGCCGTTTCCGAAACGAATGTATCAGGATTGAGCAACAACACATATTCGCCCGAAGCCTGCCTGATGGCAATGTTGTTGGCACGGGCAAACCCCAGGTTGTGATTGCTCTCAATGAGTTTGATGCGCCTGGCAAAACGCTTGTGCAGATTTCTCACAGAATCGTCCTGCGAATGATTGTCTACCACAAACACCTCGGTCTCAATGCCTTCCGTTGCCCGAAACAGGCTCAAAAGGCACTGCTCCAGAAAGTAGTACACATTATAGTTTACGATGACAACACTCAGTTTCATGCTTCTTTCTCCGTATCCATAAAAGCTTCCATCAAGCACTTGTCCTCAGAAGGATAGACAAAAGGCAGGCAGAGCCCAACAATAATGGCCAAATAGCCAAACGAGGTGTTCATGAAGACATAGTAGAGCATGGTGTTGAGCAGTAGAACGGCTTCGAGCATGGACAGCCGCAATACGCCCCACTTGCGCAGGGCCAGCTCGTGACGAAGCTGCAAATCGGCCTCGATTTTCTTGAACTTAAACAGGCGAAGCGCGGTGGGAATGATGGCTATCGTTGCCAACTCTACCACAAACGTCAGTGACACCTCGGCAGCCGAAACTTCTCCGGCTGCTATGCCTGGCTCAAGCAATCCCGTCTCGAACAGCACGACCAGCAACAATGCCACCGTGACCATCGCGCAGAATTGCACCAGGAGCAGTTTTCTTACTTCTTTCATTTCCATCTAATTTATTTCCCGTCGAAAGGGGTCCGGTTCAAAATGGAACGGCCCAATGTCACTTCATCCGTATATTCCAAATCGTTGCCCACACTCACGCCACGGGCTATGATTGTGATCTTAACATCATGGGGGGCCAGCTTTCGGAAGAGATAGAAGTTGGTGGTGTCGCCCTCCATCGTGGGACTCAATGCCAGAATCACCTCGGCTATGCCTCCCTGGGCCACACGCTCAATGAGCGACTCGATTTCCAAATCTGACGGTCCCACCCCATCCATGGGCGAAATGACGCCGCCCAGCACATGATACAGTCCGTGATACTGCTGAGTGTTCTCGATAGCCATCACATCCTGCACATCTTCCACCACACAAACGGTGGCAGCATCGCGCCCCACATCGGCACAGATGGGGCACAGCTCGTCGTCGCTGATATTGTGACACGTCTTGCAGAACTTCACCTCATGCTTCATGGTCGACAGGGTCTGTGCAAAGCGATCCACATCACTCGTTTCCTGTCTCAACAGGTGAAGCACCAGGCGCAGTGCCGTCTTGCGACCTATGCCTGGCAGTGAAGAAAACTCTTGCACGGCTTTTTCCAGCCAGCGCGAAGGGTATTGCTGTATCATCGTTGTTTTAGCTTTCTATTTCCGAGAGTTCCATCCACCGCATGGTCTTCTCGTCTATTTCGTCATTCAGCTGCGACAGTCGCTTACTTTTTTCCGTCAGGGCGTCGATGGAGAGTGCTCCTGAGCACAAAGCATCCTCAATTTCCTTTTTTTCAGTTTCCAACTGCCCGATGCTCTTCTCCAGCTGTTCAAATTCGCGCCGTTCCATATAAGTCATGCGCCTGCGAGTGTCGTTGTGGTAGTCTTTCTTTGGCAAAGCGTTCTCCTTGGCTGTTACAGGCTTTTCGGTTCTCAGTTCGTTCCATTGCCTGTACTGGGTGTAGTTGCCGGGGAAGTCCTTCACCACGCCCTGCCCACGGAACACCAGCAGGTGGTCCACCACCTTGTCCATGAAGTAGCGGTCGTGACTTACAACAATGACGCAACCTGGGAAGTCTTGCAGATACTCTTCCAGAATTTGCAGCGTCACGATGTCGAGGTCGTTGGTAGGCTCGTCGAGCACCAGGAAGTTGGGATTGCGCATGAGCACCGTGCACAAATAGAGCTTGCGACGCTCGCCACCGCTGAGTTTGTAGACGTAGTTGTGCTGCTGCTCAGGCGTGAAAAGGAAATGCAGCAGGAACTGACTGGCCGACAGATGACGGCCTGAACCCAGGTCAACGTATTCGGCAATGTCGCGTACCACGTCGATAACCTTCTGCTGCTCGTCGAACTTCAAGCCTTCCTGCGAGAAATAGCCGAAACGAACTGTATCGCCCACAACGATGCGCCCCTCGTCTGGCTGCAGCTCGTTCAGAAGCATTTTGATGAATGTGCTCTTGCCCGTGCCATTGTTGCCCACGATGCCCATCTTCTCGAAACGCGAGAAGTTGTAATAAAAATCCTTGAGAATGACGGTTGAGTCGAAAGCCTTCGAGATGTACTGGCACTCGAAAATCTTTGAACCTATATACACATTGCTGGCCTTCAGCCGCACCTGACGTTCCTCAATGCGCGACTTGGCCACGCGTTCCAACTCATAGAAGGCATCCTCACGTGATTTTGCCTTATGGCCACGAGCCTGTGGCTGCCGACGCATCCATTCCAGTTCTGTGCGATAGAGGTTGTTGGCGCGCGCTATCTCAGCCCGTCTGTTGTCAATGCGTTCCTGGCGCTTTTCAAGATAGTAGGAGTAATTGCCGCGATAGGTGTATATGGTGCGGTCGTCGAGTTCCATGATGACGCTGCAAACACGGTCCAGGAAGTAGCGATCGTGGGTCACCATGAGCAGCGTCTTGTTGCCACGGTTCAGAAATTCTTCCAACCACTCAATCATTTCCAGGTCCAGATGGTTGGTGGGCTCGTCGAGAATGAGCATGTCGGGTTCCAGTATGAGCACGTTGGCCAAGGCCACACGCTTCTGCTGTCCACCACTCAACTGTCCCATGGGTTGGTTCAGATCTTTTATCTTCAGCTGCGTCAGGATTTGCTTGGCCTTGAGCACCTTGTCGGGATTATTCTCATGGTTAAAGCACGCATCGAGTACACTCTCTTCTGGGTCGAAGCGGGGCGACTGCTCCAAGATGGCCACCTTCAGGTCGCGGCGAAAGATGATGCTTCCTTCGTCATAGCCCTCCTTGCCTGAAAGGATGGAGAGCAGCGTTGACTTGCCCGTTCCATTCTTGGCAATGAGTCCCACTTTCTGCCCTTCGGCAATAGAGAAACTGATGTTCTCGAACAACACGAGTGCACCAAACGACTTGGTAAGGTTCTGAACATCAAGATACGGTATTTCCTTGGCCATTATTCTTTCAGCGAACGGTTGATTTGTTCGATATAATCCAGCACATCGTCTTTGCCTTCACGTTTTTCCGAACTGGTCACAAAATAAGGAGGCAACTCTTCCCATGTTTCCAGCATCTTCTGCTTATAAGCCTCCACACTGGCCCTTGCCTTGGGCACCGACAACTTATCGGCCTTGGTAAAAATGATGGCAAAGGGAATGCTCGATACGCCCAGCCAGTTGATGAACTCAAGGTCAATGGCCTGTGCCTCGTGGCGAATGTCGACCAACACGAACACACACACCAACTGCTCGCGCCCAAGAATGTAGCCGCGTATCATTTGGTCTATGCGGGCAATCTCGCTCTTCGAGCGTTTGGCAAAGCCATAACCAGGCAGGTCGACCAAATACCACTCCTTATTAATAATAAAGTGATTGATGAGCAGCGTTTTGCCTGGTGTGGCCGATGTCTTAGCCAGCCGCTTGTTGCCTGCCAGCATGTTAATCAGACTCGACTTTCCCACATTGGAACGGCCAATGAAGGCATACTCAGGCCTGGTGTCATTGGGACACATGGACACCATGGGGGCAGAAATGGTAAACTCGGCTGACTTGATAACCATATATTATATTTTATCTTATTCTGTCTAATGAACGCACCAGCTTCTCATCGGCCAGAATGCCCTTTCGGGCCATAAAAACCAAAATGATGCTGATGGCAGGCAGCACGGCAGGCCACTCCACATGCAACTGTCCACCCGTTTGCTGCGGCAGCACGGCCAGCACAACATACCACACTACATAGAGCAACATGAGCAACAGGCACAGCGTGGCCTGCAGCTTGCGCTTGGTGTAAAGGAAAATGGTGACCAGTGAGAGAAGGGCGGACAGCATAAGAGCCACAAACAGCGGAGCCGAAACAAACGAGTGCTGGCCCTGGCCATCAGTAATCCAGAGACTATACACCCGTGCAAAAACGGCCCCCGTTTCGCCTACAAGCGACCCTACCTGCATGGACATGCCCATGAGCGTCAAGACAAAAGCCACGAGCAGGAATACGGTTTGTTTGCGCTGTATCATGCCTCGGCTTGCTGCTGGTTTTCTTTCTGCGGGTCGCGGAAATAGACTTTTCCTTCAATAAATTCCTGTGTAGCCAACAATGTGGGCTTGGGCAGTTTCTCGTAGTAGCGCGAAATTTCTATCTGCTCGCGATTCTCGAACACTTCTTCCAGCGAGTCGTTATAGGAAGCAAACTCGGCCAGTTTCTTCGACAAGTCTTCCTTGATTTGCACCGAAATCTGATTGGCGCGCTTGGCAATGATAGCCACACTTTCGTAGAGGTTACCCGTTTCATCGCACAGATCCATAATGTTGCGCGTAACGGTGTTCGTCGGAGCTTTTGACTTCTTGTAATCCATAATGATAAAACATTTATTCTTTTTAATTCTTACTATTCTTTTATCAATCACCTATCACTTTTTTGCACTTGGCAATATACTTCTCGGCCAATTCCTTTTCTTTCGAGTCGGGATACTCGTTCAGGAAACCATAGCATTCGTCTTCGGCATCACGATAACGATCCAGGCGTTTGTCGGGCGATGAGTTCTCGGCCAGTTGGAACTTGCTCTTCATTACCAGCAGTGAGAAAGACTCGCGCCAACGCGAGTAGGGATAGGTTTTCAGGGCGTTCTGAGCCGTAATGATACTGGAAATATAGTTGCTCTCATTACCTGAGTTCACGTTGCCGAAATAACCGCCCAGGTTATAGTACAACTGGGCAGAGAAGAGTTCCTTCTGCACCAATTTCTCCTGCAATTCAAAAAGGCGCTGCTGAGCCTCGCCGCGCTGCTTGGAGGCAGGAAAGAAGTCCAGGAACTGCTGATAGGCATTGATAGCACCAATTGTGGGGGTCTGGTCCAGTCGCGGTTCGGGAGCTCCTTCGTAGAGCGACTGGCCAACGTAGAACATGGCTTGCTCGGCATACTGGCCCTTGGGATAGGTCTGATAGTATTTCTTAAACGTTTCCGATGCTGCCTCATAGTCACGATTCATGTATTGCGACATGGCCAACATGTAGAGCGACTCCTGGGCATCTTCGGTGCCTTTCTTCAGGTTAATCAAGTCTATCAGCAAGCTCTCAGCATGCGAATATTTGCCCAATGCAAAACACTGCTTGGCATATTCGTAGCGATAGCCTAAGTCGGCCGATTTGTACACTTTATTAAATTCCCCTGCACAACTTGCCAGCAAGAGGGGCAAGCAGGAGGCAATTATCTGTAGTCTTACTTTCATCACAATGCGTTTTGAGGTGCAAAATTACTCATTTTTGCCCGAACAACAAAGACTTTATATATTTTTTAACCGCTCACATGACACATTTTCACAGATTATTCGTAATTTTGCACTCCTTAATCCGAAAATTCTATCTATCACAATGCCAAGCTTCAACCTCACATCGAAGTATCAGCCCACGGGCGACCAGCCCGAAGCCATCCGCCAACTGACCGACGGAGTGAACAGGGGCGACCATGCCCAGGTGCTGCTGGGCGTGACAGGTTCGGGCAAGACGTTCACCATTGCCAACGTGATTCAAAATGTTCAGAGGCCCACGCTCATCCTTTCGCACAACAAGACGCTGGCCGCCCAACTCTACGAGGAAATGCGAGGCTTCTTTCCCGAGAATGCCGTGGAATACTACGTGAGCTACTACGACTACTATCAGCCTGAGGCCTACCTGCCCCACACCGATACTTACATTGAAAAGGACCTGGCCATTAACGAGGAGATTGACCGTCTGCGACTTTCGGCTGTAAGCAGCTTACTGTCAGGAAGAAAAGACGTAATAGTTGTTTCTTCCGTTTCGTGTATCTATGGCATGGGATCGCCCGTGTCGCTCGAAGAGAACGTGGTGTCGCTACAACAAGGACAAACCATGGACCGAAACGCGCTGCTGCGCAGACTGGTGCAGGCGCTCTACACCCGCAACGACATTACGCTGGAGCGTGGAAACTTTCGCGTAAAGGGAGATACCGTGGACGTCTACATGGCCTATAACGACAAGGTGTTGCGGATCGCTTTTTGGGACGATGAGATTGACTCCATTGAAGAACTCGACCCACTAACGCTCAACCGATTAGGCCGATACGCAGAATACAAGCTATACCCCGCTAACCTTTTCACCACATCGCAGGAGCAGACCACCAAAGCCATACACGACATTCAAGACGACCTGACAAAACAGATTGCGTTTTTCCACGAACTGGGCGACGATATCAAAGCACAGCGCATCAAAGAACGCGTGGAGTACGACATGGAAATGATCAAGGAGTTGGGCCACTGTTCGGGCATTGAGAACTATTCGCGCTACTTCGATGGCAGACAGGCAGGCGAGCGTCCCTACTGCTTGCTGGACTTCTTCCCCAACGACTTTCTGCTGGTGATCGACGAGAGCCACGTGAGCGTACCGCAGATTTCTGCCATGTATGGCGGCGACCGTGCCCGCAAAACCAACCTGGTGGAGTATGGATTCCGACTGCCAGCGGCCTTCGACAACCGTCCGCTCACGTTCGACGAGTTTCAGAATGAGGTACACCAGGTCATCTATGTTTCAGCCACTCCCGCCGACTTCGAACTGCAAGAGGCTGAGGGCGTGGTCGTGGAACAGGTGATTCGCCCTACAGGACTGCTTGACCCAGAGATTGAAGTGCGCCCGTCGGAACATCAGATCGACGATCTACTGGAAGAAATCAGGGTACGCATAGAGCGTAAGGAGCGCGTACTGGTGACCACGCTTACCAAGCGCATGGCTGAGGAACTGTCGGAATTTCTGCTGAACCACGATGTGCAAACGGCCTATATTCACAGCGACGTGGCCACACTGGATCGCGTGAAAATCCTGGAAGGACTGCGACAGGGCGAATACGACGTGCTGGTAGGCGTCAACCTGCTACGCGAAGGGCTCGACTTGCCAGAAGTGTCACTGGTGGCCATCCTCGATGCTGATAAGGAGGGATTTCTGCGCTCTCACCGCAGTCTGACGCAAACGGCCGGGCGCGCTGCCCGAAATGTGAACGGAAAAGTAATTATGTACGCCGACACCATCACCCAGTCAATGCAACTTACCATTGACGAAACCAACCGTCGACGTAGCAAGCAACTGCTCTACAACGAGGAACATGGTATTACGCCAACACAGATTGTAAAGACACTGAAGCACAGCAGTTTAAGTAAAGACGAACGACCCGACATCAAGGAACTGGTGAACGCTCAGGTCATCACGTCGGAAACACCTATGAATGCTGTGGCCGACCCCATCGTGGAACGACTGACCCGACCACAGATAGAAAAGCTCATTGCCGAGACCACCCAACGCATGAAGGAGGCCGCCAAGCAGCTTGACTTCCTACAAGCAGCACAATATCGCGACGAGATCATCAGGTTGCAAAAGGAGATTGAGCTAAAGTGATTCATACACCATGCAAATTCCCCCGCCTACGCAAGCTTCACTATAAAATTAGATGCAAATTTAACATTCGCGCCAAAGCATTTAACACTCGCTCTGTTGCTGAAATGAATCTTTTTTTATACCTTTGCATTCGATAACAATAACATAACAAGAAGTACAAGAAAAAAAATGAAAAAACTACTGATAGCCATGCTGACTTTACTGCCCATGATGGCAGTCACAGCACAAGACAACACCTGGGAACAGGCTGAGAAACAGGAAGTGAAGGGCAATCCAGACCAGAAGTACCTGACAGGTGCCGTGCCCGAAGTGAACGGCAAGGTGGTGTTTGAGACTACCATCAAGGCTCCCGGCAAGACGAAAGCTCAGATCTACGACATCGTGGCCCAGCAGCTCAAGAAAATGACTCAGGAGGCCAACCAGTTGGAGCAGAGTCGCATTGTGGCTGAAGACCCTGAGCAGAAAGGCCAGATTGTGGCCAGCTATCAAGAATGGCTCGTGTTCAAGAACAAACCGCTGGTACTGGATCGCACTCGCCTGTTCTACAACCTGATAGCTGTGGTGAACGACGGCGAACTGAACCTGAAGATGACACGCATCTACTACCTCTATGAAGAAGAGCGCGAGCCCACCACCTATCAAGCCGAGGAATGGATTACCGACCGCTACGGACTGAACAAAAAACAAACCAAACTGGCACGTGTCAGTGGCAAGTTCCGCCGCAAGACCATCGACCGCAAGGACTACATCTTCAATAAATTCAGCGAGCTGCTGAACAAATAGCATTCAACATTTTGTCAAACACGCAACAAAAGACACTGCATGCAGATTGAAAATGACGAGAGAGACCTGTTGTTCTGGGTGCGCCAGGCACTGAACGTGGTGTTCATGCTGGCTGCTATCGCGGGGGTTGTGTGCTACGTATGGATAGATAAAGAACTGGGCATCTATATTGTGCTGGGAGCCATGGTGGTGAAGATGACCGAGTCTATATTGCGCATGGTAAAAAACAAATAGTACCCACATTGTACAATGTACTTGCAAATGAGGTATGCACGCTTTCACCTGATTACATGGGTTCTTTTGCTCGCATTATGCCCTGCCGTGCAGGCACAGACCATCACTGGCTATGACGAACAAGGGCAGTTAGGCCAGTATGACGAGACGGGCAACCGCAATGCGAACTTCAATCCGCACAACAACGATACTACACGTAAAAATAAAATCGTGCCCAAAGGACTGCATGTGTGGACAGTTGACCGCAAACTGGGTGACATTACGCCAGCACTGGTCGACACTTTGCCCCATCTCTATCCACAGTCGACGCTAGCCAAAGGACGCTACGGACAATACAACACCACGGGCACAAACTACTCGCCACGCCTGTCGCGCATCTTTGTTGATAGACCCGAAAATGAGCAGTTCCTGTTTGAGCAACCCTACAACCAGACATTTGTGTTGCCCAACCAGTGGCACTTTACCAACACGCTCTCACCCATCACCAACCTGAGCTACGACAACTGCGGCGACAAGACCGACGGTGAAGACCATGTGAACGGACGCTTTGCCGTAAATGCCGGCAAACGCATAGGACTGGGATTCGACTTGGACTATGCTTACGCACGCGGCTACTACTTGAATCAAAGCACTTCTCATTTCAACACGGCTGTGTATGGCAGCTATCTGGGCGACCGTTACCAACTGCATGCATTGGTGCAGACACAACACCACAAAGCTTCAGAGAACGGCGGTGTGACTAACGATGATTACATCACCCACCCGGAACTGTTCAGCGAGACCTACAACGACCATGAGATTCCCACTGCACTGCAACGCAACTGGAACCGCAACAACTCGCTGCGCCTATTCCTGACCCACCGCTACAGCATGGGGTTCTTCCGACAAGTAAAGATGACCGACGATGAGATTGCCGCTCGAAAGTTTGCCCAACAGTCGCAGAAAGACAACGACAATAAAAAAGAAAAGAAAACGGGGCATAATACCCAGAAAGAGGAAAGCAAGCCCATGGGCCGACCCGAAGGGGCAATGATTGCTGGCATGGAACCCCAAGCACCTGGCGACTCACTCGCTGCCATAACTGAAGACAGCACGCGCATCAGAGTACAATCAAAGGCTCAGGCCGACTCGCTGCTGGCACAGGCAGCCAAAACCGATTCGCTGGCTGAACTGATGAAACAGGAGTTCGTACCCGTGACCAGTTTCATCCACACCATGGAAATGGGCAACTATGAACACATCTATCAGGCATACGACACACCTGCCAACTACTATGCCCAAAACTATTACAAGGTGGGAGCCAACGGCTACACAGGCGATTCGTGCTACGACCAGACTAAACACTTTCTGTTGAAGAACACCTTGGGACTGGCCCTGCTCGAGGGGTTCAACAAATGGGCGCAGGCGGGCATCAAAGCCTTTGTTACGCACGAACTGCGACGCTTTGACCTGCCAGAGCTTTCGAACGATGGCACCACAGCAAGACTGGGGCGTTGGACGGAGCACAACGTCAGCATTGGCGGACGTCTGTCGAAAACACGGGGAAGAACACTGCACTACCTGCTCACTGCTGAGACTTGGCTGGCCGGCGAGGATGCCGGACAGCTGAAGGCCGACTTCCAGACCGACTTGAACTTCGCCTTGCTGGGCGACACCGTGCGACTGGCGGCTAAGGCATACTTTCACCGACTGAAGCCCACATTCTACGAGCGACACTACCACTCAAAGCATCTGTGGTGGGACAACGACGACCTGAACCAGACCACACGTACCAAGGTGGAAGGCAACTTTACTTATGAGAAAACACGCACCAAACTGCGCGTAGCCATAGAAGAAATTCAGAATTACACCTATTTTGGTATGAGCTACGACCTGAAAGATGAAAAATACACAAAGCTTACGGCCAGTCTGAACCAAAACAAAAGCAATCTGCATGTGTTCACGGCACAGCTTGACCAGCAACTGCAACTGGGCCCACTGCACTGGGACAATGTGCTGACTTATCAAACAACATCGGACAAAGATGTGCTACCGCTACCCACGCTGAACGTTTTCTCGAATCTCTACCTGAAATTCACCATTGCCCATGTTCTCCAGGTTGAACTAGGCGGCTCAGCCACCTATTTCACCAAATATTATATGCCCGACTATCTACCACAACTGGGTCAGTTTGCCGTGCAGCAGAACAGCAACAGCCGCGTGGAACTGGGCAACTTCCCCATCATCGATGTTTATGCCAATCTGCATCTGAAACACGCCCGTTTCTTCATCATGATGAACAACATTGGAGCCAATGCGTTCAACAGGCAGGGATTCCTAACGCCGCACTACCCACTGAATCGCTCAGTGATGCATCTGGGCGTGTCATGGAATTTCTTCAACTAATCATTACGGCAACTGCGAGAATAGTTTCCGACCTTTGACATAATACTGCCAAAGCAATGAGAAACGACGACACTCGGGCAACTCTCTGCTCACACGACTTTTCTGAATGCTGCGTCGATCGGCCTCGAAGTCTTTCTTCCAGCGGCTGAAAGCACGACGCGCACGAAAAACAGCTTTGAAATCGCCCAGGTTGCGCTTCAAAATGAGCATCTGCCAAGCAGCCAAATAGTCAAGAAACCAACGCATGCGCATCACATGGGCTAATTCTTCGTCGGGCAAACATTTATAGAGCATAGTCAGATTGTTGCGGAAATTCAGGAACGTTTTCATCGGATTACTCTTGGGCAGGGTGCCACCACCCACATGATAGACACAGCTTTCTGGCAGGCATACAATCTTACGACCACGAATGCGAAGGCGCCAACACATGTCGATTTCTTCATTGTGGGCAAAGAAGCGACCATCGAGTCCCCCCACCTCTTTATAATCACGCGCGCGCACGAGAAGAGCTGCTCCTGTCGCCCAAAGTATGTCGGCAGTAAAATCATACTGTCCTTCGTCGCGCTCTACCGTTTCAAAAATGCGGCCCCTACAGAACGGATAGCCATAGCGGTCGATGTAGCCGCCACAGGCACCAGCATATTCAAAACTGTCGCGATCGAACACTGACAACAGCTTGGGCTGACAGGCAGCCACATCGGGATGAACATCCATATACTCAATCAAGGGCGTC
>CACXUV010000066.1 GCA_902770845.1 uncultured Prevotellaceae bacterium
CACGCGCTTCACAAGCGTGTGGTCGCAATTGAGCACCAGATTGAACGAGTCGGGCATCTGTCCATAGAAGCTCATGCCACTCTGATAGCGGCTCATTTCCTTCATGCGTCGCATCCATTCGTTCTGCGTGATGACAACAGGACGTGCGTCGGCACCCAGCGAGTCTACTTCGACCATGAACTCTGCCTTGTCGATAGCAGGCACCTGCGACTGGAAGATGGCTGACAAATTGTCACGCTCGCTGTCACTCAGGTCGCTCTTCTTTTCATCGTTTTTCACGATCAGACGGTCAACAATGTCAGCATCTACGCGGGTGAAACGACTCTTCTCGAACTTCTGCTCCAGTGTTTGAATGCAAGGCACGTCAAGCTGACCGTCGAGCAGTAATACAGAGTAACCCTTGTCCTGTGCAGCCTTGATGTAGCTGTACTGCTCCTCCTTGTTGGTGGCATAGAGGTAGACGAGTTGGTCGTCCTTGTCCTTCTGTGATGCCTCGATGAGTGTTTTGTATTCGTCGAAGGTGAAGTATTTTCCATCTACATCCTTCAGCAGTGAGAAGTCCTTGGCACGGTCGTAGAAACCCTCTTCGGTCAGAATGCCGTAGTTGATGAAGAGTTTCAGGTCGTCCCATTTCTCTTCATAAGCCTTGCGGTCTTCGTTGAAGATGGCCTTCAGTCTGTCGCTTACTTTTTTGGTGATATAAGTAGAAATCTTCTTAACCTCGCGGTCACTCTGCAGGTAGCTGCGGCTCACGTTCAGTGGGATGTCGGGCGAATCAATCACACCGTGCAGCAGGGTGAGGAACTCTGGCACAATGCCCTCTACTTGGTCGGTGACAAAGACCTGGTTGCAATAGAGCTGAATCTTGTTCTTTTGCAGTTCAAGTGAGTTCTTGATGCGTGGGAAATAAAGAATACCCGTGAGGTTGAAGGGGTAGTCCACGTTCAGGTGAATCCAGAACAGAGGCTCGTCTTGCATGGGATAGAGCGTTCGATAGAACGACTTGTAGTCCTCGTCCTTCAGTGTCGAAGGCTGTTTTGTCCACAGTGGTTCCACGTTGTTGATGACGTTGTCTTCATCGGTGTCCTGCTGTTTGCCGTCTTTCCATTCGGTCTTTTTGCCGAAAGCCACGGTCACGGGCAGGAACTTGCAGTATTTCTGGAGCAGTTGTTCAATCTTGTTCTTCTCAAGGAACTCCTTGCAGTCGTCATCAATGTAGAGGATAATGTCTGAGCCACGGCTGTCGCGTTCGGCCTCGTCAATTTCATAGGCAGGACTTCCGTCGCAGCTCCATTTCACGGCTTTCGAACCTTCTTTATATGATTTTGTGATAATCTCAACTTTCTTCGACACCATGAAAGACGAGTAGAACCCCAGACCGAAGTGACCAATGATATTGTTGGCATTGTCCTTGTATTTCTCCAGAAAGTCGGTCACGCCAGAGAAAGCAATCTGATTGATGTATTTGTCGATTTCTTCTTCGGTCATGCCAATGCCATGGTCGCTGATAGTAATGGTGCCCTTGTCAGCGTCAAGACTGATGCGCACGGTCAAGTCGCCCAGTTCGCCTTTGAACTCGCCCTTTTCGGCAAGTGTCTTCATCTTTTGAGTTGCGTCAACGGCATTGCTTACCATCTCGCGCAGGAAAATCTCATGGTCGCTATAGAGAAACTTTTTGATGACGGGGAAGATGTTCTCGGTTGTAACCCCGATGTTACCTTTTTGCATAGTTTTGTTTTTTTTGTTTCGATTTTCTTTTATTGGCTGCTTTGCAAATATCGTGCCAAAAACGAAAGCCCCATGGCAGGGCGCATTTTGGCAATGTTTGTTTGGTTGTTTCGGCAGAATATTGTACCTTTGCAACCAAATTTTGAATAATGTTATGGTTTCAGTAGAAGGACTGAAGGTGGAGTTTGGGGTGAAGCCCTTGTTCAGTGATGTCAGTTTTGTGATAAACGAGCGCGACCGTATTGCGCTCGTGGGCAAAAATGGTGCAGGTAAATCGACGATGCTCAAGATTCTTTGTGGCATGGAACAGCCCACGGCTGGCACTGTGAGCGTTCCTACTGACACGGCCATTGGCTATTTGCCTCAGGTCATGGTGCTTACCGATAGCACTACTGTGCGCGAGGAAGCGCTGAAAGCCTTCGCCGATATACAAAAGTTGAAAGACCGCATAGACCGAATGGAGCGTCAGTTGAATGAGCGCACCGATTATGAGAGTCCTGAATACATGGCCTTGGTGGAAAGATTCACCGCAGAGCACGACCGCTATCAGATGCTGGGCGCCGAAGGCTATGAAGCCGAACTGGAACGCACGCTGACGGGACTGGGCTTCGTTCGTGCCGATTTCGACCGTCCTACAAGCGAGTTTTCGGGTGGTTGGCGCATGCGTGTGGAGTTGGCCAAGATTCTGCTTCGTCGTCCCGACGTGTTGTTGCTCGATGAGCCCACCAACCATCTCGACATTGAGTCAATACAATGGTTGGAACAACTGTTGGCCCAGTGGAGTGGGGCAGTGGTGTTGGTGAGCCACGACCGTGCTTTTATCAACAATGTGACCAATCGCACGTTGGAGATTTCGTGTGGTAAGGTGATTGACTATCGCGTGAAATATAACGAATATGTGACGTTGCGCAAAGAGCGACGCGAACAGCAGATTCGTGCCTACGAGAACCAACAGAAAGAGATGGCCGACATACGCGAATTTGTTGAACGCTTTCGCTACAAGGCCACGAAGGCTGTTCAGGTGCAGCAGCGCTTGCGCCAGTTGGAAAAGATGGTTCCCATTGAAATCGATGAGGTCGATAATTCGGCCATGCACCTGAAGTTTCCCCCCTGTTTGCGCAGCGGCGACTATCCCGTGATATGCGACGAGGTGAAAAAAGAATATGCCCATTTGGTGTTCGACCATGTGAACATGACCATCAAGCGTGGCGAAAAGGTGGCTTTCGTGGGCAAGAATGGTGAAGGAAAGTCTACGCTTGTGAAGTGCATCATGAACGAGATTCCTTTTGAAGGCACACTCAAGGTGGGCCACAATGTTCAGATAGGCTATTTCGCGCAGAACCAGGCACAATTACTCGACGAGTCGCTCACCGTATTTGAGACGATTGACCAAGTGGCCAAGGGCGATATTCGCTTGCGTATTAACGACATACTGGGTGCTTTCATGTTTGGCGGTGAAGCCTCAGATAAGAAAGTGAAGGTGCTGAGTGGTGGTGAGCGCAGTCGTTTGGCCATGATTCGTTTGTTGCTCGAGCCAGTGAATCTCCTGATACTTGACGAGCCTACCAATCATCTTGACATGCCGTCGAAAGACGTTTTGAAAGAAGCTATCCGCGCTTTCGATGGTACGGCCATCATCGTGAGCCACGACCGCGAATTTCTGGATGGACTGGTCACCAAGGTCTTTGAGTTTGGTGGCGGCAAGGTGCGTGAGCACATTGGGGGCATCTACGACTTTCTGGAGAGCAGACGAGGTGAGAACTTGGAGATGCGAGGCGACCGAATGGAATTTAAAATCGAAAAGCCGGCTCCACAACAGGCTTCATCGCAACCTGCTCCTGCCACCAAAGTTTCTTATGCTGACCATAAGGAGCAGCAAAAGAAAATAAGGAAGGCCGAGCGGGCTGTGGAAGAGAGCGAGAAGAAAATAGCCCAGATGGAAAATCGGCTGAAAGAACTCGATACACTGCTTTGCGACCCAAAGAATGCGTCGGACATGACACTTGTAACTGAATATACAGACACAAAGCGACAGCTTGATGCCGAAGTGGAGCGCTGGGAACAACTGTCGGAAGAACTGGAACAATTGACATAAAAACAACATTACTAATTTTTATAAAAATGAAAACGAAAATGATGATTGCAGCAGCTTCATTGGTTACGATGATGGCCTGTACGCATGAAGGTAAACAAACGTCGGGACTTGATTTGACCGACCTGGACACGACGGCCATTGCCGGTGACGATTTCTATCAGTATGCCTGTGGCGGATGGATGGCCAAGAATCCGTTGCCAGCAGCCTATTCGCGCTATGGCTCGTTCGATGTGTTGGGCGAGGAGAACAACAAGCGGGTGAATGGCATTCTTGATGAACTGCTCAAGGAAACCTATGAAAAAGGAAGCGTAGAGCAGAAACTGAGTGACTTGTATAAATTGGCTATGGACTCTGCCCGTCGCGAAAAGGAAGGCGTAGAACCTGCCATGGCTATCCTGAACAAGATGGAGTCTGCTCAGACAAAAGAAGAGCTTTTTGCCATTCAGCTGGAGTTGGCTCCCCTGGGCGACTCGGAGTTCTTCCGTGCCGGTCTTGGAGCTGATGAGAAAGATGCTCAGAACAACATTCTGAGTGTGAGTCAGGGGGGATTGACGCTGGGCCAGAAAGACTACTATTTGGAGAACGATTCGGCCACGGCCAATATTCGTGAAGAATACAAGAAGCACATTGTGCGCATGTTCCAGCTGTTTGGGTTCGACGAGGCTCAGTCGCAGAAGAAGATGCAGAATATCATGCGTTTGGAAACCGAACTGGCCAAGGCTTCGCGTTCGCGCACTGAGCTGCGTGATCCTCAGCTTAACTATAATAAGACCACGCTGCAGGAATTTGAAAAGAACTATCCTCATTTGCAATTGGAAAAGCAGATGAACGCCCAGGGGCTGGAGAGCAAATACTTCCAGACCATGGTCGTGGGGCAGCCTGAGTTCTTGGCCGGTGCCGACAAACTGGTGGCAACGATGAGTGCTGAGGAATATCGCGACTACATGGAGTGGGGACAGATTATGGATGCAGCTGGACGCCTGAGCGAAGCTGTGGAGCAGGCCAACTTCGAGTTTTTTGGAAAGGTGCTGTCTGGTCGCAAGGAGGATCATCCGCTGTGGCGTCGTTCGGTGAGTCAGGTGGAGCGCGTCATGGGCGAGGCTATCGGTCAGATATATGTGAAAAAGTATTTCCCTGCAGCTGCCAAGGAACGCATGGTGAACCTGGTGAAGAATTTGCAGACGGCCTTGGCTGAGCGCATCAAGGCGCAGGACTGGATGAGCGACTCTACCAAACAAAATGCAATTGATAAGCTGAACACGTTCTATGTCAAAGTGGGTTATCCTGATAAGTGGACAGATATGAGTGCACTGACAATAGATCCGGAGAAGTCTTACTATGAAAACATGATTGAGTGCCATCGCTTCTGGAATAAGCACGAAATTGAGACGAAAGCCGGTAAACCCGTAGATCGTGATGAGTGGTACATGTATCCGCAGACGGTGAACGCCTACTATAATCCCACGACCAATGAGATTTGTTTCCCCGCAGGTATCTTGCAGCCTCCCTTCTTCGACATGGAGGCCGACGATGCCTTCAACTATGGTGCCATTGGTGTGGTCATAGGTCATGAGATGACTCATGGTTTCGATGACCAGGGACGCCAGTTCGATAAAGACGGCAACATGCATGACTGGTGGACAGAGCAGGATGCAGCCAACTTCAAGGAGCGCACCGACCGCTATGCCGATTTCTTCTCGGCTATCAAAGTGCTGCCCGACCTGAATGCCAACGGTCGCCTCACACTGGGTGAGAATCTGGCCGATCACGGCGGACTGCAGGTTGCCTATACGGCCTTCAAGAATGCTGTGAAAGATCATCCTTTGAGCGAAGTCGACGGCTTCACTCCCGAGCAGCGCTTCTTCCTGGCTTATGCCGGTGTTTGGGCGGGCAATATAACTGAGGCAGAAATACGTAATCGCACCAAGAGCGATCCCCATGCTCTGGGACGTTGGCGTGTGAATGGCGCACTTCCGCACATCGATGCTTGGTATGAAGCCTTTGGCATCACTCCGGAGAACAAGATGTACATACCGAAAGAACAGCGTCTGCCTCTGTGGTAGTCTGAAAGAGCAGTACACACCTTGCAAAGTAACTGAAATAAAAACGTCGCAATGATTTTTTGCGGCGTTTTTTTCGTTGTTTCATTTATTTTCTCTATCTTTGCACAATTATTTTAGCTAAAATATTAATCTTTATGACCGACGAGAGAACACAAAGGCCGGAATCGAGCCAACTCCAAATGGATATGACTGATAGTCCAAAGGAGCAAATGCAACAAGCCCAGGCAATGCAACCACAGATGGCAGAAAGTGTTGTTTGTCCGCATTGTGGCGCTTCAAACGACCCGGATGTGGTTTTCTGTATTTCGTGCGGTGCTTCGTTGCGCATGAGCACCTGTCCCAATTGTGGTAGTGAGATTGACCCCGATGCCGATTTCTGTGAGGTGTGCCATCATTATGTACGCCACGACGTGTGTTCTTTCTGTGGAGCGCCACTCTCTTCACAAGATGCCTTTTGTCCTGAGTGCGGATCGCCTCGTGGCGGCATTGTTTGCCCCACGTGCCATACGTTGAACGACTTTGCTTTTTGTAAGCAGTGTGGCTCACCGTTGACCGACGAAGCCCGCCAAATGGTCAGACAGTTGAAACTTCAGCCAGACTACCAGGAATTGGTGCAACTGGCCCGTGAGTATAATGAACTTTCGATGCAGTTGCCTTACGCCTCGGAGCGTGATCAGGTGCGTGACATGGCTTCGCAGCAGTTAAGGGAGCGCGTGCTGAAACTTCTGGCACAGGACGAGGGCGTGGCAAATCCGGTCATTCCTGTTCCGGAAAAGAAACGCATTATGAAAGCCGACTTGGATGCTAAGAAGGAAGACACGCTTGCCAAACTCTCGGAATTGCTGAATCGTATGGCCGCCCCACCAAATCCCTCGCCTGCCAAAGTAAGAAACTATGCCATGGCTCAAAAGCCCATGGGTGTGCGTTTGGCATGGGTGTGCAATTGGAAACATGCCATGCATAGCAGTCCGTGTGGCTGTGCCAAGCCTCAATTAGGAGGCCAGTGGGTAATATTGGGGCGTGGGACGAAACAGGAAATCAAGGACGATAAATAGCACACACTCTTTTCAGTTATGAGCGATATAACAGACAGAACGATGCGAACACTCAGGCCCGATGCTGCCCAAAGCATGGCGCCAGATGATAATAAACCCGAGCTTGACCGAACCATTGTGGTGCAGTCAATGCCCGATGAGCAGCCAGACAATGGATTGCAAGTGCAGCAGACCCTGCGCACGGATGGGATGCAGCCATTGGCAGAAACCATGCAGCAGGCTGTGGCGGAATGTTTCAACCTGAAAGGAGAACTGTATTCGAAAGTGCGCTGCCTGAGCGACAATTCCGGAGAAGCACAGATATTCCTTGTTACACATGCAGAGAAGGAATATGTCCTGAAGGTATATTATCCCAATTTTGACATCAATAAGAAGTTGATGCAGGTGATCAGGAGTTTTCAGTTTGAAATGATTGTTCGCTTGTACGACTATGGAAAAACTTATGTAGACGGCAAGCATCGCTATTATGAACTGATGGAGTATCTGCGTGGCGGCACATTGCAAGACTATTGTGTTGCTGGCGATTTCAATAGCTTCCGCAGAATTGCTTTGCAGGCTGCCGGTGCCTTGGCCTATTGCCATCAAAACAACATTCTGCACAAGGATATTAAGCCGTCCAACTTCTTCTTCCGCGATGATTCTCATCGTGAATTGGTACTGGGCGACTTCGGCATTTCTTCCATGCTGGAACATGACGGAAAGGCATTTCGCACCACACAAGCCCGCACCCCCATTTATGCAGCACCTGAAATGTATGCCGATGTGATTGACGGCGAAGTGGAGATTACGCCAGCAGCCGATTTCTATTCATTGGGCATCACGCTGTTTGCGCTCTGGCTGGGAGAGAACCCCATGAGTTCCAATGAGCGCATGATGATGAGGCAGAAGAATGAGGGCCGCTTGCCTCGGCTTAATGAGCTACCTGCTCGGGTGAAGCTGATTGTGCAGGGGCTGACGGCTGTAAATCCTTCAAGCAGGTGGAAATATGAAGAAGTGGAGCGCTGGTTCCTGGGTGAAGATGTTCCCATTGACATCTCATCGCCGTTTCTGCGTTATAAGAGTTTCATTGTTGATCCCGACCGCAATCTGGTGGCCGACAATGTGCACGAACTGATTCCGCTGCTGCTTGCCAATGAACGGTTGGCCATTAACTATTTATATAATGGCCGCATAGCTTCGTGGCTGGAGTCATGTGGAAATGCCAAGCTTTCAACCATTGTCAAGGACATTGTGACCAATCGTTATCCGGCCGACCAGAAGGCCGGACTGATGGCTTCTGTTTATGCCATGGAACCCACCTATCCCTATCGCGATGTGCAGGATGTGGTTTGTGATGATGTGCATGGCATTGCCTTGTCGCTGCTCAGTTCTCAGGAACGCTATGCCATGCAGTTGCAAAATCCTAACGATTCGCTCTTCTTGTGGCTGGAGTCTCACACCAAAGCCGATGTGAACAGGTTGCGCTCCTATTTCATGGCCGATACCGATGCTCATGTGTCGGTGATGCGCATGGTCTATGAAATAGATCCAGACATACCATTCTTGTCGCACCATCCCTCGTCTACCATTCATGAGATTGTGCGTTCTTTTGGCCATGCCGACCCCACGGAAGACGATTGGCACTCGCTTGTCGATGGAAGATTGCTTTCATGGATGTATTCTCATGAGGATGTCATGGCTTGCGAGTCGCTCCGCATTCTGACGCAAGGGCAGCAATATTCAGACTCGTTGGCCTACAAGGTGCTCTACAACATGGATCGCACGGCTGCCTATGACCTGAGAGATGCTTCGACTCCAGAGAAAGTGGGCGCTTATTTGTCGGAGCGCCTGAAGAATGCAGAGCATTTCACGGCAGAACAACTGGCCCAAGAGATGAGCGACATAACTGATCCCGAAGGTCGTTACTACTATTTTGCACAATTGCATGGCTGGTATGAGCAGATTGCTGAGGCCACGCGTTGTTTCGACCTTACGTCGGAAGAAAACGTGGAACGCATGAGCGCCTATGATTTGCGCACGGCGCTTTACCGCTATTGCCGAATCTTGGGAGTCACCCCTGCTTATTTGCTTCCCGACGGTACAGAACTGAGCGACGGGCGGCAGATAGACGCAAAATATTCTTCGTTTGTGCGCAATGAAATTCGCACAGGAGCCTTCTCCCAGTGGTTGTCGGTGTTCTATCATGAAGACCCCACCCGTGACTTTAGCGAAGAATACAGCTATGAGCGCGAGCTGGAAGATTGGATCATGGCTTTGGGCCGCTATGACAATCAGCAGCACTACTACAGGCGTTTTGTCAAGGCTCGTGAGGAAACTTCTGAGCGCATTGCAAGCGTGAGGCAGCAATGGAAGAGTATGAAAGCAAGAGAGCGTTTCTGGCGTATGGCCTTCTATGGCCTTTCTGCTCTATTTGTCTTGCTGGTGTTGTTGGTGGGAATTGATAATCGCACCTATATTTTGGAGCATCCCTATGTCAGCATTCTCTTGCCAGTAGGAGGCATGACAGGTGTCATCGTGGCAACAAGGGCTTTCTTCCGTGGCTATGGTCCTTTCCTGTCGTTCGTGTGGGGACTGCTGGGCTTGGCGCTCTCATTTATACCTATTTATATATTAAAGATGGTGAATGCTTCGGCTCCCTCGCTCTTTGGGGGAACCATTGTGGCATTGACAGCCATCTATGTGGCGATTTGCCGCTTTACTGATTTCAGACGCGACACCAAGACCGATTCTGGTCTGATTAATGATGTGCTCAGCAGCGACGACATCAAGTCGTCGCTGTTGGAGCCGCTTTATTATACCTTCAAGACAAAGTCGTATCGCTATAAGAGTTCAAAGTTTGGATTGCTCGACGATGTGGCAGAGCAAGTGCGAAGCGTTTCGGGCGAATCGGTGCTGCATTATGTGCTGTGGTCGTTGCTCATGGCTATTCTGGTGGCAGAGTTTTGCCTGTTTAGTCCTAAAATATGCAATGTTAAGAATCCCAGTATTGAAAGCGTGAGCCTGGGAAGTATTATAGAACAAATCGAGAAAGACATTGAATGATTTGCGAATATTGTCATAAGGAAAACAGAAGTATCGCCAAGTTCTGCAAGTGGTGCGGCAAGCCCATTGTTTCGCAGAATGTTCTTGATAAATTGGTGGGGCTGAGCGATCTGAAGGCTCAGCTGAAGACCATTGTCGATACTTATTCGTACTTACGTTCTCGCAAGGACATTGCAAACGTTCGCTTGTCGGTGAACGCCATTATCATTGGCGAGACTGGTACGGGAAAGACCGCATTGGCAGAAATCATACGTGACTATTTCTACCACCATAATATAATTGACAAGCCAAAGCTGACGGTGGTCGATGCCGTGGACTACTCCCGTTTCGTGGACAAATGGGACGACAACGTGAAGAAAGCGAAGAACGGAATCCTGTTTTTCGATAATGTGCAGAAACTGCTGCCCGATAAGTATTCCAATCAGGTGAATCCGCTCGACAAGCTGTTTGTCGAGATGGACAAGTGGGACGACAATCCCATTGTGATCATGGCAGGCTTGCCCAAGGGACTCGACGATTTCCTCGAGAGCAACCCTGCGGTGAAGAACCGTTTCAAGTATATGTTTCGTCTGCCGGTGCCCAACTATCATGAGCTGGCCGACATCACGAAACTTGAGCTGCGAATCAAGTATGGCATTACCAATTTCTCGTCCGAAGCAGAGAACCAACTGCTGCGTTACTTCAAATACCAAATCAAGGTGAAGGACGAAACCTTTGGCAATGCCCATCTTGCCCTGAAGACCGCTGAAGACATCTTCACTTCTTTCATCAGCAGGGGCACCGATGCCACTCAGGTGGAAACAGACGACATCAAAGGCTATGTGCCGGAAGACCGTTCGCTCGATGACATTCTGAAAGACCTCGACAAATATATTGGCATGAACGAGGTGAAAGATGCTGTCAGGGAGATTGCCTACTCGGTGCAGAACAGCATGCAGCGTGCAGAGCGCGGACTGGGCGAACAGGAGAAAATGTCGATGCACATTGTGCTCACGGGTAACCCTGGCACCGGCAAGACCACCATGGCCCGCAAGCTGGGAGAAATACTGGCAGCCATCAACTATCTGGATTCGGGGCATGTGGTCGAAGTAGATCGTTCGCAGATGGTGAGCCCCTATCAGGGCGAGACGCCCAAGGTGGTGAACAGACTGTGCGACAAGGCCATGGGTGGCATCTTGTTTGTAGACGAAGCCTACACGCTGGCTCCCTTGAGCCAGGCTGGTGAGCGCGACAATCAGGGTGCCCAGGCACTCGAAGCACTGATGAAGCGCATGGAGGACGATCGCGGCAAGTTTGTAGTTATTGCTGCAGGCTATCGCACTGAGATGGAAAACCTCTTCCGCATCAATCCCGGAATGCGCAGCCGTTTCAACTATTTCCTGAATATCGACGACTACACTCCCGACGAGCTTTATCAAATCATGCAGGTCTTTGCCAAGGAAAAGAAATACATGTTCTCGCCCGATGCAGAGCAGCTTGCACAAAAGATGATAGGCGAGCTTTACAATGCTCGCGACAAGAACTTTGCCAATGGTCGCACCATGCGTTCCTTCTTCGACCAAATCTGCAAGAAACAGGCTCAACGACTTCAGTCCAAGGACCTTTCGCAGATGAGCAACGAAGAGCTGATGACGATTGAGCCCGAGGACATTCCTTATGAAGAGCCCAAGGAAGCCGATGCAAGTGAGTGCATGAAAAAGCTCGATGGTCTGGTGGGACTGAGCGGTGTGAAGAAAGAGATAACCAACCTCACGGCATTCCTCACCCTGCAAGTGAAGCGAGGTGAGAGCAACACCTTCCAGGGCAAGCACTATGTGTTCACCGGCAATCCCGGCACGGGCAAGACCACGGTGGCCCGTATCATGGCCGATGTGTTCAAGACGCTGGGCATTGTTTCCCGAGGCCAGCTGGTAGAAGCCGACCGTTCCAAGCTTGTTGCCGGCTATTCCGGCCAGACCGCCATCAAGACCAATCAGCTCATCGATACGGCCATGGGTGGTGTTCTTTTCATCGACGAAGCCTACACGCTGAAGTCGAGCGACGGCGATTCGTTTGGCGCCGAGGCCATCGACACGCTGCTGAAGCGCCTGGAGGACGACCGTGGCAAGTTTGTTTGCATCGTGGCGGGCTATACCGATCAGATGCACGATTTCATCGACTCCAACCCTGGACTGAAGAGTCGTTTCACGCAGACCATTCATTTCGACGATTACACGCCCGACGAGCTCACGCAGATCTTCCTGAATCTGGCAGCCGACAAGAAGTTCGAGGTGGATGACGACACCCGCAGTGCCATTCACCGCCAGTTTGAGCAGCTCTACCTGCGTCGCGACAAGAACTTTGGCAATGCCCGTGAGGCCCGCCGCATCTTCGACGAGGCTGTAGAGCGACAGAGTCAGCGCCTGGTGAGCCAGATGGGGCAGCCAGGGTTCCAGGAAAGCGACATGTATCGCCTGGTTGCAGCCGACCTGCCCATGTCGCAAGGCGAGGCAGCGCGTCCGCTCGACGAGGTGCTCAACGAGCTCGACGATTTCATAGGCATGCGCACCGTCAAGAACTCCATTCGCCGTTTGGCCGTGCAGAGCATGTTCATGAAGCAGCGCGCCGCCATGGGAGCAGGCAAGGTGCAGCAAATGTCGATGAACTTTGTGCTCACGGGCAATCCTGGCACCGGCAAGACCTCGATAGCCCGCAAGATGGGCGAGGTGCTGCAGTCCATGGAGATTCTGCCCACATCGCGTGTGCTGGAAGTGAGCCGTGCCACGTTGGTGGGCAAGTACATGGGCGAGACCCCGAAGATTGTCAACAACGTTTGCGACAAGGCCATGGGCGGCATTCTCTTCATCGACGAGGCTTACACGCTGAGCGACCAGAACGACCAGTATGGCAAAGAAGCCATCGACACGCTGATGAAGCGTATGGAAGACGATCGCGGCAAGTTTGTGGTCATCGTGGCAGGCTACAAGGACAAGATGGACGAGTTTCTGCAGATGAATGCCGGACTGGCCAGCCGTTTCTCCCACAAGCTGCACATCGACGACTATAATGAAGACGAGCTGTTGGCCATCTTCAAGCAGATGGCCCAGAAAGAGCAGTATGTGCTGTCGCCCACGGCCGAGTTCAAGGCCCTCGACGTTATCTGCAAGATGCTTGTAACCAAGGACAACACCTTCGGCAATGCCCGTGAAATGCGCAATCTGCTCGACCAGACCGTTCAGCAGCTGTCCTTGCGTGTGTCTCAGCTTCCGCCCGACCAGGTGACGAAGGAGACCTATCAGTTGATACTACCCGAAGATATAAAGAATATATGATTATTTGCCCTAATTGTAAAGAAGAAATCGACGACGACTCCCACTATTGCGACCAGTGTGGGCAGGCATTGCTTTACTGCAACCGTTGTGGCCGGGTGGGCATGGGTCGCCGCTGCACCAATTGTGGCGGCATGATGGTGACACCCGCTGAGTATCAGCGCAGTATCAGTTCCCATACAGCACTTTCCTCATCGGTTTCCACTGGTGTCGTTTCAAAGGATTTCATATCCACCAATGTTTCCACACAAGGTCGCATGGGGGCCAGTCCCGTCTTGCAGGTGCCGCAGGGCGTACCCATGTTGCTGCTCTATAACAGTTCGCTCAACATTCGCATTCAGGGCATCAACGGAGCCATGATAGGCCGTCGTCAGGGCCCTTACACCCAGTATTTCCAGCAGAACATGTATGTGTCGGGAGTTCATGCCCAGTTGAAGTACAAGGGCGATACCGGCTGGTGCATAGCCGACAAGCACTCGTCCAACGGCACCAAACTGAACAATCACAGTTTGCAGCCCGACGTCGACATGTCGCTGAAGAATGGCGACATTGTGACCATAGCTAACGTGAATTTGCAGGTAAGCATCAGTTAACAGGGCAGAAATGCCAAGCATAAAAACAACAGGTTACAGAGAAAGATGCCAAAACTTAATATTACGGCCGCCAGCTATGTGGGCTGTGTCAGGTCGAACAATGAAGACATGTTGCTCATCGACAAGTGGTTCGTGCGCAACAGCAAGATGAGCACCAGCGTGCTCACCACCGATACCGATCGCTATCTCCTGGCCCTTGCCGACGGCATGGGTGGCCACAACAGCGGCGAGGTGGCCAGCAGCGACGTGCTGCACAATCTCCAGTTTTTCTTCAGCGACATTCCCTCCGAGCTGAAGCCTGGCGACTTCAACGAGACCATCTACGAGTGGCTGGAGAGCATCAACAACATCATCGACTCCAAGGGCCATTCCGAGCCCCGCTATCACGACATGGGCACCACGCTGGTGGCCCTGGCCTACTATGCCGGCGAGTTCTACTGGATGAACTGCGGTGACAGCCGCCTCTATCGCCTGCACGACGGTGTGTTGCAGCAGCTCACCACCGACCATTCGCTCAACACCCTGCTGGGCTCCTCGCAGCACACCAACATCATCACCAACTGCATTGGCGGTGGCTGCAAGACCAGCTATATCGACATGGTGCAGTGCACGGCCGACGTGCAGCCCGGCGATGTGTTCATGCTCTGCAGCGACGGCCTTACCGATATGGTCGCCGACGACGCTATTTCCCGTCAGCTCCTTTTGGGCTGCGATGCCCAGGCC
>CACXUV010000067.1 GCA_902770845.1 uncultured Prevotellaceae bacterium
TACGCGTAAGATAAAGAAAGGTACGCAACTGAGCTTCTACCTTGACTACTATCCCGGCTACAGGGATGAGTCAACCATGAAGGTACAGCGACATGAGTCACTTGGCATCTACATCTTTGCCAAGCCCAAGAACCAGCGCGAGAAGGACTACAACGAGCGCATGACAGAAAAAGCCGAGGCACTGCGCTGCCGACGCTATGAGAGTATCGTGAACGAACGCTACGATTTCTTTGATATTTGAGCATCCCTGCCAAACGGGGAAGCGGCGTAAGCCAAAGGGGCAAGAAAAAGACCGCCACGACGGACGGCCTGTATGATATAATAATGTAGAGAAACAAAGAGCGTGAAACCGAGGCCGAGGATGTCGGTGTGGGGATCCGCAATATTGTCGGACGAGTTACATGTTAGAAAGGTAAATCGTCGTTATATTCCTCAACTGGTGGTGGGGCCGGAACTACATATTCTCCTTCCAAAATCTCAATTTGCGGAATACCCCTTGCAACTCTTAATAATGTTTGCGAAAACGCATTGTTAGTATTTGAGAGTTTGATGTATAAGGTGTCAATTGCTCGTGTCATAGCCATGAAACACCAGAGTGATGCGTATTGAGCCATGTATTTGTCTCTTCCTTCTTCAAACAATCCATCTGCATAAGTTTCCGCATATTCTTCTGCATCCCTTGATTTTATCTTCTCATAATAGAAATCGTTCAAATCTATACACATGACATTCCATGCTTCAAGTCCGCGACAAGATTCATACAACAAGCATCTTGTATTGTCTTGACCTACATTTCTCAACGCTTTTCGTTTGTCATTCACTGTACCATCTATAGGTTTGAAATCGTCAGGCAAACACATGCTTAATCTACGTTGCGCTGATGCTTGATTTATCAATACTGTACTATTAGTGTCAATAGTTACGTCCTTTTCTTCCGTTTCTTTTCTATTTACATAGCCTATCTGTGGTAAAAGAAACATCATATTCTCAAAATTGCTACATCCCATATCCCTGCCGTTTAATCGCAATGACAGAATCATGTCAAGGGGGAGTGCATTCTTACTAAAGCTGCGGCAATCAAGAATAACTCTTCCTGTATTTTTTGTTTCATCAGGTACTGTTAATCGTGTTTCTATATCAAAAGCCTCAGCGAATGCATTCAAGAATAGTATGATATTCTCTTTCTGCCTGTAGCTGACACTTCTTAATGTTATCTTTTCTGTATCCAATTGCTTGCCAAATAGCTGCGACCAATCATTTTCTTGTGCCGTTCTTATTAACTGGTCACGCCCACCAGTTGCAATGACAGTATTGTCGGAACCATTTAGTTCAAGTAATAAGGCTTTCTCGTTTACCTGACAATCTTGTGCCTCGTCCACTAATATATATTTCGACCAGTTAACTTTTCGCCGAATCTTTTTCAAGCTGGCTAAGAAAGTCTCTTTCTGTTCATCCATACTTTTCCTGCTAAATTCATCAGCCATTTCGTTTGCAACGTTCTCCAAGTTTTGCATAAAAGTAGGAATCAGAGTGTCAAACAATCCGTACTCATTTCGTAGTTGCTGCTCAGAGTCGTCAAGAAACTGGTTGTATATTTCTTGATATTTCTTCCTGAATTCTTCATTATTCATCTCCGCTGCTGAATATGCCATCTTCATCTTGTATTTATTGATGAATTCTTCTAAATTGTGAAAAACAAGATAGAGTTCTTCCAAAATCACATTATAGCCATTCAAGAATTCTTGCCTATGATAATTCTCCATGAATGTTTTACGTTTATAATCGACGTAGTCAAGCGTATATGTGAAGAGGTCTGACAGTACCAAATCATCTTTTCTCTCTAACAAGTATTTTTGATACTCCTTGCATTCTGCTCTGTCTTCTTGCTTTATACGGCTGTCCTTTTTGATGATTTCAAAATCAAGTTGGCCGATAAGCGTATTAACATCTGAAGTATTCTTTTCTACGGACAAAGTTTGCATGAGGAAGTTGAACCTCATTGTTCTTACCATACACAGATTGAAAAGGGCATCGATTTTCTTTCTGTCCATGTGCAGATAGCGAACTGGCGAAACCTTGTATATGTCATAAAAGAACTTGTGAAGTGAACTGATGGATGCTTTTGTTGGCGTAAACTCACCAATGCTTTTCATTATCATTCTCAAATCCATCACCAACATATTATTAAAGGTAAGAAGACGACAATTATGCTTGGGAGCATCAGCGCCCTTTCTTACTTGGTCATACATTATTCGTAAGAGCGCAAGTGTTTTGCCTGTGCCTGCCTTCCCTCTAATGACACAAAGTTTCTTTCCTAATGCCTGATTTGCTTGCTCCATTAAGCGGCCAGTCTTTTTCTTAGTTATATGGTCTACTTTCTTTTGGTTAATATCCCCTGCTGCGTATGTTCATCAGCAATGTCTATAAATCGTGAAATAAAATCAGACCAATCATTTGGTGTTTCTTTATCTTGATAAGATATGCAATTGGCTGCAACGCCATCCTTATTTTGTGTAAGAACAATGGCATCAAATATGATTTTACCAAGGTTGATTTCCTTGTTGAAGTGCAGATAATTATTCTGGATTTGCTTGGAGCAATTTGGTGCATTGACAAGATAAACTAAAGCTATGTCAAAATGCTTCACGTTAGGAATGTTGTCATATACATAACTTCTTAGAGCCTGCCTGTCAGACTCTATTTCTGCCCTGTATTCCCACGAGCCATCTTCCGTATAGAAACATTCATCATCAGCATCAATTATCTCTGGCTCTTCAAACCTTCTAACTGCAATAGCCAATGTGTTTAGGTATATCTTGTTTAGGACTCTATAGTAATTACCTTTCTCGAAAGGAATGTCAACAAACAAAATGAAGTCATATTCTCCGAGTCTATTCGTGGGTGACATAAAATTGTAAAGTACATGGGCATTGACCTTCCTTGTGTACCTGAAATTGTCATTCAAAAGTTTCTCTAACTTCTGATTATACTCCCTTCGCTCGTTGGGACAATTTATTGGTGAGAAATTAACCATATACCACGGCAGTTTTTAGTTACTTCTTTACAAAAGAGGCGCAGACATTCGCCATACGACTCTCGGCTCGCCACAAGCCACTTTCAAATATGGGAAGTCTGCGCCCGTTGTGGGGCAGTCCCAATATTGAAAGTTTTGCTCGTTTCTTCTCGGGTGGCGATTGAGAGCCTATTGAGCATTATGTCCTTGCACTCTTTGCAGAGTGCGTCTGCAAAATTACACAAATTCTTCCGATTATAGGCCAATATAGACAAAAAAATTAAATTTTTGCGCATTTATTGGGCGAAGTGAAACCATATTGGAGATAATTTCGTACCTTTGACCTCGATTTAAGAAATGAAACGGTTATCCCAATATGGGAAAGTGCCAATGGAAAATAAAAGCGGCTATTCCGATGTGGGAAACGTCCAACGAAAAATGAAAACGGCTATCCCGATGTGGAAAACGCCCGATGAAAAATAAAAATGGCCGTCCAGATGCGGGACGGGGACTTTGAAAATCAAAACACGGTTTCCCGATGCGGGACGGCGGTTTTGAAAACTGAATGGGACTTTCCCGATGCGGGACGGTCGGATTTGAAACAAAAACGGAGTAACAACGATTAAAGAAAAAGGCTGCGCCAATAACAGCGCAGCCTTTTTCGTAGTAGGAAACGGGCTATGCGTCGGCAAACACCCTGCCGTCGTCGAGCGTCACTTGCAGCTTGGTGTACTCGCTGTGGAAGTGGTTCTTCAGACGGTCGATGTAGCGGACACTCTCCCACTTGCACATGGGCAGGTCGTGAAGCAGATAGTTGCCGCAGGTCTGGGGCTCGGTGGCAGGCACGCGGTCCTGTGTGAGAATCCATTCAAGGCATTCGATGGTGAGGCGGCGCATGTCTTCGATGGTGTAGGCTCCCATCATGATGATATACATGCCGGTGAGGCAGCCCATGGGGCCTACGTAGACCACGTCGTCCTTCACGCTGCTGTTGCGGAACCATGTGGCCATGAGGTGTTCCAGGCTGTGAATGGCGGCAGGAGCAATGGCTGGCTCCTTGTTGGGCTCGGTGATGCGAATGTCGAAAGTGGTGAAGCCTTTGTCCTGGCGCGACACGTAGATGCCTGGCTTCAGGTGGGTGTGGTCGATGGTGAAACTTTGTATGACTTCCATATTTGTTCTGTTGTTTTTTTTGATGGTGCAAAGTTAAGCAATATTTTTCTGCAGAGTGTAAGCATGGGGCGTGTTGGTTTTGGCAAGCTCAGTAGGATGCCTGGCAGGGAATGCCTGCGGCCTGCACACGGGCGCAGATCTGGTCGAGCTCTTCGTGGGTGGCCTTGCGCAGCAGCAGGTCGGGCGTTTCGCGGTCGATGGTGTAGATCATGACCTGCTGTGGGGCGATTTGCTTGATGGCCTCAAGCCAGGGCACCACAAAGTCGTCGCTGGTGTTGTCGGCATGGTGGCCGTGCATGAAGATGGTCTGAATGATGACGTGGCCGTGGAACCACTTCAGCCCTTCGATGATGGCTTCGAGGTTGTAGTGGCCTGTGGGGCGGTCTACCTTATTTATATATGCGGGCGAAACGGTGTCGAGCTTCAGAATGTTGTTGTCTACGCGCAGCAACGCCTCTCTCACGGGCGGCTTCAGTATTTGTGTGGCATTGCTCAGCACCGACACCTTGGCTTGGGGGAAATACTGGTTGCGCAGGCGCAGCGTGTCGTCGATAATCTCTGGGAACTGAGGATTGGCTGTTGGCTCGCCGTTGCCGGCAAACGTGAGCACATCGGGCGTGGGGCCTTCCTGCTGCATGGCCTTCAGCCGGGCCTCCAGCGCCCGGCTCACCTCGTCGCGGGTGGGCATGGGCTGTGTGGGTCGACGGTCGGCGTTGAAGCCGCATTCACAGTAAATGCAATCGAAAGTGCACACCTTGCCGTCGGCAGGCAGCAAATTGATGCCCAGCGAAACGCCCAGTCGGCGACTGTGCACTGGGCCGAAAATGGGCGAAGGGTAAAGAACGGTACTCATATTGACCACAAAGGTAGGGATTTGTTGCGACTTAACCGACGGGGCAGGGGAGTTTTTTTGAATTTAATGTGAAAGCGTGTTAAAAAGCACTTGAAAACTCTTTACTCTTAACCTGTAACTGCTAACTTTTCCGTAACTTTGCACCACTTTTTAGTGTTGTTCACTATTTGCAAATGGGAAAAAAACGAAAGCCAACCTCACGCCGCCATGGCATGCAGGTTGTTACGTTGTGTATCAGCACCACGATGGTGCTCATCTTGATAGGGTTGGTGGCCCTTTCGGTGCTCACCACCCGCAATCTTTCCGACTATGTGCGGGAGAATCTTACCGTGACGGTGATGCTGGGCGACAGCGTCTCGGTGGGCGAAGGCGTGGCCTTGGGCAAGAAGCTGGGGCAGCGCCCTTATGCCAAGCAGGTGAGCTACATCAGCAAGGAGCAGGCATTGAAGGAACAGAGCGAGGCCATGGGCAGCGACCCGTCGGAGTTTCTGGGGGTGAACCCCTTTGTGGCCACGCTGGAGATGCACGTGCTGGCCGACTATGCCAATGCCGACTCGCTGGCAAAGATTGCCGCCGAACTGCGGAAAAACAAAAGACAGGTGACCGACGTGGCCTATCAGGAAGACCTGACCCACAGGGTGAACCACAACTTGCAACGCATTTCGCTGGTGCTGCTGGTGCTGGCGCTGCTGCTCATGGTGGTGAGCTATTCGCTCATATCGAACAGCGTGCGGCTGAGCATCTATTCGCGCCGCTTTGCCATTCACACCATGAAACTGGTGGGGGCGTCGTGGGCGTTCATCAGATGGCCCTTCCTGCGCCGTGCCTTCACGGTGGGCCTTGTGGCTGCAGTGCTGGCGTGTGCCGTGCTGGGCGGTTTGCTGGTGGCACTCTATCGCTATCAGCCGGGCATCGGGCAAATCATTGGCTGGCAGGAAATGCTGGTCACGGCGCTGGCTGTCCTGCTGTTTGGACTGCTCATCACGCTGCTGTGTGCCTATTTCTCGGTGAACAAGTTCCTGCGGATGAAAGCCAGCGAACTGTATAAGATCTGAATCATAACAAAAACATAATAAGCAACATGAACAAAAGAAACTTTGCATTCGGACGGATGAACTTCATCCTGTTGGGCGTGGGCATGCTGGTGGTCATCATCGGCTTTGTGCTCATGGGTGGCGACGCGTCGACCGACGAAGCCTACAATCCCGACATCTTCAGTGCTCGCCGCACCAAGGTGGCACCCATCGTGTGTTTGGTGGGATTCTTGTCGATGATCTATGCTGTGGTCTTCAAACCCAAGAACGAAACGTTTGCCGAGGAGGTGGAAGAGCCTGAAGAGGAACAGCCCGTGGAAGAGCCTGCTGCACAACCGAGCGGAAAGGTGGAGACTGTGGCCGAACAGCCTGCACAGTCGGCTGCCGACGAGATGGCTGAGCGCACCCGCAAACTTGAGGAAAAACTGGCTGCACTGAGAAAACTGTCGGAGCAGGCCAAGCAGGGAGGACTGCAGGCCACCCATAACGAACAGGCTTGAGAGCATGGACTGGATTGAAGCATTGATCCTGGGGCTGGTGCAGGGCCTGACGGAGTATCTGCCCGTGAGCAGCAGTGGCCATCTGGCCATTGGTCAGGCGCTCTTCGGCATGGAAGACGGCAGTGCCAACCTGATGTTCACCGTTGCCGTGCATGTGGCCACGGTGCTCTCTACGCTGGTGGTGCTGCACAAGGAGATTGCGTGGATTGTGAAAGGACTCTTCAGTAGCAGCGGTGCACAGAACGGCAACGGTGGCTACTGGCAGAAAGAGGAAACACGCTACGCCCTGAACATCCTTGTGTCGATGATTCCCGTGGGCATTGTGGGCCTGTTCTTCAAAGACCAGGTGGAGGAGATTTTCGGATCGGGGCTGCTCGTCGTGGGGTGTAGCTTGCTGCTCACGGCAGTGCTGCTCATATTCTCCTATATTGCCCGGCCCAGGCCCAAGGAGCGCATTTCGCTGCTCGACGCCTTCGTCATTGGCATTGCCCAGGCCTGTGCTGTGCTGCCCGGACTGTCGCGTTCGGGTTCCACCATTGCCACAGGCTTGCTGCTGGGCAACAAGAAAGAAACGCTGGCCAAGTTCTCCTTCCTGATGGTCATTCCGCCCATCTTGGGCGAAGCCCTGCTCGACGTGCTGAAAGCCATGAAGGGCGAGGCTGTGATGGCCGATGCACAGGTGCTGCCCCTGACTGTGGGTTTCGTGGCAGCTTTCGTCAGTGGCTGTTTTGCCTGCAAGTGGATGATTGGCATCGTGAAGCGCGGCAAACTCATCTATTTTGGTTTCTACTGCGCTCTGCTGGGTGTGGCAACCATTCTCTACAGTCTGTTAGGATAAAAGAAAGGCATGAATTTCCAGGAAGGCGAAATCATTTGCATCAACAAGCCCTATCGCATGTCGTCGTTCGGCGCGCTGGCTCACGTGAGATTCCTTATCTCGCGCAAGTTGCACGTGAAGCGCATCAAGACAGGACATGCCGGAACACTCGACCCGTTGGCTACGGGCGTGCTGGTGCTCTGCACTGGCAAGGCCACCAAGCGCATTGAGTCGCTGCAGTACAAGTCGAAGGAGTACACGGCCACGCTGCAGCTGGGAGCCACCACCGCTTCCTACGACCGGGAGCACACGGTGAACATGACCTATCCCACGCTGCACATCACGCGCGAACTGATTGAACAGACGCTGCCCCGATTCATCGGCACCATTGAGCAGGTGCCACCCGAATATTCGGCTTGCAACATTGGCGGCGACCGCGCCTACAAGCTGGCACGCAGGGGCGAAAAGGTGGAGCTGAAGCCAAAGGTGCTGCAGATTGACGAACTGGAACTGACCAACTTTGACAGCAAGACCATGCAAATGTCTATTCGTGTGGTCTGTGGCAAGGGAACCTATATCAGGGCATTGGCTCGCGACATAGGTCAGGCACTGGGCACTGGAGCTTTTCTCACTGCACTGTGCCGCACAAGACTGGGCAACGTGAGAATAGAAGACTGCATGACGCTCGACGAGGTGCCGCAATGGCTGGAAAACAACTGCCCCCAAGATGTGAGGGACACTAAATGAAAAAATATGAAACTATCGCAATTCAAATTCAAACTGCCTGAAGAGCAGGTGGCTCTTTACCCGCCGCACCGTGTGTTCAAAAACGAAGACGGTACGGTGGAGCGAGTCTATAGCCGCGACCAGTGCAGGCTGATGGTGCTGCATCGCAAGAGCCAGCAGCTGGAACTGTTCAAGAAAGATGATAGCGGCAACGATACAGAAGAGTTCATGACGTTCCGCGACTTGGTGAACTATTTCGACGAGGGCGATACCTTCATCTTCAACGATACGCTGGTGTTTCCTGCCCGTCTGTACGGAACGAAGGAAAAAACCGATGCCAAGATTGAGGTGTTCTTGCTGCGCGAACTGAATGAAGAGCTGCGCCTGTGGGACGTTCTGGTGGAGCCGGCGCGAAAGATTCGCATTGGCAACAAGCTGTTCTTCGATGGTGAGGGCCCCATGGTGGCCGAGGTCATCGACAACACCACCTCGCGCGGTCGCACATTGCGCTTTCTCTATGACTGCCCGCACGACGAGTTCAAGCGCGAGCTCTATTCGCTGGGAGAGGCTCCGCTGCCACGCTACATCGTGAGCCGCCGCAAGGCAGAACCTGAGGACATGGAGAACTTCCAGACGGTGTTCGCCAAAAACGAAGGCGCTGTGACGGCACCTTCGACAGGACTGCACTTCAGCAAGCAGCTCATGAAGATCATGGAGATTCGTGGCTTCAACTTTGCTTATGTCACCGTGCATTGCGGACTGGGGGCCTTCGACCCCATTGAGGTGGAAGATCTGACCAAGCATAAGATGAACTCGGAGCAGATGCACATTGGGGCTGAGGCTTGCCAGATTGTGAACGATGCCAAGAGTGCCGGTCACAATGTGTGTGCGGTGGGCATCAGCACGGCACGTGCCACCGAGACGGCTGTGGGAACCGATGGCCTGCTGAAGGAGTACGAAGGATGGACCAACAAGTTTATCTTCCCACCCTACGATTTCGGACTGGCTAACTCGCTCATCACCAACTTCTATCATCCTGAATCAACCATGATGATGGCTACTGCTGCCTTTGGAGGATACGACCTGGTGTGCGAAGCCTACGCACAGGCGTTGAAGCATGGCTACAAGTTTGGCTGCTATGGCGATGCGCTGTTGCTGCTCGACGACTAATTCTTTGCAGCGACAGAAGTGACAGGATTGCAGACGCGCAGACGTGCAGACAACAGAACACCGCACATTGTCTTTTTAGGCTTGGGGTCTAACTTGGGCAACCGCCAGGCGGTGCTGTTGCATGCCTGTGAAGAGATAGAAAAGCTGATTGGCCCTATCGTGAGCCAATCGGCTTTCTTTGCATCTAAGCCCTGGGGATTCCAGTCGGACCACGACTTCCTCAATTCAGTGGTGTGCTGCCACACCCACTTGTTGCCGCGAGAGGTGCTTTGGCGCACCCAGCAGATAGAACGCATGCTGGGCCGCAGACAAAAGTCGGTGGGGGGCGTCTATCACGACCGTCCCATCGACATTGACATTCTTTTATATGATGACTGGCACGTGAATGAGCCCGATCTGCAGATACCGCATCCACTCATGTTGCAGCGCGACTTTGTGATGTGTCCCTTGCTTGAAGTGCTGCAAAAGAATGGCGGGATGTGAAAAATAGTTGAAAATCTTTGGTCGTTTGCCTACTTATTCGTATCTTTGTGGCATTGAACTACTATCAGAACTTTATTTCTAAATTTTAAGTATATTATTGTAGCAATGAACAGAATCATTGGCAGTTTTTTTTGCTTGCTGGTCACCCTTGTGACCTTGGCTCAGGACAACTATGAGCGTTTCACGCGTGATTTGCCCTTCTCCATGCAACCCGTTGCAGCACCTGTTTTCCCCGAAACAAAGGTCGTGTTGACCGAGTTTGGGGCCGTGGGCGATGGCCAGCAACTGTGCACGGAAGCATTTGCGCATGCCATCGATGCTTTGGTGGCCAAAGGCGGTGGTCATCTTGTGGTGCCGCAAGGCATCTGGCTGACGGGCCCCATTGTGCTGCAGTCGAACATTGACTTGCATCTGGAGGCCGGGGCGGTTATCATGTTTGCTGCCGATGAGAATCTGTACCCACTGGTGGAAACCTCCTTTGAGGGGGTTGAGACGCGTCGTTGTCAGTCGCCACTGAGTGCCCGCAATGCTGAAAACATTGCTGTTACGGGCCTTGGCGTCATTGATGGCAACGGACAATACTGGCGACCACTGCATCGCAGAAAACTGACCGATTCGCAGTGGAAGAAAATGACCCAGCGCACAGGTGGCGTGATGATGAGAGACGACTACTGGGTGCCATCTGAAAGCTATGCCAAAGGTGAGAACGGAGCCGACATGAACGTGCCGAAGGTGAGAAGCGAAGCCGAGTGGAACGGACTGAAGCGTTTCCTTCGTCCCGTCATGGTGAGCCTGGTGGAGTGCCGCAAGGTGTTGCTGCAAGGTGTGGTGTTCCAGAATTCACCTGCATGGAATCTGCATCCGCTCATGTGCGAAGATATGATCATTGATCGTGTGCTGGTCATGAATCCTTCTTATTCGCAAAATGGCGATGCGCTTGATTTGGAGTCGTGCAGGCGGGTGCTCATTGTCGACTCGCGTTTCAATGCCGGCGACGACGGCATTTGCCTGAAGAGTGGCAAGAACGAAGACGGGCGTCGGCGGGGTCGTCCCTGCGAGCAGGTTGTGGTCGATGGCTGCACCGTGTTTTCTGGGCATGGTGGCTTCGTGGTTGGTTCGGAGATGAGCGGTGGCGTGCGCAATATCATGGTGCGCAACTGCCAGTTCTTGGGCACACAGGTGGGACTGCGTTTCAAGAGCACGCGCGGTCGTGGCGGTGTGGTAGAGAATATCTTCATCGATGGCGTTTCAATGACCGACATTGAAACTTATGCCCTGACGTTCAACATGTATTATCGTGGAAAGTCGGTGGCCGAGGTGCTGGCCGAAGGCTTGGAGGAAGAGGATGTGCAACCGGCTCCTGTCGATGAAACGACACCAGTGTTCCGAAATATTGACATTCGCAATGTGTGCTGCAACAACGCTCTCTTGGCCATGGAGTTCAATGGCTTGCCCGAAATGCCCATTGACAACATTCGGCTGAAGAACATCAAGATTGTGGCTGAACACGATGCTGTGTTCAAGTACTGTAAGAATATTGTACGCGAGAATGTGACAATCCAGATTGAGAAAGCCAAGGATTGACTGTTAATTCAGTTTGGGAAAGCAACAGTCTGACTGTCACGAAATAGGGAAGGCTGAAGAGCAAAAATGAAAAGGGCTCGCCAAAGGCGAGCCCTTATTAGTTGACAGCACTGATTGCTTACTTGCGCAGGCCAAGAGCCTTGATGATGGCACGATAGCGCTCAATGTCGTTCACATAGAGATATTTCAGCAGCTTGCGGCGGCGACCTACCATCATGGTCAGCGAACGAGCTGTAGCATGATCCTTGTGGTTCTTCTTCAGGTGCTCGGTCAGGTGCTTAATGCGGAAAGTGAAGAGTGCAATCTGGCTCTCTGCAGAACCCGTGTCCTTGGCGTCTTTGCCATACTGGCTGAAAATCTCAGTTTTCTTTGCTGAATCGAGATACATAGTTTTGTTTGTGATTAAATGGTTGTTGCTTCATAACATCTTTTCGCCGCCTGCCACCCTAATCACCTGGTGGGTTACGACGTTGGGATGCTTCGGATTTTCCGAAAAGCGGGTGCAAAGGTACAACTTTTTCTCCGTATTCCCAATTTTTTCGAAGAAAATGTGTACCTTTGCACCCGATTTTACGTAAAAAATTATGCAGGACATCAGAAACATCGCAATTATTGCGCACGTAGACCACGGCAAGACGACACTCGTGGACAAAATGATGCTGGCTGGAAATCTCTTCCGTGAGGGACAGAACCTCAGCAATCAAGTGCTTGACGCTAACGACCTCGAACGAGAGCGAGGCATTACTATCCTTTCTAAAAATGTGAGTATCAACTGGAAAGGCACAAAAATCAATATCATCGATACTCCGGGACACTCCGATTTTGGCGGCGAGGTGGAGCGTGTGCTCAACATGGCCGACGGATGCTTGTTGCTGGTCGATGCCTTCGAAGGTCCCATGCCGCAGACACGTTTTGTGCTGCAGAAAGCTTTGCAGATAGGACTGAAGCCCATCGTGGTTGTGAACAAGGTGGACAAGCCTAACTGTCGTCCGGAAGAAGTATATGAAATGGTGTTCGACTTGATGTTCTCGCTGAATGCTACTGAAGATCAACTGGACTTCCCCGTTGTTTATGGTTCGGCCAAGAATGGCTGGATGGGGGAGGATTGGAAAACACCCACTGGCGATATTACTTATTTGCTTGATAAGATTGTAGAGGTGATTCCTGCTCCCACGCAGTTGGAGGGAACGCCCCAAATGCTCATTACCTCGCTTGACTATAGCAGCTATACGGGCCGTATAGCCGTGGGACGTGTGCATCGCGGAACACTGAAAGATGGCATGCAGGTGACGCTGTGCCACCGTGACGGCTCAATGGAGAAGACGAAGATAAAGGAACTGCACACCTTTGATGGCATGGGACACAGTCGCATAGACCAGGTGGAGTGTGGCGACATTTGCGCTGTGATTGGCTTGGAGAAGTTTGAGATTGGCGACACTATTTGCGATTTGGAGAATCCTGAACCGTTGCCGCCCATTGCCATTGATGAACCAACGATGTCGATGCTTTTCACCATCAACGACTCGCCGTTCTTTGGCAAGGAGGGCAAATTCGTTACTTCACGCCACATCAACGACCGTTTGGAGAAAGAACTGGAGAAGAACCTGGCACTGCGTGTAGAACAGTTTGAGGATTCTACCGACAAATGGGTGGTCTCTGGCCGTGGCGTGCTGCATCTGTCGGTGCTTATCGAGACCATGCGTCGTGAGGGCTACGAGCTGCAGGTCGGTCAGCCCCAGGTGATCTATAAGGAGATTGACGGAAAGAAGTGTGAACCCATTGAGGAACTGACCATCAACGTGCCGGAAGAGTTTTCTTCGAAGATGATTGACATGGTGACACGTCGCAAGGGCGAAATGACTTCGATGGAGAGCCAGGGCGAACGCACAAATATTGAGTTCGACATTCCTTCGCGCGGCATCATTGGCTTGCGTACTAATGTGCTCACTGCCTCGCAGGGCGAAGCTATTATGGCCCATCGCTTCAAGGAGTATCAGCCTTACAAGGGCGAGATTGAACGTCGTGTGAATGGTTCGATGATTGCGCTGGAAACAGGTACGTCTTACGCTTATGCCATTGATAAGTTGCAAGACCGTGGAAAGTTCTTCATCGACCCAGGCGAAGATGTTTACATGGGTGAGGTTGTCGGTGAGCATGTTCACGACAACGACCTTGTTATCAATGTGTGCAAGGCCAAGCAGCTCACCAATGTGCGTGCTTCGGGCACCGATGAGAAGGCCCGAATCATTCCCAAGACGGTGATGAGCCTTGAGGAGTGTCTGGAGTACATCAAGGAAGACGAGCTGGTGGAAGTGACACCTAAGTCGATGCGCATGAGAAAAGTCATCCTTGATCACGATCAGCGCAAGAAAGCAAGCAGAAGCTAATCCTCCCGATAATCAAAAACTCCGCTGCCCAACAGAGCAGCGGAGTTTTTTGTTGTAGGTCAGGCTAACGCCTTGGTCGTTTATCGTTCATCAATGATTGGCTGATGCCGATTTTACAACAATAAGTTCGTGTTATTCGTTCAACAACAATAAGTTCGTGTTATTCGTTCAACAACGATCGTCTCGTGTTAATCTTCAACAACGATGGGCTTGTACTTCGGCACCAATGTCTTCATGATGCACCAGCCAATAAGGTAAGCCACGGCACAGATACAGAATACCACCATGTAGGCAGCAGGCTTGCCGTCGAAGCCGAAGAACTGGAAGGCTTCGCCCTGACCAGCAGCCCAGTCAAAGAAGTTACCGGAGCCTTTGTTGATGGCAAACGAACCCAGACCACCTGCCATGGAGCCAATGCCTGTGATGGTGCCAATGGTGCTCTTGGGGAACATGTCGCCAATGGTTGAAAACAGGTTGGCCGACCAAGCCTGGTGGCCAGCACCCAACAAGCCAATCAAGATGGCGGGCCACCAAGCACTGTAGGCACCAAGCGGCTGTGCGAAAAGGCCCAGCAAGGGGAAGCAGGCAAAGATGAGCATGGCACGCATGCGGCCCAGGTAGGGGTTCATGCCCTTCTTCTCAACGAAGTAGGTGGGCAGATAGCCGCCACCGATTGAGAGAATGGTGACAATGGCATAGAGTGTGAGGATGAGCAGGATGCCCATGGTAGAATCGCTGGTGTAGCCGTACTGGTCGCTGAAGTAGGCGGGAGCCCAGAACAGGAAGAACCACCACACACCGTCGGTCATCAGCTTGCCCACAATGAACGACCATGTCTG
>CACXUV010000068.1 GCA_902770845.1 uncultured Prevotellaceae bacterium
CGCCGCCAATGTTGAGCTTCAGGAGCTCGCCGTTGTTGGCCTCGATGGCGTTGTTGCCGGTGGAGAAGGCAATGATGCGATAGGTGTTCTGAGCCACGCAGTTGTAGGCCACATGCAGGCCAGCGGCACGCTGGGCCAGCTCAACACTGTTAAGCACGGCGCCCGGAGCCAGCGTCACGTCCATCTGGAAGCCCACGAACTGCTGGTTGTTCACCAGTGACAGCTGGGTGCCGCTGAGCGTGAGATAGTTGCCGGCAAGGTCGATGCGGGCGTTGGCTGCATCGGCATCGGCAGGCTCGGCGTTCAAGGCAAGAATCACGATGGCCACGGCATCGCTCACGGTGATGTCGCCCGACTGGTTCACGTCGGCAGCGCGGAGGGCCTTTGCTGAAGGAATTTCCTTCTCGAGTGCGAAGTTCACGGCAGCCACGGCGTCGCCGGTGGTCACCTCGCCGTCCTGGTTGGCATCGCCAACGGTGAACAGCTTCATGACGAAGTTCTTCGTGATGCTGTTGTCAGCAAACTCAATGTTGGCTGTGGCGTTCTCATATTCGCCGTAGGCAACGGTTGCCTTGTAGCTGCGGCTGGACTGGATCACGCTGATGCTATAGGCACCCGTGGCGTCGGTGGTGCCGGTGTACTGCACGTCGTCGCCATCGGTGCTGACGAGCGTCACGCTGGCATTCTCGAGTGCTTCGCCCTCAGCATTCTTCACGGTGCCGCTCAGCGTGAGCGCATCGGCAGCTGTGGTGAAGTAGGCCAGAATGGTGGCCGAAGCGGTGGTGCCGTTGTAGTAGGCGGTCTTGTAGTTATTGTCGTAGTCGTACTTCATGGTGTTGTAGGGACCCGTAGGCTGCTGCTCCGTGTAGACGCGGATGTCGCTTGTGCCATCCCATACCAGTGGCGAAGCCGAAAGATCGATGACCGACTCCAGGTTGCGGGTCTCAATCAGGTCGTCGCGCTCAGGATCGTAGACCTTCACTTCTGTCATGGCAGTCTTGTCGGGCTGGCCCGGAACGATGTCGCCAGTCGACAGGCCCACCCATGAGGTGACGTTCAGCTGCATGCTCTTCGAGCCGGAAGTTGCCTTGAAGGCAATCTGCATGATCTTCATGCCAGCTGTAAGGCCAAAGTCCTTGAGCTGCTGAGCGGTGTAGACAATGTCGCTGTAGATGGTCTTGGAACCGTCGTTGTTGTAGCCGTCGATGTAGAAGTGCTGGCGGTCGTTGTTGCTCATGCTGCCAATGACCATTTCGCCACCAGGCAGTGCTTCTTCTTCAACCTGCAGGCCAACGGCGTCGGTCGAGGCCGTGTTGGCACCCTGGGTGAAGACGATGTAGGCGGCAAGCGAGTCGGCCTTGTGAGGCGTGAAGACGAAGGTGAAGTCGTGGCTTTCGCCCTTCTTCAGCTCAACAGCCTCGGCCTGAGCCACTACCTCGTTGCCCCAGTAGAGGCTTGCGGTGTAGCTTCCGGCGGCAAAGTCGGTCGTAGTGTAGTTGGTTGCCTTGGCAGTGGCCGAAAGCTGGAAGTTCTGCATGCCTGCGGTGGGCAGCTCGGAGCTTTCGATGAACAGACCCTTGGCCTGCTGCAAGGCAATGTTGGCAGTCTGGCTGGCGTTCAGCACATTCACGGTCTGGGTGGCAGGGAAGTAGCCTTCTACCAGTGCTTGGAGCTCATAGTCGAGGGCGTCCTGCATGATGGCAAACGAGTAGTTGCCTTCTGCGTCGGTGGCATCGCTGTAGGTGATGTCGCCGTGAACGGCTTTCACTTCCACATTGGCCATGGCTGCACCCGTCTCGGCATCGGTCACCTTGCCGCTCACGGTGTTGGGTTCGGCCTCAACGCCCAGGAACACAACGGGACGATAGGTGGTCTTCGAGTATCTGTCATAGCTGCCGAAAGTAGTGTCGTCTGTTTTCTTGCTGACGCTTTGCAGCTTGGAATTGGTGCTGCCAGAGAGCCAATACAGGTCTCGGTTGGTGTAGTCGGAACCGTTGAAGAATGTCATGACCATCAGGTTGCCACCATTATATATATAAGGTGTGGGCAGGTCGATGGTGAATATTTCTGCAGGCTCGCTGGCCGAACCGGCCTTTTCGAGTGTCACGTCGCCGCTGAACGTGGGCGTGAGTGCCTCAACGCTGTCGGCCTGGGCAAATGCCAGGGAGTAGGTGGAACCAGTGTTGATGAGCTCTTCGTTCTCAATTTCGGTCAGCCACAGGGTTGTGGGGGCGGTGATGGCCTTGGAGGTGTTGTAGCCCTTGAATGCCACCTTCGAGATCTTGGTGCCTGGGGTTATGCCGGCAGCAAGCAGTTCGGCCTCGCTGTAGACGTTGACAGCCTGGGTCTTCTTATAATAGTAGTTGATGGGGTTGGCATCCTGCGTGGTGCTTTGCTCGCCCACCTGGCGCATGGCAGAGTAGACTTCGTTCTCGACAGTCACCTCAACGGTGTCGCTGGTGAGCTTGCTGCCATCGGTAAATTCAAACTGGATGTAGGCATTGAAAGTGCCAGCCGTGTGGGGAGTGGTGGTGAAGTCGAATGCGACGTCGCCTGCGGTGGTGATGCCGTTGCTGCCAAAGACGGGGCCGTTCAGGGCCGAGGTGGCAAGCTCTTGCTGCACCTGGTTGTCAAAGTAGAGACGGGCGGTGTAGTCGCCTGCGGCAATGGGCTGCTGCTTCAGGTTGCGCAGGGTGGCTTGGGCAGTCATCTTGTGGTTCACCTGGGCGGCAGGAGCAATGTTGCTGCTGATGAACATGACGTCGCGCTCAAGGTTGACGCGCTTGTAGCCGTAGATGTTGTCGATGCGGATGGCACCCGTCACCTCGCCGGCATTAGTGGTCTCGAAGGCCACATACCACTGGCCTGCGGGAATGGTGGCAATCTTGAACTGCTTCAGAGCCTTGCCATAGCCGCTGGGCGAAGCTTCGTCGGAAAGCAGGTCGGCCTCTTTCTCGGTGTTGGCGCTCAGGGTGCGAATCTTCTTCCAGTTCTTGCGGTCGGCCGAATAGTACACAATCAGCTGTGAGGCGTTGTAGCTCTTGCCGGCCTCGAACGACAGCACGTCGCCTTCTGCAACCTGCAGCAGCGGTGTGATGAGCTTGTAGGAAACGGTGCCGCTATAGGGTAGGTTCGACTCGGCACTGTAGGTGTTGCCGGGGTAGCCCAGCGAATTGGTCTTGCGGGTCTGCCAGCCGTAGGTGCTGTAGCTGCCAGAGCCGGTCTGCTCCACCAGCATGCCGTCGACGGCAGCATCGGTCTCAAAGTCAACAAAGTAGGTGTCGCCTCCAACGATGGTGGCGCGCAGGTTCAGGGTCATGTCGCCGGCATTGTTGCTGATGACCATGGCTCCAGTGTGCTCGCCCAGTTGAGTGTTGGGCAGCGTGATGTGGAAGGTGTCGCTGGCCAGGGCCTCAATGGTGCAGGCGGCCAGGTCGGTCTGATAGGCAGCAGGCAGGGTCACACCGGTGATTTGCAGCGGTGCACCGCCCGTGTTGGTGATGATGAACTCCTGACGAATGGTGTCGGCAGAATAGCCAAAGTAGAGTTCGGCACCACTCTTATAGGTGTTGCGACCCACTTTCACCTCGATGCCGGGCTCGTAGGGAATGACGGTAACGGTCTTGGAAGAGAGGAACGTGTTGGTGATGTTCTCATAAACACGGAACGAAATGCCATTGGTGACGGCAGTGGGGTAGTCGGCTGTGTTGAGCGTGGCCGACAACGTGACGGGCGTAGTGGTGGTGGCACCCTTGGCCAGGTCTTCGGCAATGGCGACGGTGGCCAGTGGGGTGTGCTCCTCCGTTGAGTTGAACTTCTTCAGCGTCAGGCTGTAGTTCTCGGTTCCGGCGGTCAGATCCACCTCACCAGTGTTCTGCACAGTGGCATCAAAGGTTACGGTGAAATTGCCATTGGCATCGGCTACCAGCTTCTGAGTTTCATTGGGAGCAAGCGATAGAACCGACAGACCAGGCTGCAATGTCAGATCAACGGTTGTTGCAGTGAAGTTATCGATGTAGGCTTGCACCATCTGAATGGCAATGCGCTGAGTGGTAGCCTGCTCAGGAAGGTTGATGACGGTAAAGCTGGTGGTGTTCAGTTCTTCATCGTCGAACTGGGCAATGAGTTGTCCTTTCTTCAGTTCACCACCTTCGTTCACAACGGTGTAGAATCTTACATAGCCTGTGGTGTTGACCAGCTTGGCGGCCAATGAAATGGCTCCGCTGACGGGAGGCGTTACAAGGAAGTCTTCAACTTCAACGTTTGTTTCTTCCCAATTGTCGTAGAATGAGTTGGTTGCAGCTTGCAGGCATGCTGTGCCGTCGACACCTTTGTCCTGATGGTAGTAATAGGCCACATAGCGTTTTGCCATGTTGAGGCCCACTTCGGCATAGCCCACAATGTGTTTCCAACCATCGGCAACCTTAAAATCGCGATTGGTTGTGCTTGTGTTTGTACTGTTGACCACTATCGGAGTCTCAAAGTCTACCACGTAGCCGGGCTGGGCTATGGTAGGCATGGCGCCCACGAGCATTGCCAACAGAGCAAAGAGAGAAAAAATCTTCTGTCTCATAAGCAAAAAATGTTTAGTTAGTTAATGATGTTATTTGATGTATTTTTTTCCGTTCTTGATATACAGACCCTTGCCAGGCTGGGCAATGCGCTGACCACGCAGGTTGTAGATGTTGCCGTTGTTGGCACCTGCTGCTCTGACGTCGGCAATGCCGGCAGGTGTCAGGTCGTCGATGCTCACCTTGTTGACCATGAACATCTGCATGCCGGGATTAGAGGTGCAGCACACGCCGATGAAGCTGGTGAAGCGCTCGTCGCTGGCTCCCAGGCCGTCGTCTTCGGCCTTCAGTTCAAACGAATAGTCGCGGAACTCGTCGGGGTGGTTGATGTTCTCCACAGGTTCGCCAATGGGCACGGCTCCCATGGTGGTGTAGCCTGCCAGTGAGTAGAGCATGAACGACTCAGGATAGGGGGCAAAGCTGTTGCAGCACGACACGGTGATCTTGTAGGTGTGGCCCTCCTGGAACTCAACGGGAGGCGACACAATGAGGTCGACGGCATAGTTGTATTCATGGGTCTGATACACATACACGCCCTTGCCTTCCAGGAAGTTGGGACGGTGCCAGCTGAATTCATAGCCGTCTTGGTTCACGTCCATCACGGTCCAAAGGGCGGCATCGTTCCATTTGTCGAAATCGGCTGCAAAGGGAACCTGTGCTGCCGGGCCGTTCACCAGATAGTTGCTCTCCTTTGCCTGGCCTTCGCCGTCGGCATTGCGAGGCACCACTTTATATATATAACGCGTGAGGGTGTCGGCCAGTTGCTGGTCCAGACAGGCTTCATACTTGGTGCCTTGCACAATGACGAGGCTGTCGTTGGTGCGAATCACGTCGTAGACAACGTTCAGGGTGTCGACGAATCCGCCGTGAATGCCCACGCGAGCAGCATCCCAGGCAATGATGTTGGTGTTGGCAGGGTAGCCCACGGAGGCGCCCATGGCTGCAATGATGCGCTCAGGGGCGGCCAGCTGGTCGCGGCCTATGAAGACATCGGCAAATCGATCGGCCGAAGCTCCAATCTCATTATAGGTGCGCACGGTGTAGCGATAGGTGCCATTTGCAGGCACGTTCTTGTCCTCATAGCTCATGTTCTGGCCGGGCTGAGCCTCGGTCAGGGTGGCAATGAGCTCTTCGCCGCGCATCACCTCTACCTTGGTCAGGCTCTTCAGCGGTTCGTCGTTGGCCATGAGTGTGGGATTCTGCCAGCTGATGGTGGCGCTGAGAGCACCCTGCTGTGCTGGAACAATGCTGATAGAATCGATCTTGGCAGGCGCCGTTGCTTCGCTGGGAGCGTAAGGCACATCGACGGCCACGGTGTAAAGACCGCTGCCCTGGCCAATCGTGCCCAGTTCGGTAACGGCTGCCGAGGCAGGATTCACCTCATAGAGTTTGTTTGTGCTGTTCTCGTAGCAGGCCCAGTAGAGTTTGCCCGTGGCGCGGTCGAAGTCCATGGCAGTGAAAAGATAGGGCGAATGTCCCGTCTTTCCGATGAGTTTCACGGCCTTGCCCTTTTCTTTGTCAATGGTGTAGAGTTCGCCGCTGCGTGTCAGTCCGTACATGTCGCCGGCCGCATTGATGGCCAGTCCACGGAAGTTCTGGCCCATGTTGTCTTGCACTTTCTTCATGGCAAAGGTCTCCATGTCCATAGTCCACAGGGCCGATACGCCATCGGTATAGTCGCTGTTGTTGATGAAATACATCTGATCGTTGGTGTAGTCGTAGCTCATCTCAACGGGCAGTGCGGCCTTGGTGCCTAAGTTCTTTATCTTGGTGAGATTGCCAGTGCCCAGGTCGATGGAGTAGACCACGGTGTTGTCGTTGTCGTCCATCTCCGTAATGTACATCACGTCTTTCACAATGGCGCCTGCCGATGCCATCACGCCACTGGCACTCTTCATGCGGGTGGTGGCAGCAGTGTTGCCGGTATTGATGGCCACCAGTCCGCAAGGATAGTCGCGGTTGAAGCCATACACGGTTTTGTCCTGGGCCATAGCCGTGTTGAGGCTAAGGCTCAGGAGCAGAGTTGCAAATAGTTTTTTTGTCATATATTGATAATTGATTATGCTTTTGTTTGTTTCACGTTGAGTCTTCGCTTATTTCACGATGAGTTTCTGTGTAGCCTTCTGTCCGTTCTGACTCAGTGTCACCACGTAGATGCCTGCAGGCAGACCGATGGCAGTCTGGCCGCTGACGGTGGTGTCGTAGACGGTTTTTCCCGACAGCGACACGATGCCCACCTGTGTGGGCTGCTGTGCCGAAACGATGATGCTGCGCTCGCTGCCCTGTGCGGTGGCCAGTGTGGTTGAAACGCCGTCGATGCCAGCACCCAGGAGCTGGAACTTCACAGCCACGTCGGTCAGTCGGTTCACGGTGAACTTTCCGTTCTGAATGTCCTGTCCGTTGGCCTTTGCCGAAGCCAGTTCATAGCCGTTGTCGGGTGTGGTCACCACGGTCAGTTCGGTGCCCTTCTTCACGGTGGTGCCGCTCATCACGGTGTTGTTCTGTGCGTCTTTCAGGCTCACCTGTCCGTTCTCCGTGGGCAGCACATACACGTAGCTGTGGTCACAGCCCGTTCCGTCGCCCTTGTCGGTGTAGTTCATGATCCATCCCTTGTCGCTCATGAGCAGTGTTTCGGCGTGGGCCACGTCGTTGGGTGTGCCGTCTCCCTCGCCTGCAATCCACAGTTTTGTGGCGGTGGTGCTCTTTTCAACCTCTTCGCCTGGCGACACATATTCGGGCATCAGGGCAAAGAAGTCGTTCACGGTGCAGGCATCCCATCCGTTGCCGCGCACCTCAACGTACCACAGCTGGGTGTTGTTCGACAGGTCGAGGTTCTTCAGTTGGTTGCCGTTCACAGAGAGTTTCTCGAGGTACAGGTTCTTCGACAGGTCGAGCTGTGTCAGTTTGTTCTTGGAAGCCGACAGGCTGAGCAGCAGCAGGTTGTCCGAAACGTTGAGCGAGTCGATTTCGTTGCCATTGGCTTCGAGCACGGCCAGCATCGGGTTCTTGCTCAGGTCGAGTTTGCTCAGGTAGTCGTTGTTGATGTTGAGAACTTGCAGATTCGGTGCATTCGACAGGTCGAGCGAGTCGATCATGGTGTTCTTCACGTCGAGATATTGCAGCTGCGGGTTCTGGCTCAGGTCCAGTTGTTCGATGAAGGTTCCATAGGCAGTGAGCTTTCTCAGCAGCGGACAGTTGGTCACGTCGAGTTCCTCGATGTCTTCGTTCATGGAAATGTCCAGTGCCACCAGTTCCTTCTGGTTGCTCACGTCGATGCTGCTGAGCAGGTTGAAGTAGGCGTTAATCTGGTGCAGTCCGTCGTTTTGGCTCAGGTCGATGGCCTCAATCTGGTTGTCGGTGCCGAAGCCGGGATAGCTTTCCACGTTCACGTAGGTCACGTCGCCATACACCGTCACGGTTGTTCCCTCGGTCTGGTGGTCAAACCAGGTCCAGCCATTGTTGCTCAGCTTGCCCTGTTCCAGTTCGCCGTCGCCCCAGTCAATGCTGATGGGCGTGTTGGGCTGGTCGGCAGCGAAGGCATAGGCACTGGTGATGCCCGGCTTCACGGTGAATCGAATGGCCTTCTGTTCGGGCTGAGCCTTTCCGAAGACCGCCTCGACGGTGGCATCCTGTGTGACGAAGAAGAGCGAGTCTTTCACCAGTTCGCCATTGATTTTCACGCCCAGGAAGTCGTTGCCGGCCTCAGGCACGAACCGCACCACGTTGACAAAGCCGGGCACCACCTTGCCGCTGGTGGCCTGTTCGTAGTATTTTGCAAAGTTGTTGCGCTCCAGGTTCCATGCAAAGTCGCGTCGCCACACCTGGAACGAGCCGCCTGTGGCGGGCAGCAGCGTGAGTTGCACCGAGTCCATCGAGGCCGATGCGTCGCCTTCCACGTCGATGGTCCAGTGCGATGAGGCATCGTCCAGCTGCAAGTATTTCTCAGGGTCGGCCTGTTCGGCGCCCGTGCAGCCTTGCACATAAATCTTGCCGTTGCGGTCGGGGTCGTGAATGGTGTTGAACATGAAGTTGAGCGACTGTGCCGTGAAGTTCTTGTTGCCCTGCAGGTACAGGTAGCGCAGCTGGAAGTAGTTGGCCGTAAAGTCCAGGTAAGACAGCTGTCCGCCCTTGGCCGAGAACGTTTGCAGCCACTTCAGTTCCGACAGGTCTATGTGGCTGATGTTCAGGCTGTCCATGTAGAGTGTGCGCAGAGCCTCCATGTGGTGCACGTCGAGTTCGCTGATGGCCGTGTTCGACACGTTGAGCGACGTCAGCTTGCTGTTGTTTTGCAGGTTCAGTTTCTTGATCTGTCGGTTGCCGTCAATGCTCAGCGAGGTCAGTTCGGTGTTGGCAGCCAGGTTCAGGCTGCTCAGCTGGTTGTTGCTCACAGAAAGGCTCTCCAGTGCCGAAAGCTCGCTCACGTCGAGTTCCTGAATCTGGTTGCCGCTCAGATTGATGCTGTGCAGTTTGGGGTAGTGCGACCCCGTGAAGGTGATGTCCCACAGCGAAGCGTTGTTCAGGTCAAGCGAAGTGAGTTCCGGAAACGTGTAATCGTCGTAGAAGTGAACCACGTCGGTGTTGTACATCGAGATCGACTTCAGTTTGGGGTTCTCGTCTGCAAAGGCCACGGTGGTCAGTTCGGGGTTGTCGTAAAGTTCCAGGTACACCAGTTCCGAGAAGTTGCGCAGGTTCAGCATCTCGATGTTGTTCTTGCCCAGGTAGAGCATTTCCAGATGAGTGGCGTCGCCCAGGTTGGTGGTGTAGTAGCTCAGCTGGTTGTCGGTCAGCGTCAGCCGTTTCAGGTCGGTCTGGCCCTCAATGGTGATGCCCGTGAGCTGCTGTCCGGTGCAGCTCAGTTCGGCCAGTTTGCCATATATCTTCACTGTTTGTCCCAGCAGTTTGCCCTCCTTGCGCTGCAAGTAAGGCATGTCCTTGGGGTTCACTTCGTACTCAATGGGTGTGCCGTCGCCCCAGTCAATGCTGATGGTTCCCTTCTCTAAGGTCAGGGGGCTGAAGCTCATCATCTCGCCATACTCCTTGGCGGTGGTCAGCGTGATGACCGAATCGGCCATGGCTCCTGTCGCAAAAGCCATGACCATGGTTAACATAACTAAAAGTTTTTTAAGTTGCATATTACTTTAATAAATTATTACAAAATTGCGCGCAAAGATAAAATTTTTCATATAAATATGCAAATTAAAATGACGATTTGTTACAAAAGGACTGCTTTTTCTTGACTAATTCTTTTTCTGTTTCGCAAATTTTGCATACTTTTGCATGTCGAAAAGTAATCAAATTTATACAAACGCACTATGAGACAACTTATTAGCAAGGGTCTGCTGACCCTCATTTTGCTCGTCGCGCAGCTTTCTGTCAGGGCTGCTGCAGGCGACGTTGTGTTTCAGGAAACATTCGATTCGCAGCAGGGATTCAACCGTTTCACCGTGCTCGATCTGAACAAAGACGGCGACACCTGGTTGTGGGGTGCCTCGAAGGGCGGTTTCTCCGCAAACAACTTCTGGGCCACCTACATGTACAGCTCGCAGAAGCAGGGCAACGACTGGATGCTCACGCCCGAGCTGCAGTTGCAGGCCGGCACCATCTACAAGCTGCAGTTTCGCATGCGTCCGGCCGGAAGCGACAGCTATACCGAGGTCATTGCCATTGCCTATGGCCAGGGCAGCGACCCCACGGCCTATCAGTTGCTGCAAGACGAGATGCTGGTGCCGGCCGGCGACTGGAAAGACTATTCCTACATGGCCGTGCCGAAGACCGACGGCAAGTATCGCTTTGGCTTCCAGGCCCTGAGTCCGGCCGACCAGTATGCCATTTACGTGGACGATGTAATCATCACCGAGCAGACGTCGGCTGCCACGCCAGCAGCCGTGACGGGTCTTGTGGCCACCCCCGGTGCGCAGGGAGCGCTGCAGGCCACGCTCAGCTTCACGCTGCCCCTGCTGCAGGCCGACGGCCAGCCACTCTCCGAGCTGACCCAGGTGGAGATACTGCGCGACGCCCAGCCCATTGCCACCCTGACCGAGGGCTTGGCGCCGGGAGCCGTCCTGAGCTATGTGGACCCGTCGCCCCAGAATGGTCTGCACGAATACGCCGTGGTGGCCCATAACGCCGGTGGTGCCGGCATGCAGGCCAAGGCCGAATGCTACGTGGGCGAAGACATGCCGGTAGAGGTGACCGGCGTGACGCTCATCGACCACATCGACCACTACACCCTGTCGTGGAAAGCCCCCTCGCGCGGTGCCAACGGCTACTACTTCGACCCCAGCCACGTGACCTATTCGGTCTATTTGCCCAACGGCTACCAGGCCGATATTCTCATGGGCAGCGGCCTCACCACCACCACGCTCGACCTGGACACCATCGGCGGCGAGCAAACGCTGACCCGATTCCGCGTGAAAGCCGTGAACACGGCGGGCGAGAGCGACTTTGCCAACTCTAACGTGATTTGCGTGGGCACGCCCTACACGCTGCCCATCACCGAGAGCTTTGCCGGCGGCAAGACCAATCCTGAGCACTACTGGTGGCTGGACGCCAGCAGGTATTATGAAAACTACTGGCACACAAACACCACCGGCTCGAGCGACAACGACGGCGGCTGCATGGTGTGGGTGCCCTATGATTATTACGACGAGGCTTGGCTGAACACCGGAAAGATTGACCTGAGCCAGACGGTGAACCCGCGCCTCAGCTTCGACTACAACATCAAGCGCAACGCTTCGGCACGCATCCAGATCGAGGCGGTCGACAACCTGCAGCAATCCACCACGCTGGGCTACGTCGACGGCAAGACCACCGGCAAGTCGGGATGGCAGCATGCCGAGTTCAGTCTGGCCGAACTGCGCAACCGTCCCTATGTGATGATCAAGTTCCACGGCCTGCCCGACAATGACAGCGAGAACCAGGAGCTGCTGGCCCTTGACAACGTGAAGCTGCTCGACGTGGTGGACCACAACCTGGCTGCCTCGCTGCAGGCACCTGCCATGGCCGTGGCCGGCAAGCTCACCGACGTAGACGTGCTGGTGCACAACTTTGGCCGGCAGGCCGAGAGTGGCTACCACGTGCGCCTGTTTGCCAAAGACCAGCTGGTGGCCGACTCGCTCGTGAACCAGCCGCTGGCTGCACTGGCCGACACCACCGTGCGTCTTCAGTTCATGGCCCCGTCGGGATGGCGCTCCGTGCAGGTCTATGCCGACGTGAAGCTGGAGGGCGACCAGGTGCCCGACGACAACCGGACGAAGACGGAGAAGATCGACATCATGACCATCAATGTGAAGACCGTGACCGACCTGCAGGCCACCGACATGGCTCAGGGACAGGGCGTGCAGCTGCAGTGGACGCGTCCCCAGCTGCAAAGCCAGACCGTTACGGACGATTTCGAGGCTTACCAGCCCTGGCTGACCGAGGGCGTGGGCCAGTGGACCATGGCCGATCTTGACGATGCCTGGTCGCTGGGACTGGGCAACTATACCTTCCCCAGCATGGAGGATGCCTACGCCTACATCGTGTTCAACCGCAACAAACTCGACATTTCGCCCTACGCCGAACAGGGCACGGGCCCGGCCAGCGAAATCAAGTGGATCGAGGCCCACTCAGGCGAGCAGTACATGGCTGCCTTTGCACCCAAGGAAGACATGGGTGTCGACACGGCCGACGACTGGCTCGTCTCGCCCCAGCTCAATGGCGAGGCGCAGACCGTGTCGTTCTGGGCCAAGTCGCTGGCCAACAACGGCTGGGAGCACTACCAGGTGCTGTGCAGCATGAGCGACCAGCGCCCTGAAAGCTTCCGCGTGGTCAAGGCCGGACGGGTGGAGACCACCAGCTGGACCGAGATTCGGGCCGACCTGCCTGCGGGCGCACTCTACTTTGCCATTCGCCACCTCACGCCCACCGACCTGGGCTATGGGCTGTTCGTCGACGATGTGACCTATACCTGCGGCGACGGCGAAGTGCTGGCCTACAATGTCTATCGCGACGGCGTGCTGCTGACCACACTGCCTGCCGACGCCACCACCTTTGCCGACCCTGAAGGCACGCCTAGCAGCAAGTATCAGCTGTCGGTGGTCTATCATGCCGGCGAGTCGCCCCTGTCGGCCGAGGCCAACACGCTGGGCATCGCCTCGCTGCCAGCCGCCGCCACCCGTGTGGTGGCCACCTTTGGCCTGAACGGCATGCCGGCCAAGGCCAATGGCCGTGGCGTGGTGCTGCAGCGCATGAGCGATGGCAGCGTGGTGAAGAAAATGAAGTAATTTACTATTTGACGATTTACTATTTGACGATTTACGATTTACGATTTATTTTTCAATTTAATTATTGTATGATTTCCTGATGGTTGATGGCCGCAAGAAATAGTTAAATAAAAAAATCGAAAATAAATCGTAAATCGTAAATCGTCAAATCGTAAATTCAATTCATCCTTTTATCTTGGAAAAGCCAAAATACATGATGGCCCCAATTGCCAGTCCGGCCATGGCGTCGACGGCATAGTGGGCCATGATGTAGACGGTGGCAAAGAACATGAGCACGCCGAAGGGCAGCATCAGCCAGAACAGACGGCGCTCGCCTGTGCGTGCGGCCAGTAGCAGCAGCACCGTGGTCACGCCCACGTGGCTGCTGGGGAAGGCCGCCGTGGGGTATTCGCCCGTTTCGTGGGCAACCATCAGCAGGCGGTGGAACAGCCCGTCGGCATAGCCCGGCGTGAGCATCAGTTCGCTGGAGTGGGTCTCGAAGTAGTCGCCCACGGCAGGAAACACGCCGCGCGCTATCTCGTTGACCCCAGCCACGGGGTAGTAGAACTGCGGACCAGCCACGGGCAGCAGCGCAAACACCACGTAGAACGTGAAGAAGGCTGCCAGCATGACAAATGCCGCATGCTGGAACCTATCGGGCCGTCGCAGCAGATAGTAAACGGGCACGCCCATAATCATGGGGAAGTAGCTCAGATAGCCCACGGTGAGCAGTTCGCTCAGCACAGGGTTGCTGAAGTGCTGGCTGAACAGCAGGGCGGGCTGGAAGCCAAACAGCTGCTGGTCGAGGGCGGCAAAGGTGGGGTCCTGGTTGGGCAGCATGCGGCTGAACTCGAACGTTTCGGGATACCACGAGCCCAGCAGGGCCAGTTGCAGCAGCAGGCGGCAACCCATCGTGAGGCGGCACGGCCACAGCCTGTAGACGCCCCACAGCGCCACCATCATGGCCACCGACTGAAAGCGCAGCAGCAGCATCGAGGCGGGGTTGTGCAGCCGTGTCTGCATGAAGAGCACCAGCAGGGTGGTGAGCACGGCATAGATGAGCATGGGCCACTCAAAAGGCATGAGGCCCCGATAGTAGTTGCCCTGCGTGCTGCCAGGGCCTTTCTTTGTTTCTTTGCGTCTCATAGCCAGCCGTTGTCCTGATACCATTTGATGGTGAGCGGAACGCCCTTTTCCAGCGTGTATTGTGGCTCATAGCCCAGCTCTTTCCGAGCCGGCGCAATGTCGCAGCGCCAGTTGCGCTGCTTCAGAATGTGATACTTGTCGTTGTTCAGTGCGGTGATGTGGCCCGTGATGTGGCCCCACATGTCGCCGAAGAAAGTGATGACGCGCAGCACCCAGATGGGGGCGGTGATGCGCAGGCACCAGGGGGTGCCCAGCTGGCGCCGAATCAGGTTGCTGAACGTGGCCGACTGATA